>JAUXHN010000049.1 GCA_030621515.1 Deltaproteobacteria bacterium | reverse complement strand
CACCTGGTGTGCGATTTCGACCTCGGTGGCGAGCACCCGGTCGGTACAGATCTCGTCCAGAAATGGCGCCCCCGGTACCCTGGAATCGTGCGGGCAATCATCTTTTCCGGGTCGCGGCCCTCCATGATTCCGACGGCCCCCGAGGTTGACGCCGTACTCGAGAAACCCTCCTCGCTTCCCGCCTTGAAGGATGCCCTGGACATCGAGTAGATCGACCTTTCTTACGATTTCACAGCGCAACGAGGCTCCCGTCGGTGAAGGTCGGGCGGCGGCGGGTGGGGGATGGTTTGGGGATGAATCGCCATCTGATATTTATGGTACCAAAATGGGACCAAAACGGCGGGAAAGGGCATCTTGCAACTCTTCCCATTTTGCGAAGTAGCCGCTGCCAGAGTAGCCAGTAATGGTGCGGGTTTGCGGCTTTTGCCAGGGTTGAAATTGGCGCTATAAATCAGACTACGATGGGTGGATTTGCGAAGAACCTACAGAATCCCACAAATGACCGAAAACATAATAAAAACGCCCGTTTGCCGTGTTGAAAAATACAAATCTACGGAACCGAGGGTCGGGGGTTCGAATCTCTCCGGGCGCGCAGAATAATTTGGGGCACTTACGTTTTTTCGTAGGTGCCCTTTTTCTTTGGCGACGCTACGGGTAGAATTGCCAACGGGAAAAGACAACGGAGGTAGGAAAAATGGGAAGAACCTGGTTTTACGCGTTGCTACTTGCGGCTTTTGCCCTGGTAACTACAAATTGCGGTGGAGCGAAATCGGGAGCGAGACCTGAACGCCCGGACGGCGTCTCTGGAGCAACGGAGACCTCATCCTCGGACGAATCGGGCGGCGACCCAACAGAAGGAGAAGCGAGCCCCATGACGGTTCACGTCTGCAAAAGACCCATCGAGGCACCGGCTGACGTCTGGCCTCGAATCGAAGCTATTCGAGTTCTCGACGAGCAGGAATTTCAGGAGAAGTGCGATCTCTCCCTGGTGGACGTCTTCTCCAGGTGGCGTTGCGTACCGGTCGATCTTCTCGGACCGATGGTCGAAAGGGCATCGGCTGACGGCGATGGGATAGTCGACTGGGTGAAAGAACGAATGGAGTCCGATCCCACGGGCGCGGCTTGCGTGGTGGCCATGGATGTGATCGGCTCGTTCAAGGTGGGGGCGGACCCCGAAGTCGTGGCGCAGCGGGCAAAGACATGGGAGCAAGTCGCCTCACAATCCAAGGAAATTGCGACCGTGCTCGAACCCGTGGAATCCCTGGGAGCCATGCTCAAGGAGATCAACGAGATCCACAAATTGCGCTGCATGCTGGAGGTCAATGTCCTTGGCTTTGCAGTGAAATGCAAACCCATCCACCCTCAGGGTAGATCCATCGACCTGAGCTGGGAGACCGCCACAAGAGACGGGCTCATAGAGGATCTCAAGCTGACGAGTTGCAAGGGTAGAACCTGCAAGAAACTCAAGAAGACAGCGCAAAAACTCAAGAAGAAATATCTGGAACTCGTAGAGAAGATCGAAAAAGTCCCGGCAAATATCTATCGCGAGCAGATGAAAGCCTGGCTCGTCCTGCAGCCCTTCAAATCGCAGGTTTGATCAAACCCGTCAGTAGAACATCGATTCGATGATCTGATCCCCCGAAGTGATGCATTCTCCTCCACCATCGGTGAAGGGCATCCACTCCATCTCCTGGTCGATTCCCAGCAGGGAGAGACAGTTATCCGCGTCGATGCACATGGACTGTACGAGGGGATTGATCATGAGAAGATCCTCACCATTTTCCTGCTCGGTGCAAAGGAAAACTCCCTCGTAGAATGAACACTTGAGCATGTCCTGGAGCATGGCGCCCGTCACGTGATCTTCGTAGGCCTTTTTCTCCGTCGGATCGCCCACCTCGACAACATAAGCGCCATCGTCCATGTACCACGCGCAGTTTATTGTGCACCGCCGAATGGCTGCTGCAAACGCCATGTCTTCCTCGTCGCCTTGCGCGGCCGGGAACTCGCAAGCCAGCTTGTCCTCGCAATAGTCCTTGCAGACATTGGGCGCTGCGGCGCGAACCTGGTCGAGGGCCGCGTGCAGGTCATTTTCACAACCGATCACCGCCGGCAACAACATGGCAAATATCGATAATCTAAATATCATGACTGTCTCACAATCCTAGTCGGTCGCTCTCCTTGACCCGCGGCCGGGCAGCGGCGGGGGATGTATCGATTCGACCGCCATATTCACCAGGCGAAGGAGGCCATCGTTGTCTTTCGTAGTCGCCTTTACGAACTCCACGCCGAAACCTTTCTTCCCGCCGTCCGACCCATATTCAAAACGGACAATCTGGCCCTTCACCTTGACGTTTTCGAGATGCTCTGTGGTGAACAGGTCCATCTCCAGATCCTGGCCTTCATAGATAAAAGAAATACTATCCAGGTTGTCCGCAGAGATGAACACTCCGGAACAGCTGATGTTTCCGACGTCCATCAGGTAGTTTTCCCCCCCGCTTCGGATAGTTACCTGGGCGATGATTTCGTACCTCGGATATCTTCGTCGCTCGTTGACCATGAGAGATCATTCCCGCTGTTGAAATCGGCTATCTTCGAATCCAATGTAACTGATAACCGGACCTAATGGTAGCTTCCCTGTGGGCCGGTGGGGGTCTTGGGGATCTCTATTTCCCCGAACCTCTCCTCGTAACGCCGAACCAGCTCATTGAGGCCCGTGAGCAACTTCTTGGCGGCCTTGGGGTTGGTGACAATTCTGGACACCACGTGTCCCTGTGGACGCTGAGGCTCCATGAAAACGAAATCCATTACAAACTCCAGCTCGTTGTTGTGAACGAGCACCATGTTTGAATAGACGCCCTTGGCTATATCGTCCGATGCCTTGATCTGCAACCGGACAGGCTTGCCCTCTTTTTCTCCCGATTTCTTTTTATCTTGCTTGTCCATATCGCCTTTTTACTCCCGCTAGTCGTCGTTGCTCTCCAGATCATCGGTCATGTCGGGGATGGCCACGGAGGGATTCTCCTTCTTCTTGGTCAACATCGACTTGACCCCTGCCAGCTTGCTCTTCTTCTGGGCCGTTTGTTTCACGGGCGGGGAGATGATCTCTCTGATGGTACGCGATATCTTGTCACCCGTCTTGGACTGGATTTTCTGAAAGATACCCTCGGCCTGTTCCAGCAGTTCCTTGCCCCCATTCATGTCACCCTTCTCGAGCAAGCGATTGCCGTAGGCATGCAGCGTTCGCGCCACCTCGTACTCGTTTCCCGTGGACCGTAAGATCACCAGGGCCTTGTCGAAATAACTCACGGCCTCGTCCTTTGCCTCCGGATTGGAGGTATCCCACATGGTCTCTGCGGCCAACTCTCCGGAGGCACGCAGTGCCAGACCCTCAAGCTCCTTGGCCCCTATCTCGCGGGCCAGCATCAACGACCTTTCGAGCTGCAGACTGGCGGATTCAAGGTCTCCCATCTTGTGGGAAAGAATCCCAATATTCCGCGATACCTCCGAGTGAAGGATCCGGTCGTCCAGTGTGGTTACCACCACCTCGCACGACTTGAACTGATCCATGGACTCCTGGAGCTTGCCCTGGTCCCGCAGGGCCTCACCGAGGTTGTTGTGCACGATGGCCAGCATCCTGCGATCTCCGACCTCTTGCGCCAGGTTCAAGGCCGCCTCCCATCTGGCGATGGCACTGTCAAGATCTCCCCGGCTGAAGTGCACGATTGCCAGTGCCGACAGGGTGTGGGCCATACCTCCCTTGTCGCCCTGCTCACGCCTCAGGTTGAACGCCTCTTCCAGGTATCGTCCCGCCTGAGCGTACGACGCACGTCCCGCCTCAATATGTCCGAGGCTGTGCAGGCAAACGGCGATGGAGAGCTTGTTGTTCATTTTACGCTGAAGTTCGAGCGCCTGGGTGACCAGCTTGAAGGCACGGTCGTAAGAGCCCTGCCGCCGCGCCAGCTCGCCGAGATCCCCGAGGCATGCGGCCACGCCCTTGGCGTCACCAGCGGCCTTGAAGAGCGACATGCCCCTGTCCAGGAAAGCCCGAGCGGCTGCGGCGTCGCCACGGGACCGATAGAGGCGACCGATCTTGTTGAGGGCCGCACCCGCCTTGCCCCGATGAACCAGGATCCATGCGTGTCGCAGCATCTCGGTATAGTACAGTTCGGCGGCCTCGTATTGCCCGAGCAGTTCCTGCACCGATCCAAGATCGTGGAGAGTATTCAGGATGAGAACTCGATCTCGATCATCGGCAAGGTCGAGGACCTTCTGAAAGAGCTTGATGGCCTTCTGGTTCAGATAGCGCGAGCGAGCGTATCTGGCGGCGCGTGCGTAGGCTTGGGCTGCCAGGTGGTTTTCGCCCGCCGCTTCCCATTGAATGGCCTCATCCCATGAAAAGAGGTGACCGTTTTCTTCCGTGACATGTGAGAGCCACTGGGCGGCGAGAATGTGCAGAGTCCGGCGCTCGTCGTCTTTCATGTCTTTCAGGATCTCTTCCCGTATGCCGGACTTTGCAAACGCGTACTTGATCGATCCGGAGATATCCCGATCGGGCAACTCGACGATGAACAATCGCTCCACCAGGCGGGTGAGCGACGACGAAAGCGCGAGCCCGTCGGAATCATCGGCCCATATTTGGGCGGCGCCGATCTCATCTTTCATCTTGACCCGCTGGCGGGTGAGGGAGGTCACGCCCTCGTCCCAGAACACGTCACCGATGACGGAGGCGTACCTGAGAACCGCGCGATCCCTCGGATCAAGCCGCTCCATTCTCGCCTTGAGTGCGTCGAGCAGACTGACCGGCATATCGGCCATGCTCAGCTTGCTCACGTCGGCGGTCCACGGCTCGGTGGTGGTGTCCACGACGCCGGACTCCCGAAGAAGCGCACAAAGCTGCTTCATGGAGCCCGGGTTTCCGGCGGATCGGTTGATGACCGCCTCGATCAGCTCTTGCGGCGGATCATTCAGGAGGGGCATGAACTCCCTGAACAGCCCGGTCATGATGTCGTCGTCGAGGGGCTCGAGATTTACACGAATCACGGAGGGATTGTCGGTCATATCCCGAATCTCGGGCTTGCCGCCGATCACCACCATCACCGGCACCGGGCCAAGGGCGTTCAAGATCTCCATGTGGAACTTTCGGGACTCCGGCGTGGTCCTGTGGATTCCGTCGAGCACCAGGGCTATGGGTCCGTCCACAGCGTCGTTTTGGAGAAAACGAACTATGGCCTCCGTCACGCGCTTGAACAGGAGTTCCTGATCGGATTCAAGGGTCTGAAGAACCGGGCTGTTCGGGAACGGCATGTTGGCCAGGTAGCCGAGCAGGTGGGCAGTCTCCGTCACCAGTGTAGCCGACTCGGCGCCCAGCACCTCTCCCACCATCGACGCCAACCGCAATCGCGATGCCACCGGGTCCGCCCCCTCGGCCGCCTGCAATCTCTGGCGGATAACCCCGCGTATTGGACCGAAAAGATCCTGATCCTTTCTGCAATGGACGTGAAAAATACGATTCTCGGGCATGCGCCCGCTGAGCCGTTCGCACAAGGAATCGAGGAGCGTACTGACGCCCATCCCGCTCTCGCCCAACACGATGCAACCGCCGACGAAGCCCTTTTCCAGGCAAAGATCAAAGCAATCCTCGATCACCTGCAACTCCGCCAGGCGCCCCTTGATCCCCATGGTCTGGTGTCCGAACTCCTCCGACTCCCGCCCACCCAAAGATCCCGGGGGCTGGAACGGTGCTCCGCATGCCTCGCATACAATGGCGTTCGAAAGATTGGCCGCCCCGCAGGCGATGCAGGGCATAGTGGAGGTTCGGGACTTGGCGTCCGCAGCACACACCTTGCAAAGATCCTCATCGGATTGAACGGGCACTCCACAACGCGCGCAAATTTTTTTCATTTCTTGACTCATGGCTCTTCCTCGGTGCTCTCTCT
Source organism: Deltaproteobacteria bacterium (assembly GCA_030621515.1). GTDB lineage: Bacteria > Myxococcota_A > Polyangia > JAAYKL01 > JAAYKL01 > JAUVAN01. The sequence continues at coordinate 18,660 of JAUXHN010000049.1, read as the reverse complement.
TAAAAAGGAAATTATGGTATCACATTTTCCGTCAACGCCATCATGGTGTCGAGATGAGTTCTCTCTTCAATTATTGACGCTATCATTTTGAGGAGATTGCCAGACACCTTTTGGAGGGTACTCGCGTCTTTATGAGGGGGTTCCTTGTTGGAACCATCAGCCGGGCCGGTCGCATTGGCGGCGCTCGCGGGAGGAAATATGAGCAAAATATCCATAGTCGGGTTAGCACTTGTTACCGTTCTTATAGGTTCAAACGCTTCGGCGCAGGATGCGACGGTGTCGACCGATGACGTTTCGAGCGGCGGCAACAAGATGGCAATCGGCGGTTACTTCACGCTGGGCATGGCCCATGAGGTAGGAGATTATGACGACGCCAAGTTTAGATTCGCGGGGGGCGGCGGCGCGTATTTCGATTTCTATCTTACGCCGTTGCTGGCACTGGAGGCTGGCCTGGGATTCGTCGGGAAGGGCTCACGCGATGAGGGGACCATCGATACAATAGATTACAAGAACAAGTTGAAGCTCACCTACTTGACTATTCCCCTGGGCGTGTCGCTGAACATCAAGGGACTTCAAATCGGCGCGGCCTGGGAAATTGCGTTCGCCCTTACAGGGAAGGACATAGAAGAGTCCGGGGGGAACAAACAAATAGAAAAGTGGGATGGAGACGATTGGGACAATTTCCGCCGCTTCAACATGGGACCGCGGATCAGAGTGGGGTATGCCATCCCCGTCGGACCCATCGCCATCGTGCCGGGAGTTTACTGGTCGCTTCACGTCCTCAATGAAAACACGGGCGACAACAGCGATGACAACGCCTATCGGGCAATGAACATCATGTTCCTCGTTGCGGTTGAGTTCGGTCTGTAGGACATGGTTCCAGCCCCATTCGTCAACCTGATCGCAACAAAGAACACACAGGGTAGATCGGAAAAACTGGTCGATGATCCGGGTTCCTGCTACACTTCCTTTTTGCGCGGGATCGAGAACATCCCGCTGGCCATACTGGACATGAGGTAACGATTGAACGCAAAGGAATTGGCCCTTCAAGTCGCCGATACGGCGCTGGAAAAACAAGCACTATCAGTGGAGATCATGGATGTGGGGCAAAAGGTGGACTACACCGACTACATCGTGATCTGCTCGGGGCGAACGGACCGCCAGGTGGACGCCATCGCCTCGGAGGTGGAGGCGACTCTCAAGAAGGAGGGCGTCACGGCGCTCGGTGTGGAAGGGCGCGAGAACAACAAGTGGGTGCTCATGGATTACGGTGAAGTCGTGGTCCATGTCTTCGAGGATATGACCCGCGGATTCTACGATCTGGAAGGTCTCTGGATCGACGCGGTGAGAGTACCGATCCGGCGGGTCGCCGCGAGCCGGTAGGACCGGGTGAAGCTCAAGATAGTCAGCGTCGGCAGAGAACGATCCGATCCGTTTGCCTCGGCGGTGGCCGACTATGTGACCCGCTGCCGGAAGTTCCTGCCCGTGGACGAGGTAGTCCTGAAGAAAGACCGCGAAGATCGCATCGCTGCGAGGATGCGGAAGGAAGCCGAAAAGGCCGATATCCTGGTGGCCCTCGACGAGCGGGGCGAGGAGTACGACTCCCGGCAATTTGCGAAGATCGTCTCGGGATGGATGAACAGAGGTTTTCGCCAGGTAGCCCTATTGATCGGAGGAGCCGACGGCCTGCCGGACGATGTTGTGAACGCCGCAGGGCTTACCCTGGCGCTCTCGAAGATGACCCTCCCGCACCGAATGGCGCGCCTGATGCTGATGGAGCAGCTCTATCGCGCCTTGTGCATAATCAGAAACGTGCCATACCAGAAATAGAGGTACGCATTTGTGAGCAAATCATGAACGAGACAAGTACGAGCCCGGTGTTGCTGGTTGTCATGGATGGTTGGGGGATGGCCCCGGCCGGACCGTATAACGCGCTTTCCCTGGCTGCGACACCCGTCTTCGACGATCTCTGGTCCAGCCGACCGCACACCACGCTTCTGGCACACGGAAAGGCCGTGGGCCTCCCGGACAACGGGCAAATGGGCAACTCCGAGGTGGGACATCTCAACCTGGGTTCGGGCCGCGTGGTGAAGCAGGAGCTCACTCGCATCAACGACGCACTCGAGGACGGAAGCTTTGCGAACAACCCCGTGTTCCAGGATGCCATAGAAAAGATCCGGGCATCGGACGGGCGGGCGCACGTGATGGGGCTCTGCTCCCCCGGCGGTGTGCATAGCTCTCTCGTGCACCTCTACGCGTTGATCGATCTGCTCAGCGGCGCAGGGCTCCGTGTAATCCTGCACGCTCTGACCGACGGGCGCGATACACCGCCTTTCTCCGCGCGCGACTACCTGGCAGAGATCGAGAAGAACATCTCCGGCAAGGCTGAGATCGGAGTCGTGGTGGGCCGCTACTGGAGCATGGATCGGGACAAGCGCTGGGATCGTGTGAGGCGCGGATACGAGGCCCATGTGATGGGTATGGGATCCAGACATAACACCAGCGACGAGGCGATGGCCGCAGCGTACGAGGCCGGTCAGGCGGACGAGTTCATCGAACCGCGAATAATCGTCGGCGACGACGGCGAGCCCAGGGGAAATATCGTCGACGGAGACGGGGTCTTCTTCTTCAATTTCCGGGCGGACAGAGCCAGGGAGATCACCATGGCGCTCACCGACGTCGATTTTGCCGAGTTTCCACGGGGAAAAACCCCCAGACTCGCATCCTATGTCTGCATGACCGAGTACCGTTCCGACTTCGGCCTTCCCGCAGCCTTCCTGCCACATCCCCTGAGCAATATCCTCGGCCGGGTAATAGCCGACCGAAGCCTCCACCAATTTCGATGTGCTGAAACCGAGAAATATGCCCACGTCACGTTCTTCTTCAATGGCGGTACAGAGGAGCCTTTTCCCCTTGAGGAACGGCGGCTCATCCCCTCCCCCAGGGAGGTGGCCACATACGATCTGGCGCCGGGCATGAGCGCATCGAAGGTGGCGGACGCCGTGATTGCCCGCATGGAGGAGCACGACGACGGTTTCATCCTGGTGAACTTTGCCAACCCGGACATGGTGGGACATACGGGAGTGCTCGCGGCGGCGGTGGAGGCGGCGGCTACCGTGGATATCCAGCTCGGTCGGCTGCGCGATGCGATCATGGCCCGGGGCGGAGCAATGCTGGTGACGGCCGATCACGGAAACAGCGAGCAGATGCTGGACGAGCGCACGGGGGAGCCCCACACGGCCCATACCCTCAATCCGGTGCCCCTCATTCTGGTGGATGATCGATACAAAGAGATAACCCTTCGATCGGGCGGCTCCCTGCGGGATGTGGCGCCCACATTACTCCACCTCATGAACTTGCCGGTCCCGCCAGAGATGACCGGGCATTCGCTGATTTCATGTTAGAAGTGAAATTGAAAAGGAGTTCTTCCCATGCCCATGTATGAGTTCAAATGCGTAAAATGCGGCGACGTGTTCGAGGAGTTGATCCGCAACTCGAAAGATAACAATGAAGTACAATGCCCGGGGTGTAACTCCCACGACATAGAGCGGGTTCTCTCCTCGTTTTCCGTCTCCACGGGCTCGTCGGGCGGATCGCTTCCCACCCTGGGTTCATCTGGCGGATCTTGCGGGGGAGGCGGTGGATTTTCGTGAGCGTAATTCCTTTGGCGGCGGTCGCCGCACCCCTTACAGGTTGCCATTTTTTCATAAAATTACCAGTCTACGAAGCGCAGTAGAACTTTCCGATGAACATCGGGTTTTCTTCCGCAAAGAGCGTTCCCGCCGCCCTGTCGGCAGCCGCGATGGCCATCTGCTCGAGCTTGCATAGAATACCGGACGTCTCTCCGACATTGCCCGTGGTCGCGTAGTTGACACAGCCGCACCAGAACATGCAGCGGTGCTGGAGCTTGCAATCCACACACTCGGCGTCGGGCTCGTCCTTCTTTTTGCCCATCTCCACTACCTTCTGAAGATCGGGGCCTTTCCAGATGTCTCCGATCGTCACGTCATGGCGCGTATCCTCTCCGACCAGGCGCTCGCAGGGGTAGAGCATACCGCTCGGAGCGACGCAGAGTTCTTCCTTTCCGAACTTGCATCGATCTCGGCAGGCGTATCCACCCTTGAGATGGGTGATCACCTTGGAGTCGAACAGGTCCAGCGCGAAGTCGATGCCCTCACGGTATTTCGCGATGTAGATGTCCACCAAACGATCGAGGGAATGTTCGAGCGTCGCCAGTTGCTCGTCGGTCCATTCGGCTTCGTAGTTCAGGGAGAAGTTCAGGTTCTTCACACCGAGGGACATTATCGATTCGAACGACTCCGGGATCAGTTCGGCGTTCCGGGGATCTATGACCGTTATTGTCTCCACCGAAGGAATGGCTTTGACTGCGCGCTCGAGGTTTTCCACAATCACATCATACGAAGAGGCGCCGTCCGCGTAGGATCGGGTGCGCTCATGTGATTCGCGATTTCCGTCGAGACTGAAGACAAGGTGAAAGCGCTCGTTCTTCAGGATCTCGAGAACCTCTTTTGACACCAGGGTTCCATTGGTGGTCATGGAGAAGCGCACGGGGGTCTTGTCCTCGTATTTTTTTTTCTCCAGATCGCGGGCGTAGGCCATGGCCCGCTTCATCATTTTCCACTCCAGTAACGGTTCACCGCCGAAGAATGAGATGCGCGCGTCCTTCCCGAAGAAGGCCATCTCCACGGCCCTTCGCATTATGTCTTCCGACATGGGGCGATGAAACTTGTTGCCGTTGTAGCAATAAGTGCAAGCCATATTGCACGCATGATTCAGGAACAGAGTTACGTCCATCAACGTTCCTTGAAGGGGTCCTTGACGTTCAACGGCATCGCAGACTTGCCATTCAGGCGCGGTTTTGGTCTCGGCCGGGGCCGGGGCCGGGGCCGGGGTCTGGGCGTACGACCCATGACATGTTCCACACGTTCCACACGTCCAAACTGGATGTCGAGGAAGTAAATTCGCCCAGGTCTCCCGAGTTTGTCCAGGAGCAGCGGCCGAAGGGCGTTCCGGGTCTCGGTGATGCCAGCAGGATCGGTGACAGAGCGATGATTGCAGCTGCTTGAGAGGTAATTGCTCGCCGTCGTCATGAGCAGATCGGCACGACGGACAATCATCTCGCGATCTGCGTCCGTTTCCCACGAGAAGAAGAGGGTGAATGCCGTAGATGTTCGATCGGGCAGACTCACCTGCATGCCGGTGGCGTTGGGCGGCGGTGCATACGGGTCGTTGCTCAGATCGACGAGGCCGGGGAGTACTATCCTGGGAATTGCGAACGCACGCGGAATTACCTCCGGCGACGGATCCGGGTGGGGCATTATTCCGGGCAACTGGGGAACCGGTTCTTGCCCCGGAAGCCGTTCGTGTTCTTTATTGCTGCAGCCGGTGAAGATCGCGGTCGCCGCCGCGCCGCCAGCCAGAATGGCGAGAAAACGCCTGCGGTCGATTCCGGCGTCTTCGACGCTGGGATACGTTGGTTCCTCAATCGTAACTGCCGGTTTCTTGTTACGTGCCATCAGTCGAAATAGTGCGGGACGCCGATCTCGCCGTCCAGTGGTTGAATGTATTTTTCTCGCAATATTTCGAGATTCACGGCTATCAGGTCGTTATCGAGAACATCCGGGAGGAGGCGCCGGATCTTCTTCAGGAGCTTCCGCTCGATTTTTCTCAAACGCCGGGTGTCGTACAGGTTCTCCGTGTGAAGGTATCTTCGCACAAGCTGGCCGAGATAACTCTGGATGCTGGAACTGCTATTCTTCACGCATCTCAACACTTCGGTGTAATCGTACCTGATCCAGAGGGCATACGATACATAACGCCCGTCATCCAGCACTGTCGACCAGCTCCCATGGGAAGGCAGACGGTAGTTGGCGAAGACCGGAGGCCGCATCCCACCAGGGACCGGATAATCGGGCGGGTCGTACGGCCGGGGAGGAGGAGGAGGCGCGAAACGGGGATCTTGAGGGGCCGCGCCAATCGCCTTCGCCGCGCCGAAGACAGCAACGGAGGCGGTTCCCGCCGTGAGCAACGAAAGAAACCTCCTGCGGTTAACGTAGGATGCATCGCGGGCTTCCGGATACGCCGGGGCGTTTTGTGTCTGTACTGGTTTTTTTGATCGTTTCATCATTTCTTTCCAAGGCTTTTCTTTTACGTCCCCTGGTTCTTTCGACGGATGAAACGATAAAAGGATCAGCGTTTGTTCGGGCGCGCGTCAGGAACAGCGTCTGGTCACTTGACGCCTTTGGGGATGATGGGTTTGAGCGCGGGCACACCTCGAGGGCGTGGACGCGGTTCGGGATCGACCGGGGCTACGATTCCGCCGGGAACCGGCATCTTGTCGTCCTTGCGCATTATCTCTAACCGTAAGTATCTTATACCTGCGGGTTCGCCTGTCTCTCCGGTGTAGAGCTTCTCGAATGTTTCTTGCAAACGCCGCGTTGCGCTCGCCTCGCCCCGGGGATGATCGAAATCTGAGGTGTGAAACCCCTTTGAGATCACGTCAGTGAATGCTCTTCCTATCGTGCCGAGGTTCTCGTGAACGAACGGTCTGAGTTTGGGATTGCTGTGTTCTATCCATACGGCGAAGGAGATTGTGCCGCCCCCGGAGAAAGAGGCCACGTAAACGGCGTCGGGCGGAAGACGGAGCACTTCCAGATGCTCGGGCCGAGGCGGCATACCTGGATGAGATGGCTTGCTCTGGCTATCAGACGGCACATCACCGGGTTCCTTCGCGATCTGGAGCGCCGAGTCGCCACCTTCTGAAACGTCTGTCCCATCGGGTTGTCCGTGAGGAGAAGCGATTTTTCCCGCAAGCGGCTCTTTTTTTGAACCGCAACCCATCAGCAGACTCGCCGCTCCCGCACCTCCCAGAAGGACCATGAATTCCCGCCTGCTTTTTTGCGCAATCTCGTATTCAGGGTATCGAGGATCTACTTTATCAACTACCGGCTTCTTGAAACGTTTCATCGTTTGCTCCGGGCAACAAGTTTCCCTTTACTCTACCAACCCTTTTTGATTTTCTTCCATTTATCTGAACCGAAAATTTGGCTGCCTCCTACCTCCTCTTGCGATATTATGCATTCTGGAGGGGTAACTTTGTCGTCCGCCGTCGCGCATGCGCCATGGCGTGACAGGCGGAAGATCTATTGTGACAAAAAAGACATGTCATTGTGCGGGCGCTTGCGCATGATCCCTACGGCAGCCCAGGTCAGATATCTCACAGGGTTCTCTCTCGTCGCGGGGCTTGCGGACGGCCTTGCAGCGTTCTTCGCGCGCCACATTCGCGACGGTGGCTCGTCTTCGTGGATCTGGACGCGGGACCTCATATCGAACCTGGTCGTGGGCGTGATCGTCACCGGAATCTACGCGCTGATAACCGCGCTCTTGATCACCGCGATCGCCAACGCCGCCGGGAAGGGCCTTGCGCGCCTGAGGGGAAGACGCACGAATAGTACGAAACAACCGAACGGGATCTTTCTCGTTCTTGCTATCGTCGCTCCGGTCTCATTCGTCTGCTTCGCGAACATCCTCGATACGGCAACGATCCTGGTGATCGCGGGCGCCGGAGCCTTCGCGCTCGTGATTGCCGCCTCGTTCCTGCCCACCACCGGCGCATGGGAAGCGGTGTTTCGTCTTTCCCTTCTGCCGGTGTCGGTGTTCGTCACCTGGGTGTTTTGGTACACTGTCAACGACGAGGTCTGGCGAAGGTTTTCCCTGAACGAGATCTACCTGACCTGGGCACGCGGCGCGATTCCCATCGTGTCGATTGCGATCGCGTTCTTGTTCTCGAGGCGACAACGCCGGGTAAGTATGTTGTTGGCCTCAGTTGTGGGAGCAGTGTGGCTGGCCGCCTTCGCCCCGATTCGCGACACGAAAGCGAATGAGGATCTGCCCAACATTGTTATGGTCGTCGTCGATACACTCAGGACCGACAGGGTTTGGGGAGAAGGAACCGGAATGCCGTCGGTGAAGGAACTCGCCCGCACGGGTGTCTATTACGAAAACGCCTACACGGCCCTGCCGAAGACGCAGCAGTCTGTTTCCTCTTTCATGACCGGTCTATACCCCTGGAACAACGGGGTGCGCGGCTTCAAGGAGGTGCTCAGGCCCGAGAGACAGACTCTCGCCGAGCTTCTCGCAAACGCCGGTTACCGGACCGCCGCCTTCGTTCACAACCCCTGGATAGACTACGGCATGGGCCACGAGCAGGGTTTTGATGAGTACCAGGACTACTTCTCCGTCGAGAGCGCGTTCCCCCGTTGCTGCTTTGTCAGCACGGTGCGCTTTGTCGATCGGCTGGCGGGTGTGATCGCGGACAAGCGAAGGAATAACCTGACCATCGTGGGCAGCCGCCTTACCGATGCCACCATCGACTGGATCAATTCAGCGCCCGAAGAGCCCTACTTCCTGTGGGTCCACTACTTCGATCCGCACTGGCCCTACACTCCGGGTACAGACGACGTAGGGGTCCGCGATGGAGACCGCCAGCTGGCGAGGCGCCCGAACGGAAAAACCGATAGGAAGACACTGCGGATAATGCGGTTCGAGATGGAAAAGACGGGGATCACCCGGGAAGAGATCGATGCCGCCATTCGGCTGTATGACAACGAAGTCTCGTACACCGATCGTGAGGTGCAAAGGCTTCTTGGAGGGCTCGACGACAACGGCAATACGATGATTGTTTTTTTGGCCGATCATGGAGAGAGCCTGGGAGATCACAACTACTATTTCTTCCATGGGAACTTTACCTATGAGGTATGTCTCAAGGTACCGCTCGTGCTGTCGTGGCCAGGGCATCTTCCGCAGGGCGAGGTGGTCACCGAGCCGGTGCGCCTCGTAGATCTGAAGCCGACAGTGGCCGCTCTCATCGGACTGGATCCCGGACCGACGGATGGTTTCTCGCTACCCGGGCTAGGGCTCTCTGGAGAGCCGCCAGAAGCGATGTCTGTGCCCTTCCTGGGCGACGCGAGGGGGCGCAAATCGATCAAGCGTATTCCCATCAGAGGGAATAAAGGTAGGTGGCGTGGGGTGATAGCCGATGGTTACAAGCTCATCGCCGTACCACATAGGGACGGCTTCCACTTTCAGCTCTACGATCTACGCAATGACCCGGGCGAGACTAACGACCTCTCCGCAAGCGATCCACAACGAGTGGCGTCCATGAAGGCAACGATGTTGAAGGCGGGGCTGAAGGACTGGAAAGGCTCCAGAGGCTGGAAAAAAAAGGAGAAAGGCGAGCCCACGATTTCAAAGGGCGAGCTCGATAGGCTGAAGGCATTGGGGTACGTACTGTAAGATAACCAACCGAACACGTTACATATTTTTACCAAAATGACGAAACCGAAATCCGTACCCCTGGCCTGCCTTGCAAATTATGCAGGCTATACCAAAACCGCGTTTCGTTTTAGGATGACAGCCATGTTTAGAGGGCTGTTAGTATTGGTGGTTGTCTGTGCTTCGCTTGCCCCAGCCCTGTGCGGGGCCGCGCCCGACAAGTCCGAAGACAGGTACAAGATCCACGTGCTCACCATGGGCAAGGGCGAGGATCTGTTCGCCCGATTCGGACATATCGCCCTGATGGTGGACGACAAGGTGAGCAAGACCAGAAAGGTTTACAACTTCGGCACCTTCAGCTTCAACGACCCGGAGCTTCAGATAAAGTACGCTCGGGGATTCCTCATATACTGGGTGTCCGTGACCACTTACGGGGGCATCATCGGTCGCTACCGGTATTTCGACCGCGAGGTCACCGTGCGCACCCTGAATCTGACCCCAAAGCAAGCGCAGGAGGTCGCTCACCGACTTGACATCAACGCCCTGCCGGAAAACCGCGAGTACGAATACCGACATTACATCGACAACTGCTGTACGAGGATCCGCGATATTATCGACGATGCCATCGGGGGCGCAATAAAGAAGAAGTACGATCGGGAACCCACCGGGCGCACTTATCGGGACTGGACTCTGGATGCCCTCGAAGGGCTTCCGGTTTCTTGCGCGATCATCGTGTATTCCCTTGGCCCGGCCATAGATAAGCCGGTAACCCGGTGGGACGAGCAGTTTCTTCCCTCGGTACTGGCACAGGATCTGGACGAGATCCGTATCGGTCCCGACAATTCTCCCCTGGTTTCAAGAAAGCGCGTTGTCGTGAAGCGACAGGGACCCGCCGTTGAATCGATCATCCCGACCTACGAGATCGCGATTCCCGCGGTGCTCCTGGGGCTGCTGGCGCTCGGCTTCCTCCTTCCCATCGCGCTTGGAAAACGCAGGATCGCGGCGCGCCTGACCGGGCTCGGCCTGCTCGTCTGGGGACTGACAGCCGGGCTTGGCGGGCTCATGCTCCTCCTGTACTGGACCGCGACCACCCACTTTGACACCCACTACAACGAGAACCTGCTGGTGAACCCCTTTCTTCACCTCTGGCTGCTGGGGCCCGCATTCAAATTGATATTCAAGGCCTCCTTAAGCGAACGAACCTCACAGATTCTTCGATGGTACCTCATCGCGTCCATGGGGTTGATCCTCTTTGATGTGTCAATGAAGATCGGCCCGTTCATACAGGGCAACTGGGGCGTAATAGCCGTCGCGACCGCATGTAATCTCCTCGCCCTGTTTGCGCTTGTGAGAACCGGGATACTCCGGAAGCCAGGTAAATAGAGGCTCCGCTCTTGAGTCGTTCAGGTTGCGGTCCCCGTGTCCAGGGAAAGAAATCCGATGATCATTCCGGCGCCGAACACCGTGTGAATGGTGGCGTAGCTCAAGAAATTGCGAACCACGTTTGACGGATCACCCAGGCTGAAGGCCAGGGTAACGATCCCCCAGAGCCCAAGGGGCGTCAGGTATAGGGGGGTTACCCAGGCGCCTACGGGGACGGCGATCAGGTAGGTTGCAAACACCAGCGGAAACAGGTGCACCACCCTGAAGGCTCCCCTGCCCCGGATTATCCGGGCCCTTGCTATCCCATAGGAGTACATCTGACGAACGAGCTTCTTCCACGAGTTGCGCGTCACGTAAGACGCCTCGATGTCCGGATCGAACAGAATCCGAAAGCCGGCGTCCCTTATTCGCTGGTTGAGCTCCCCGTCCTGGCCGATGAGGAAGCGCGTATTGAATTTGCCGATCCGCTCGAAGACATCGCGCCTGTAGATTCCAAACATCACCGTGTCGACGAACTGGCGCTTGTTGGAATACCTGTATTGGGACACGCCCCCTCCCCAGAACGTGCCGATCACGTAGCCGATGGACTCGGCGAAGGGACTCTCTCCTTGTGGATCGACGATGTTGTTGATCTTTCCTCCGGCGAGCATCACGTCGGGATCCGTACCGGTTATCGCATCGAAGCTCTTTTGCAGCCAGCCGGTCGGCACGGCGGCGTGGGCTCCGAGTATGACGATGAAGTCACCCCGGGCGTGCTCCAGGCCGATGTTGAACGCGAAGGGGGTTCGCCTCCGGGGATTGTCGAGCAGCTTGATGTCGACGCCCGCGTCCTTCGATATATCGCGGACCACCTGCCGGGTTCCGTCAGTCGAGTCGCCATCCACCACGAGGATCTCGCAGGAGACGTTCCCCTCGCTGGACAGGAGGGACCGGAGACAGACGCCGATAAACCGTTCCTCGTTGTAGGCGGGAATGATCACACTCACGTCCACGTGATCCGGCGCTCCGGTTCTCTCCTTGCTCTCCTTTATCACCCTCGAACCTCACGGGTCGTGAATGCGGCAATGGACTCGATCACATGGTCTTGCTGCTCCTGCGTGAGCTCCGGATACAGAGGAATCGACAGGATCTCCTTCGCGGCGAGCTCCGTCGCCGGGAGATCGCCCGACCCGTAGCCCAGGCTCGCGTACGCCTCTTGCAAGTGAAGGGGAATCGGGTAGTGGATCCCACAACTGATTCCACGGTCGGCCAGGAAATCTCGCAGATCGTCCCTGCGTTCATGACGAATCACGTACATGTAATAGGGGTGACGTGCGAAAGACCGCTCCGTGGGTATGCGAACCAGATCCTCCAGGTGTTCGGAGTAACGCGCGGCCAGGCGTCTCCTCGCGTCGATCCAGCCGTCCAGGTGCGGTAGCTTGGCGATCAGTATTCTCGCCTGCAGGGCGTCGAGCCGGGCGTTGCACCCCTCCACCACGCTCTCGTACTTGGAGACCCGCCCATGGTTACGGTACTTGGCCACCCGATCCGCGATAGTCTCGTCGTCGGTAACAACCGCGCCCGCGTCCCCGAAGGCCCCGAGGATCTTCGCCGGGAACATGGAGTGGCATCCAACGTGCCCGATAGTTCCCACCATCCGGCCCTTGTACCTCGCCCCGTGTGCCTGGGCGCAGTCCTCAATGACCATGAGCCCCTTCTCGTCCGCCAGGCTCATTATTGGATCCATGTCGCAGGGGTGTCCGTAGAGGTGCACACACACGATCGCCCGGGTATTGTCCGTTACGCTTCGCGCGATCTGTTCCGTATCCATCACATATGAGTCTTCGTGTATGTCTACAAAAACCGGCCGGGCGCCATTGTCGCCGATGGCCTCGGTGGTGGCAATGAAGGTATTGGCCACGGTGATCACCTCGTCGCCGTCGGTGATGCCGCAGGCCTTCACCGCCAGCCTGACCGCCTCCGTGCCGTTGGCTACGCCGAGGGCGAAGCGGGCGCCGCAGTACCTGGCCCACCGTCGATCGAACTCCTCCACGTGGGGTCCCATGATAAACGAGGAGGTCGAGATCACCTCCTGGACTGCATCATCGATCTCGCCTTTGATGCTCAGGTAATTTGCCGAAAGATCTACCAGAGGTACTTTCATTTTCAACCGCCCTTGGAGCGACCGCTCAAAGGAACCTGCTCGTTCAGCTTGAACCCGGCGTCGCCTGGTGCAAGCGGCAAGGAGACTTCCCTCCCCTCGAGGGCAGAGATATAGGCGGCCTGCATGACCTCGATGGATTCCCGACCCTGAAGGCTGTTTGTCTTTATTTCCACACCATCGAACAGCACTCCCACCACGTTCTCGATGACATCGCCGTGCCTGGACATGGAGCCCTTGTACGTCCCGTCCGCTCCGGGGAGCAGCGGCGCCTCGTCGCCGATGTCCGGGTTCGGTATGTTCGCCACATCCCAGTACTCCAGCGTGTTGAGATACTGCCCGCCGATCTTGATTGTCCCATCGGTTCCTATGACGGTCATGGATCCCTCGAAGTTATGCCTGTACACACCGGTGGTGTACTGAAGGGATCCGATAGCGCCGCTTTCGAAAGCTATGGTGATGAGGCCCGTATCCTCGGTTTCGATGTAGTCGTGGGACAGGTTCGCCATCCTGGCTGAAACGGAAACCGCCTTGCCGCCGATCCAGATCATCAGATCGAGAAAATGGCTGCACTGAGTCATCAGAGCGCCACCGTCCTGGGCCATGGTGCCCTTCCAGTCATCCTTCTCGTAGTATGCCCTGTTCCGGTTCCAGAAGACGTCAGAGTTGATGAGCGATATCCTGCCGAGTCGCCGGTTGAACACCATGTCCTTGAGAATCTTCACCGGCTTGTTGAAACGGTTCTGCTTGACCAGGAAGAACTTCTTGCCGCTCTTCTTCTCGGCCCTGATCACCCGGTCGCAATCCTCCAGGTTGAGGGTCATCGGTTTCTCGCACAGCACGTGGTTACCGGCCCCAAGCGTTCTCGTGGACATGTCCGCGTGCATCCCGCTCGGTGTGCAAATACTCACCACATCGAGATCTTGCTCGAGAAGATCGTCCAGCGTGTAGAGCGCCGTGCCCCCGTACTCCGCAGCGAACGCATCCGCGCGTTCCTCTACTATGTCGCACACGGCGACAAGCGTCGCTCGTGGGTTGCTTGAGATGTGCCCCGCGTGACGTGCTCCGATCCTGCCACAGCCGACTATGCCGAATCGTATCGCTTTGCTCATGCTCCTGGTGCCCTTCGTTTCGAGGGCCGATGGTATGGACATGACCACCGGTACGTCAATATGTTCTTATCGCTCGATCACATTGCCGAACCGCGTGCGCCACATTTTAACAAGCGGTTTGAGCACCTTGAATTTCCCGGCGACAGTTCCCGCCATCCGCCTGGACAGAAAGAACAGTGTTCTTCGAAACCCATCGACACGAAGAGAAAACTCTATCTTGCTATATGTTTTTAAAGAATGCAGATGCTCAAGCTCCCGTTCGGAAAGATCAAGAACCGCACGTAGATTGAACAGAAAAAAAGGAATACCGTGAACATCTGTATTGATCTTGAAGATCTTGATTCTTTCAATCTCTTTGGCGACGGCCTCCTGCCGAATATCCCGTGAGCATCCGGCTGACGTAAAATAATGAATTCTGTTCCCGTTGCCTTCAGCCACCGACTGAAGATTGTAATATTTCCGTATAGATTCGACGTCCTTGCATCGGCGAACAATGTGGTTACTGCGCAACAGCTCTTCATCCAGGAGAATGTACTCCAGATCGAATTGCCCATTGAAGGTGAGAACCCTGTCCGATTTCAAAAGGCTTCCCAACAACACGGCCGCATACCCTCCCGCCGAGCTGCCGAGAATGATCACTTTTAGATTACTGGTCTCTCCCGCGAGGAAACGGGCCACCTTTTCCATAGTGTCCAGGGTTCCGTTGATGCCGTTGAGATACCATTGCTTCTGTACGTCTCTGATAAATATGTGTTTCTTTACGTTTCTGAGCCTGTTCTTCAGCCAGTCATATCGATCCTGCGCGACGATTCGCTTTTTAAACTCCGCCTCGGTGTTTGGAAAATAGATACCATGGCTGGAACAGTAGATGCAGGCGTACCGGGATGTTGGATCACCGTCCTCTATCCTGTAATTGTCATTGTTATTGTACGTGTGCTGTACAATCTCAGCGTCAACAAAATTGAACTTCTCGTCGACCATTTTGGCGTCAGGGCGAAGGGGGTTCGAAACCGTTCTTCATATACCAGTCCCAGGCTGAACGAACAATCTCGTCGATATCGGTATACTCCGGCCTCCACCCCAGCTCCTCCATGGCGGCCGATGGATCCGCCAACAACACAGCGGGATCTCCTTTCCGGATGTCGGCTTCTACGATCCCGAATTCCGATCCGGTCACTTCTTTCGCGGATCTGATGACCTCTCGTACGGAGAAACCTCTGCCTATTCCAAGATTGAAGATTCTGCCCCCCGCGTTAGCATCCATATGGCGCAACGCTATTATGTGGGCACGTGCAAGGTCGGCGACGTGAACGTAGTCTCGAACAGCGGTTCCGTCATCGGTGGGATGGTCCGTGCCAAAAAGTTGTAGATTGTCCTTTTTCCCTGCGGCAGCGAGCAGGAGATTTGGGATCAAATGAGTCTCGGGATCGTGCCATTCCCCGCACGGCGCCAAAGGATCTGCACCGGCGGCGTTGAAATATCTGAGCGCAACCCAGGACAATCCCCATGCCTGTTCGGCGTCCGCGATGATTTGCTCCATCATTAATTTGGTTCGACCGTATGGATTGATGGGAGCGAGGGCATGTTTCTCGGAGATGGGCACGGTCACAGGATTGCCGTACACAGCGGCCGACGACGAAAAGACGAGCTTTCTCACTCGCGCATTCTCCATGGCTTGCAATAGATTGATCGTACCGCCCACATTTGTTCGGTAGTACTCTACCGGGTGACGCATGGAATTTCCGACTTCTGTGAGAGCCGCAAAGTGAACCACCGCGTCGATCTTGTAGCGGGTAAACACTTCATTCACGCTACTTGGGTCAGTAACGTCAGCTTCCACGACCTCGAATCCGTCCAGAAACTCGCGGTGGCCCTTCGAAAAATTGTCGAGTACTATCGGTTGGTAATTCGAACTAGCAAGGTAATGTGTTGTCAGCGAACCTATATAACCGGCTCCACCAACTACCAAAATTATCTTTCTTTCCTGTTGATCATTCACGGTCGAACACCTTTTCGACAATCTGCAAATGCGCTGCCGAGTGGACCAGAAGAGCATCCGGTGGTCAAGAAGGCTAAATGTTCAGGGTAAACAACAAGATCTGGCTCGGGACCTTTCGGGATGTTTGTCTGGGGCGTGCATATGTTCTCGAAAACCAGATCGATATACCCAGGGCTGTTCTCGGCTCGAAATACGGTGGCCACTGTGTGGGTCTGGACGACATGGACCACAACGATGTCGTGTATTCATTCGGTGTCGGAGAAGACATCTCATTCGATCTGGAACTGATATCCAGATTCGACGTCACGGTGTATGCCTTCGATCCAACGCCTCGAGTATCCACCTTCATCAAGAAGCAACAACCACCCGCCAAATTCAAGATGCACCATTACGGATTGTCGGACCGTGATAGTTTCTTGCCCTTTAATCCTCCTGTAAATGAGGAGCACATCTCACACACACTGCTGGAGCGAACGGAGACGTGCGATCGTTCCGTTCTGGTCCCTTTCAAGAGACTCAAGACAATCATGCGGGAGCTCGGACATTTCAGAATCGATATCTTGAAAATGGATATCGAGGGCTCGGAATACGGTGTTATCGAGGATATTATCACACACGAGATTGATGTTCGGCAGATTCTTGTGGAGTTCCATCACCAACTCGAAAATGTTGATCTGGAGCTTACGAGACGCGCCTTGAGGAATCTCAACCGGGCGGGTTACAAGGTTTTCAACTTCTCGCAGACTGGTCGCGAGATTTCCTTGATGAAGACATAGTCGGCGGGATGAAAACCCAACCGGCCGTTATTTGTTGCTCAGGATGTCCTCGTACAAGGCACGATACCGCCCTGCCACGCTTGTCAGCTCAAACTCTTCCAAAACCTTTTTTCTTGACCGTTCCACGAGCACATTCAGCCGCGCATTGTCTTCGAGCACCCACACAATCCCATCCGCAAAACTTGAGGATGAAAATGGCTTCACGAGGTAGCCGTTCTTTCGATGTTCCACCATGTCGGGTATTCCGCCAAGCTGAAACCCGACCACTGGTGTTCCGCAAGCCAATGATTCCATCACAATGTTCGGCAGGTTGTCCTGAAGCGAAGGAACCAAAGTCACGTCGGCGGAAGAATAGAGGAGGCAAATCATAAGCTCGTCGTGGAGTCCGCCCATGTAATGGGTTTTCATACCCAGATCGGGTGGGTTATTTGGTCGGGAGGCGCCAAAAACCAACAGCTCCACATCCTCGCTGAGTCTGCCGGACGCATCTCGTAGCGCTTCGGCGAGATAATCGAAACCCTTGCGCTTATCACTCGTAGCATTCATGGCACCAAACAAGATCAATTTCTTGTCCACGGGCAAGCCGAGAGTCTCCCTTGCGACCTTCTTGTCGACAGGTCGATAGGTCGACAGGTCCAGCCCGTTCGGAATAACCTCAACGCGGAAGTCTCTCAAAATGGAGCTCGATTTCACACACCGTGATAACCATTGACTCGGAGTGACAACCGTGAGGTCAAGGTTTTTCCATTGGTTCCGCTTCTGGCGCCAAACGAACCGAGAAACATCCATTTCCAATTTCGAAGAAAGCTGCGGGCACCTGCCGCACGAGTCGACGTATCTGCCGCACTCCTGATCATAGTGGCACCCACCTGTAAAAGCCCACATGTCGTGAAGAGTCCAGACTATCGGTCGATCAAATTTTGAAAGCTCGCGTATCGCCACCTGCCCACTTCCCACCCAGTGCAAGTGTACGATATCCGGGTTGATGAAACTCACCTGCCGCTGGATACCCGTGGGAAGCCAACCCAAGCTCCACGGCACCCTGGCACGGTTTGGGAACATCCTCAAAGGCAATCCGTCCATGGTTTTCTGTATCCGGGAGAGCATGCGCGCCGATCTGGTGTCTCTCTCCACTACTCGTTCACCATAGCCGTGCTTCGCCTTGACCAACATCCGCGAGTCCACGCCTGCCGAGATCAGTCCTTCGTGCAATCGATGAGCAGCTTTTGCCGCTCCTCCCGAGATATCGTAGTTGTTGATCTTCAGGATGCGCATGGCCTCCGTTGCAATTTCGGGTTTGCGTCCCCTGAACATGTTATCAACGAACATTTCCATCTTTCTCACCGCTTTGCGATGGTATTTCTTTCGAAACGCACGCATCACAGCATTGTTCACTTTTGCAGTTTCAGGGAACCGGACTTCGCTTCGCGCCCTTGAGAGATCTACCCGTTGGGAATCGTCGACACGGCAATGGACACCACTACCGTCGAGACCGATGTTATCGACGTAGGAAAAAACCGGATAGACCGACAAGGCGCTATTAATAAAATGGGAGAACGTCCAGCGAATCGACCAGGAGTCTATTTCCCCCTCCTTTTGTGCGATGAGCATGTCGGTCAGATCGTCGCCTCCCAAATTGAATGCCTTCTGCATTTCCGGATCATCTAATAGCCTGGCAATGTCAGACGCCTCCCAGTCTGCTTGTGCCCACCGATCCCTCCAGGTGGCCCAACCCCAGGAGGAGTTGCGCGGGTTGAAGTAAACATCCTCGGTATAACCACGAGGGAACCTCATGACCGACGGGGGAAGATTGTGGCCGCTCACGGAAAATACGTTTTCGGTGTTCTTGTACCGATCCAGAGCATTGTTCATGAAGGTCAGGAAATACGGGGAAGTTATCAAGTCATCTTCGAGGACGATCACCCTGCCGCGATCTTCGATGATATCGGATACGCC
>JAUXHN010000135.1 GCA_030621515.1 Deltaproteobacteria bacterium | reverse complement strand
GGGGACCCACGCCATGTGCCGGGCTTTCGTTCACCCGCCGTAGCTTGTCCTCTCGATCGCGAAGGAGGGCAATCGTCTCTCGTCGGTGGACGGTGCAAAGACGTTTGTCCGCCGTCGCTCGCTTTGGCGAGCTTTGGCGGATGAACGATCAATCTATGCCATGCCGGGACAGAATCACGTGCTGGTGTACTTCCCGCGTGTCCACGTACCCATCGCGCCCCTCTGTGAGCAATATGAGCGCCGGGTAGATATATGACGGGTTTCGTTCCACCGCTTCGATCATGTCCATGACCAGCGGATGATTTCTGGAGATCCTGTACTCGCTGCGCCCGTCTCCCCTTTTCACTTCCGCCCAGGGACGACGTTGCGCATCGGCCATTCTCACCTTGATTTCAAACGGCCTCGCTTCACCCGCAAGCGAGAATCCTCCGGAGCGCACCTCCGCCGAAACCGCCTCGAGGAACCTTTCCTCGGGCGGGTCCAGATGTGCCGCTCTCACCGGCCTTCCCGGTCCGCCGCGCAGGGCACGCCCCATTTTCTTTTTCAGATCCCGCAAGCGCGACTTGATGGTGGCGAAGATCCCGAAACGCCCATATCGGGTAGGCGGGGGAAGAAGCTCTATCCCGATCTCTTCTTCGAGGAACGCCCGCTGCGCCGCATCGATCCGCAGTACCTTGCGTCCCTCCAGGTCATAGCGTTGCAAGGGTTCGCTCGGATGGATGGCAAATAACCGGACATCGGCCGATTTCCTCGTGACAGCCTCGAGATCGAGGGGCGCTGCGCCTACCATCCGAAATGCCGCCACGTTCTTCAACAGCTTTTGCTCACGAGTGTGCTTGTAGCGATCGAACAGGAGTTCGAGGGCCCTGGTCTTTTCCTTATCCCCCAGCTGCGTAAAATGACGTGCCAACCTGTCGTAGAGACGACGGGATGCCCTTCGAAGAGTGCTCCAGCTCGCCGAAAAGTCATCGTTTTTTTCGTCGATGATCGCATGGAAAACCATGCCGTTGACGGGAGACCTGACCTTCTCCTCCTCACGAATTCCGTTCTTCAACTGAACGATCCGGGTGAGATCGCTCTTGTACGGAAGACCTATTGTGCCGTGAAGACGAGCATTTCTGATGTCCACGTCCAGGAGATGTTGTTCTATTCTCGGCCCGTGGTTGATCCGCTCACCATTCAGTTTGATCGGGATTAACGAGTACTTACAGGCCTCCACAATGAGTCTCTTCTCCAATCTCGGTTTACGCCCCCTACCCCGGACAACGATGCGGGAATCCTCCTGCTGTGAGGCATCGAAGTTCCTGGCCCGCTTGCCGGAAACGAACTCCAGGCCCCTTCCCCTCCCGTCCACCTGGCCGCTGAACGCAACCCTCGCTTCGCACACCGAAAACGCGGCCAGCAATCCGAGACCGTCGTCCTTCTCCAACTCCACCAGCGCATTGTGGCGCCTCGCGGCGACCTGGTCTTCGTCGAAGATGACCAACAGGCGCCTCAAGGACGCCATCGAAAAATCTCTTCCGTCATGGGTCAATTTGAAATGACGAGATGTTATCTCGATGTCTATCAACAACGGCTGGCATGACGCCGCGTACTTGATCAGCTCGACCGCATAGTCACCAGCGGTCTTGAAACGCTGCCGCGCCAATTTGCGGATCTCCGCATCCACATCGATACGCAAAAGATCCCGATTCATCGCACGTCCCTCAGCATGTCCAGGGCGGCCTTCTCGCGGATCGATTCGCGCTCCGGTCGCAGTAGCTCACTTCTTGCCAGGATCACATCCAGGAGGAGGAAGGCCGCCAGCGCGGGATCTACGTTCCACAAGGCCGTCCGTCGCCGCACGTCCTCGTCCGTTGGCGAGACCGCGATAAACCAGGGCGGCCACTGAGATCCGCGTTCCAACCCCAGGCCGCGAAGATCCACGTCCCGACTGACATTGCCCAGGAGGCCTCGACAGGCGACCACGGTCCGCTCGGGCATACTCGCCAGCCCGATGAGGCGATCGACCTCGTCAATCAAATGGCCCGATTGCTGCAAATCACCGGGCAGGTCCATTACGCGGGTGGGCTTGAGCGCCGCAACCTCGTCCAGATCAACGATCCCGTGTAACCTGGATATGATCTCTCCGAAGGCCGGATCCCGGCTGGCAAGAATTCGTGTCTTGCGCTCCAACGCGCGACGCACCAGGGACGGAGTTCCCGACGAATGCCAGAGCCTTCCTTTCCTCCCCAACGATATCGCTTCGTCGAGGGACATCTTCTTGTTCTTGCCCAGCACGGGTAGCAACCGCCGCGATGAGAGGCCGCTCCCCCGCAACCACACCTCCGGCTGCACGAGCGCGCTGTTCAGCATTCTGGCCGCTATTTTTTCCATGGCTTCCACGCCACCCGGAGCGTTGATATTTTTTGCCCCTCGCCCGGCCAGGAGCAACAACAAGGCAATGATTCCCGCGAGACCTGCCACCGTTGCGGCAATGAGCGCCACCACCCTTACCCGGCCGTTCCCCGAGACCCGGTCCCGATCCCCGGTCATGTCCACACGGAGCGAAACGTCCGGGGTCGGCCCACTTTCCTTCGCGGGAACAACCGCCGGTGCAGTACCCGGGTAGGAACCCGTGGCGTCCGCAGTCACCCATGTGCCGTCGTGGTACTCGATCCAGGCGTGCATGCCGGATATGGCCTTTCCATCCTCGCCGACGGTACCGATGGCGAGACGAGACGGGACGCCGGCGCGTCGGAGCATCACTATCGCAAGGGTGTTCTTGACGTCGCAATCCCCCCTTGACAGGGTGGTGACGAACTCAATCCATCCGGCCTTCGGCGAGGTCCCGAGGAATTTCCTGTAGGCCTGCGCGGTGGTCGTCGAACGATCGTAGGCGATGGTCGGCTGAACGAAACGAGTGATCATTTCCACTCTGCGCTCGGTATCGATATTTGCCGCCGCCTTTGCGGTGATCGCGCTGTACGCCGTCGGCAGCCTCATCCGCGAAGGAACGTGCAGGAGATCGATCCAACGTGATGGATCGAGGGGCTCGGTACCCGGCCCGGTTCGGTAACGGAGCTTCCCCGCCACCAGGCTGGACAGGGACAGAACCGGCTCTCCCTTCCCGGTAACCATCAGGGGTCCGATCTTTTTACCGTCCAGCGAGACGCTGTTCGGTTCCACACGATGCCCGGTGGGCACCGGAATCGACACTATCCCCGGCCCCGCGTATATGCTCGTCTCCACGTCGTAGCACCCGGCGGCGCAGCGATAGGACGGCGCGAGCTTGACCGGTACCGGCGGACCCGTGGTGATCCCTCTTCCGGCGTCCAGCGACTCCGCGGTGGCCATCTTGAAGAGCGTATCCTCCGGCGGTGAGTATTCCAGCAACAACCGGGGCCCTTTATAGAGGGGCTCCACCATGGGACCGTCGAAACCGTCACCCGTACCGAGCGTGGCCGCGGCATCCGAGTGCGGCGCCAGGACCGCCTCTGACGAATCGCCGGACGCGGCCGCCGTGGGCGAAGCCTCCGTGGCCATGGTTATGGGCTCGACACCCTTGCTCCGGGGGAACCAGTAACCATGAAGCGCCAGGGCCAGGGCCAGGACGAGAATGATGATCAGCGTTCCCGCGATGGGGATCAGGCGACCGCCCAGACGAAGATCTTCGAAGGCCCCGATGAGCCAATCCCTCATACGCTCGCGGAACGGTCGCGGCGAGAGGCTGTCCAGGTACCTGCCCACGAGCTCCCGCATCCTCCTGCGGGCGATCCTCCGGACCCGCGCAAGGGCTCGATCGTCCACAACCGCCCTTCGATCCAACGTCACCGAAAGATTGTTACCGTTGAGAACATAGACCGGTGCGAGTCCCTCCGGATGTGACGCGTCGTCCAGGGATCTGGCGCCGTAGCGGAGTTCATCCAGGGTGGTCCCTCTCCACACCAGCAACCCCCGCGCATAGAGCTCGATCTTGGGCCGATGCCCCAGACCCACCACTCCCTCCACCAACCCGTTCTTGAAAGTCATCCAGCAAGGCCCATCGATGCTGAACGGCCTGTCGACACGAATACCGTTGAAGTAGACGGGAAGATGGGACGCATCGGCGTTGTTACGACGCAGGTACCGGCAATACCTGTTGAGTGCGTTCTCGATGTCGCGAAGCACTCCGGGACTCTCGTCGTCATTGATCATGCACTCGAGACGGATTCGCGTCCCCGAGGATCTGATATTCGGCGCAAGCCGCCGATCGCGCTTGAGATCCCCGTCGAAGGCCCTGGCCCAGGCCTCTCCGTCGGCTGTCATGGATTCGATGATGATGCGATGTGGATCGAAGAGGAGGACTGACCAGAAACCGACGCCGTACTCACCGGCGCTTCGTGCCTCGCCCTCCTTGCTTGATGCATACAGGGTAAACAGGTAGTCCCGGGCGTCGACGAAGCTCATCCCGTCTCCGTCGTCCGCGAATTCGAGCATCAGCTCATCGCCGTCCATCGAGGCGGTTACGTTGATATTCGTCGCGCCCGCATCTCTCGAATTTTGCGCCAGCTCGCGCAGAAAGACCATGCGGTCTTCCCCGTATCGGAGACCCTCCAAAAGCGCTCGCGATCTAAAATCGTCAAAATCCACGATACGAGGATACCGCACCCTGAATTCCAACGTAAATCTACGTTTGTTTTATTGTTTGGAGCCTGTCCCGGTAAACACTCAATGACGACGCCTGAATTTTCGCGCGCGGATCATGGACAGCAATACCAGCAACCCGAACCCGCCCGCAGTGTACACGGCGTACTCGGCGAGGTCTTCGCGCCCACAGTGATGAAAGTAGATTCCCGTGGCGCCCGCGGCGATACCGCACAGCGCGAAGATCAATTGATGGGTGGCGCTGTACAGGAGGTCCGCCGCCGGGGAGATGCCCTCCACCCGAAAGCTGATCTTTCCCGCAAGGGAGCGATTGACGACCTTCTCCAGAAGTGTGGGCAGCGACAGAAACGCGAGTATCTTTTCCCTGGTCACGTCGAACAGCATCTCGGACCAGTCGCGATCCTTGCCGAGGACGAACTCCTCCAGGTATGGCCGGATGGTATCGGCCGGGTTCATATGGGGATCCAGGTGGGTACACAGGCCGGTGAGAAGCAATGCGGCCCGCTCAAGCAATACCCATTCCCGCGGCATGTGGAACGCGTCCGAGAGTTCCCTCAAACCCACGTTCATCTGCTTGAGGTCGGCAAGCTGCTCCAGCCCCTTGCTGGTATCGATCTTGATCGACGAAAGAGAGAAGCTCTCCAGTCGGATCTCGTCCTGGAATTTGCGATGGAAGAACTCTATGACCCGTGCCGCCGCCTCCGATTGATCCGTTCCAACTCTCAGGAACCCCATGTCGCGAAGGGATCGAAGGAGCTGCTCCTCGTCGCCCTTGATGATCGCCTCGAGAAATGAACTGATGCCCTGACGCATGGCGGGATCCAGGTGTCCAACGGCCCCGAAGTCCAGCAGGGCCAGCTTGCCATCGGGTTGCACCAGCACGTTTCCCGGGTGGGGATCCGCGTGATAAAGCCCGTCCACGAAAAGCATCTGACAGTAGACCGTCAACAGATCCCTGGCGATCTTCGACGGATCCAGTCCCTGCCTGGTGAGCTCTTCCACATTCGTGATCTTGGTCCCGTCAACCCACTCCAAGGTGAGCACCCTCGACGTGGAGAGATCCTTGTACACCCTAGTAAAAACCACAGTGCCGTTTCCCTCGAAGTTCGCCGCGATGGCCTCTATGTGCTTGGCTTCCTTCTCGAAATCGAGTTCATCGAGAATCATCGCCTTGATCTCATGGTAGTAGTTGTTCAGACCACGGGTCTTGAAAAAGAACCTGATGATACCGAGTATTCTCTTGATGGTCTTGAGATCGGCTTTGGCCATGGACTCGACGCCGATGTGCTGCACCTTCACTGCCACCCTGTGACCTTCATGAGTGGTGGCCTCGTGAACCTGACCGAGAGATGCGGAGGCTTCCGGCTCCACCTTGAAAGAGGCGAAGACCTCCGTTGGCAAGCCGCCGAGCTCCGCCCTGATACGCTGCTCGATCTGGGCGTACGGTCGGGACGGCACCGAATCCTGCAGGTTCTCCAACCCGGCCCGGAATTCCTCGGGCAGGAAGTTGGTCATGATGCTGAAGAGCTGGCCCACCTTGATGAACAGACCCTGCAGCTTGAGGATGGTCTCCTCGAGCCGCCGCGCATTGCGTCGATGGATATCCTCGATGCGATCTTCCCGGTATCGTTCCCCGAAGATCCGGGTCATCATGTTCAGCCACAGGTACGAGCCCACCACCAGGAACGTCGTCAAATATGCCCTCAGAAAACGAAAGGTCGCCCTGGTCGGAACCGATTTATCTAGATGCGTCCGGTCCATGGCCCAGATCCCCTTGTGAAGGCTTCGGCTCTCCTGGCGTTATGACGTCTTGAGCTACGGTTGCCTTACGAGAAGCACCGTGATGTTGTCGCTCCCGCCGGCGCGGTTCCCCGCCTCGATCAGCTCGTGGCAAACGACCTGCAAGTCCTGTTGATACCGCTGAACGATATCGATCATCATGGAGTCGGATATCTCGCCGTTCAATCCGTCCGAGCACATCAGGAAAATGTCTCCGGGGTTCGGGGTGTCGAAGAAGGTGTCCACCTTTACCGACTCTTTCATCCCCAGAGCTCTTACGATCACGTTTTTATGCGGGAAGTTTTCGATCTCCTCGGGCGAGAGCTTCTTCATCTTGATGTAGTCGTTGAGCAAAGAATGGTCCTCCGAGAGCTGCTCGATCTCGCCATCCCTTATACGGTAGATCCTGCTGTCTCCCACGTGGGCGAGATAGAAGCCTTCCTCCACGCAATAGATCGCCGTGATGGTAGTGCCCATTCCCTTGTACTTGTCCTTGCGCTTGGCAGCCTCGTGGATACGAAGATTGGCCAGCTTTATCCCGGTGATCAGGCGGTTCTCCTCGTACCTCCTCGACCTGTCCATCTTGTACGGCCAGGTGAGCTCAGGATCCTCTCTCGTTTCCTTGTAAAACGTCTTGAGGGTCTCCACGGCCATTTGACTGGCCACTTCACCGGAGGCATGACCTCCCATGCCGTCACACACGATGAACAAATTCTCGCTCTCGACTATCGAAAACGTATCCTCGTTATGATTGCGCTTCATCCCGACGTTCGTCTCGCCGGCTACCTGCACTGGAATCTTCACGTGTTCCTCGCCTTTTGTTACTACTGTCCGGGCACCGGCGCAGGCACCGGAACCGCACCGGGTTGAACCGGGGGCACCGCACCGGGTTGTGTCGGAATCGGAGGCGTCGTCGGCACTGTGGGCATACCCGGAACCGACGGCAGGGCTGTCGGCGCGCCGGGGATCTGTGGAATTTGCAACTGCTCCATGCCCGACGGCATATTGACATTGAAGTCAGGTATCGACGGTGTCAGGAAGAATGCCCAGACCACCCATCCGACCACGGTCATCGTGATCAACGCTCCCACTCCGATGATGATCCAGAGCCATAACTTGCCGCCCTTCTTCACCGGAAGACTCATACCGTCCGCCATGTCGCTCATTTCATCGGCAAGATCTCCTCCGACGGCATCTGACGCCATGTCACCTGCCAGATCTCCGGCTTCTCCGGCGGCCTCCGCGAGGCCGGCCGTTTCAGGAACCGCGTCGCCAAGCGCCGGGATGGCCTCTGTGGCAGAGGCCGGTCCAGTAATCGGATCCCCAATAACATCGCCGGCGCCATCCACGGCCGCCATTCCCAGCATGGTGGCCTTGTAAGCATCGTCACCTGCCGGCTCAGAGGCAGGAGGCTTGCTCGGCGCCTTGTCTTCAGGCGCAGCCGGTGCCGCGGGCGCTGCCGGTGCTGCGGGCGCTGCCGGCGCTGCTGCCACCGGCATCTTCATGGCCGGCATTCCAAACACTGTCTTGTTGGCGGCTTGACCGCCTGCTGCTGCCGGCTTGGCCATCGGCGCCGCAACCGGTTTGACCATCGGCGCTGCGGCCGGCTTGGCCGGCGGCGCTGCGGCCGGTTTGGCCGGCTCGGGTTTCTTCTCGGTAGATTTCATAGGCATATCTCCGCTGCTCTTGACGCCAGCCATTCCACCGGGCGCAACAGGCGCTCCTTCGGTCTTGTCCTTTGCCCCGGGCATTCCAAAAACAGTCTTGGCCATGTAGAAAACTCCTTGCCAACCCGCCGGTTGGCTTTCAAACGAATGTCAAAGTATGCGTAAAACCAAAGACAAAATCTACTTCGAACATGGATTTGGATCAACAGGATCATTTTTCATGTCG
The DNA here is from genome assembly GCA_030621515.1 of Deltaproteobacteria bacterium. Taxonomy (GTDB): domain Bacteria; phylum Myxococcota_A; class Polyangia; order JAAYKL01; family JAAYKL01; genus JAUVAN01. Next base: position 3,630 of record JAUXHN010000135.1, on the reverse strand, counting down.
ATCTTCCGGCTTCAACCGGCGAAAATACCACCAGATGGCGAAGGAAACCACCAGTGTGCCATATTCAATCCAGGGCACCCACCCGGGAGCTTCCCAGACTCCCCGCGACAGCCATCCGTCTGTCGGAAGATACGCCAGGAACAGGGTACCGGAGAAGACAGGCCACGGCCAGATACCCCTCAAGGCTGCGAATGGAAGGACCCAGAGAAGATACCAGGGGTGAACGACGGGGCTCACGATAATGAACGTCGCCATGATCCAGAGGGCCGCGCGCGCCGGATCGAAGCGAAATCTGTAAGTCTGAACGATCACTGCAAGAAGGATCGCCGCCGAGATTGCTTTTGCCGCGAACAGGGATATGTCCTCCAGGGAGAACGCGCCCGGTCTCGAAGGATCGAAAACGCCATCCTTGTGAAGGGAGAAGAAGGTTCCCTGAAGCGCTCGGGCCGGAATATCCATGAAGGACAGATGCACCATTTCTTCCGGCCGCGAGATGTTTGCAATTCCCCCGACGATTTGCCCTGCTGCGACCTTCACCACCGCAAACATCCCGGCGTTTCCTTCCCACCGTCTGAACATGGCATCCGTCGATTCCCAGATGTGGGCTCCCGCATCGAAGATGGGAGCGAAGAAAGCCACGAACAAGACGGGAACGGCTATCCACAACCATCGATTGCGGCTTCCCATCGGCGGGAGGAGCAGCACAGGAACAAGCTTCGTCGCGCACGCGACGGCCAGGAAAAAGGAGGACGCAAGGGTTCTGGCGCCCCAACGCGCAAATCCCAAGAGATAGACAGCCAGAAGCATGGGAAGAAGGGCAAAGGGCTCCAGGTGACCGGACATGCCCGTCTCGATACAGGCCAGGGGGTTGAATCCGTACACCAATCCGGCCACCGCCGCAGTTCCCGTGTCCGGGAGCTTCTGCTTGCCCTTCCTGCGCCACCAGGCCCCGCCGGCCAGGAGAACGACCAGCAAGGTCACCCCTGTATCGGCAAGGGCGCTTGCGAGTTTGAAGGTGATCAAGGACGGCGCAACACGGCCCAGGCAAAGGAACACCGCCTGCGCGGCAGGCGGGTAAGGGGTTCGCAGATCTCGGTTGTTAATGTGTTTCCAGCCATCATCACGAAGAAAGGCCAGTTCTGGATCCGCAGGGGTGTGAGCGTAGGGGTTGTATCCGGCGCCCGTGACCTTTCCATCCCATGCGTAACGATACACATCGTCGCTGAAGGCCGGAGGCGCCGCCACGAGCATGAGGCGCATGCAAAGGGAGATCGCCAACACCGGCCAGATCTTGATGGGAACACCGACTCTCATGACGAGCGCTATGAGGGCGACATACGGAATATGGGAGACCATGGCGAGCGCCGCAAGATGCCGGACCGGTGTCTCGGGGTCGAAGGAGAGAAAGACGAGAGCTGCGATACAACCCGCCTGACATGTCGCAAGGGCGATAGTTCCGGAAACAATACAACGACCGGAAGAAGACATCTTTTTGGTGAGAAGCCGGGCTACTGTGACTTGATGTTCATCATTCGAAGAATATCGCGCGCCACGGAGGATGCGGGCCCTTTCTCGCCCTGAAGCGCCAGGAGGAAACCGCGCTCATTGAGCCCCGCGAGAACCTTGGCGGCCAGCTCGCGATACTTCTCGTCGCTGCGAACGTCTTCGGCCAGGCGGGTTCGAACATCCAGAGCGGTGAGTCCGCCCGGAGAAGTGTTCCATCCGTTCTTCAGTCGTTGCATGAGGTGCTTCCACGGCCAGAGGATCTCCTCCTTGGCGCCCTCGGTGCGTTCCGAAATTGCCTTTGCCACCTCCAACCGCTTGTAAACCCGCTTTGTATCGAAGAGCTTCCCTGTCAGGTACACGGGGTGGCTCTCGAACCACTCCCGAATCACGAGGCGCGCTTCTTGACCTTCGAGGATCTCCAGGATCCTGTCGAGCCTGTCCAGGTTGCCGCCGAGGAGGATGGCCAGCACCGCCGCGCGCTGACGTCGCTCGTCCGGATGGTCGAGGAGCTTGTTCAACCTGGGCTCCAGTGCCTTGTCGGCAGCCTCACCGACGACGATGGCCACGGACCTGAGCAGCTCACCGTGGCCCTCTCCCTCGAGGATCGCCATCATCGCCTCGGTCGCCTTCGCAGACGGGTTATGCCATAGCCCCTGGATGAGGTTGGCCCGGGCGACGGGATCGATGGCCACGTCCGCAACCTTCTCGACGATCTGGTCCATCACTTCTTCGTCCGATGTGTACGCCAGGGAGTTTGCCGCTTCCTGCCGAAGCTCCGGATCGTCGTCCGGATCGAGCACGATGGTCATCAGGGTCTCGCCCACTTTGACGTCACCCAGGTACCTGGTGGCGATGATGGAGTTCCTGCGTTCCTGAAGGCGTCCCTCCATCTGCCAGTCGCGACTTTCAATCAACGTGGAGAACTTCTCCTCCTTGCGCTCCTCCGTGGTCATGACCATCATATCGAGGAAATCGTCCACCACCCCGTCGCACTTGAGGCGCCCGAGGGCCATGGATGCCGCCTGGGAATAGAAGCCCTCGTCCTTCGTGAGGAAGGGCACTATGAGACTGCAGAATCGCTTGTCGCCGGAGCGACCCATGGAGTCCATGAGGGGGCCGATGTCGACCTTTACCCGCTGGGCGCTCTCGGGAGTGTTGGAGTAAGGCTCGTTTGCCTTGTAGATATTCATCAGGTAGTCGCCCGCGCCTTCGGGCTGAATCGTGCCGAACCAGGTGGTTATCCCATTGGCGATCTTGCGCGCCATGTCGTCCTGGCGATACCGGGTCGCCGCGTCCGAAATCCTTTCCTCGCTGACCGGCTCCCACAGGGTCTTCGCGTACATCTTGTCCGCGATGCGCTTGTCCCCGAGCTCCTCGAGGATCCACAGGGCCTGGTTTCGAATCTGGTCGGCCTCCAACTTGGCCCTGTCGTCCGATCCCGGAAATTTCTCGTCCGTGATCTTCAGCAGAAGATCGCACAGCCGGGGATCGCGGAGCTTCTTGATCTTGCCGATGATCTTGTACTTGATAGAAGGATCGTCGGTATTGTTGTACATGATCTCCAGGCCGGGCGCGCCTACGGACTGGGTTACCGCAGAGAGGATGGAATCCAACAGTTCCGGCGTTGTTTTGATCTTGGCGAGCAACGCCTTGCCCGCACTTTCGTCCGCCGTCCGGCCGAGTGAAACCGCTGCGGCCTCCGCTACCTTGTTGTTGGGATCCTTGATCAACTCGAGCAGCGCCGGAACCGGGTTCTTGTCCTCGCGGAAACCGAGCTCCATGGCGGCGTACATCTTGAGCATGGGATCGTCCGACTTGGCAAGATCGATGAGTTTGTCGGTGGAACCCACCCGGGCGATGAGATCCGGATCGTAGTCGGGGATGTTCTTGGGATTGACGATCTGCTTGCTCACACCCTCCAGTAGAACCGGGAATCCGCGGTCGTCGCCGAGTATACACATGGCCCATGCGTGCTTGTACTTTCGCAGCTCTTCCGTCTTTTGCATCTGTTGGAAGATCGCCTCGGTGCCTTCCTTGGCCTGCGAACCGCCGATCTTCGCGAGGGCCATGGAGGCCTCCTCGCCGATGACGCCACCTTTCTTTACCGCATCGATCAGCAGGCCC
>JAUXHN010000107.1 GCA_030621515.1 Deltaproteobacteria bacterium | reverse complement strand
GGGGACGACGCGGCCGACATGGTCCCGAAGTGCGAGGGCAAGGAAGCCTGTAAAAACATGGGCGTCTTCGCGGCGATGAGCGGCAAGGGCAACGTGGCCGCGGCCCTCTTCAAGAAAGCGTGTGGCCTTGGCAGCGGCGCCGGGTGCTCGAACCTGGCCAATCTCTATCTGGCGGGTGAAATGATCCCGAAAGATAGCGCGTTGGCCCGCAAATACTTCAACATCGCCTGCGAGAAGGGCGACACCGATGCGTGTGGTCTTCGTGACGAGCTGGACGCTTCGGTCGCCCGCGACGATAAATCCAGCGGCAAGTAGCCACACAGGCAAGAAATATGAGCCTCAATCCGGCTTCACGACACTTGTCTATCTATAGCAATGCAAGTAGTCGAATAAGAATAATTCAATCAATGTCAGACACTCATAACAACTGGAGAATGCAGATGAGTCCACGTAATGTTTTTTCAATATCGATCCTGGCGGTCCTCTTGTTGTCCCTTGTCTTCATGGGTTGCGACGATAAGAAAAAGTCAAATCCTGCAGACAGCGGCCCCGACAGCGGCACGGATGCCGATGGGGGTCCGGATGCCGATCCCGGACGTGGCGATCCGGCCGACTTCCCCGAGGACTGCATTCTCAACTGCGGGGAAGCCTGCGCCAGGCTCGACGACTGCGGGGGCGCTGATCATCCCAACTTCCCGATGGAAAACGACGAGTGCAATACCCTCTGTGACGTCGCCTACAACGGATACATGTGGGACGACGTCTCCGGCAACTTCCGCTGCTGCGTTTCCCAGGAGGACTGTGTTGACGTCGCGGGCTGCGGCGGATGGCTGCACCATCCCGATACCGACGTGCCATGCGTCGAGCTGTGTTCATGCATTTTCGGGAGCACCGCCCTCGGCTTGCTGCGCTCCAGGAAGAACCCTCCGCCGGGCTACGAGTGGGCTCCAAGCGTAACGGTGGTTCGGCAGCAGGATGAATCCGTCGACTACCAGGCGCGGTACGGCGCCGAGGTGATGGACCAGGCGGGCTTCACCTTCCTCAGCTTCAACAGACCGCTCGGTCGACGCATCGGGATCGAGTTGATGCGCGGCGAGGTACACCTTCCTACCTTTATCGACGGCGCCGGCAGGGTAGCGGCGGCGACCGGTGACATCATCATCATTCCTGAGGATCCGACCGCCCTGGCCGCAGCCAGGGGGTTCCTGACCTCCTTCGGCTACCACTTCTTGCGGACCCTCGACTGGACGGACCGCATGGTCATCGCCGTGGGAGACGACGGCTGGGCGGCCCTCGATGTCCTGGCGCAACTCAACCAGCTCGATGGTATCACCGCCGAACTCGACATGCTGAGGTTGTACGAGAAGCGCCTGATCCCCAACGATCCGATGTTCGACGACCAGTGGCATCTTCTAAACACGGGGCAGGCCGACCCCGAGGAGTCGGGAGGCCCCCAGCTCTCCTCCGTCGGCGCGGATGCGCGGGTCGACGAGGCGTGGGACGTGACGACGGGCAACGCGGCCGTTATCGTGGCCATTCTCGACGACGGAGTTAACCTGAACCACCCCGACCTCGCCCCCAACCTGATGGCTGAGTACAACTTCGTCGATGACTGGGAGAGCTACCTGGGGTCCACCTACCTCACGGGGCACGGCACCAGCTGCGCGGGAGTCGCCGCGGCCAGGGGGAATAACGGCATCGGCGTGTCCGGAGTATGCCCGGACTGCACGCTACTGCCGGCGATGCTGATGGGCGCCGCCGGGCCGCCCACCATGGGCAGCTTCCAGGTCACGGACACCGAGCTGGCCGATATCTTCACAGATCTGGTCGATCTGGGCGCGGCAGTCATCTCCAACAGCTGGGGTCCCGGCGGCGAAGATCCCAGCGTGGAGTCCTCCGGGTTCGGCGCCCCCTCGCTGTCCTCTACCGTCTCCGCAGCCTTCGCCTACGCGGAGACTGACGGTCGTGGCGGCCTCGGGACCCTGATCCTCTACGCCTCGGGCAACAGCAACCAGGACGCAGACACTGACACCTATGTGGCGTACGACAACGTGGTCGCGGTGGGCGCCGTCGACGACGACGGGCTCAAGTCGTACTACAGCAGCTACGGCACCAAGCTGGACGTGGTCGCGCCGTCCAACGGTGGTCTTAACGGGATCACCACTACCTCCACCAGTACAGACGCCGCCACCGATCCCCAGTACACCTACGAATTCGGGGGCACGTCCTCTGCCACCCCCTTCGTCGCCGGATTGGTGGGTCTGATCCTCTCGGTCAATTCCTCCCTCACGGCCGCGCAAGTGAGGCTGATACTCACCGACAGCGCCACCGAGGTAGACCCCGTCTGGGGCGACTGGGTCGCAGGGTTCTCTCCCTACTACGGGTACGGAGCCGTCAACGCTTACAAGGCGGTCCAGCTCGCCAGCGGCACTTGCGCCGATCCCGATAGCTGCCCCGCCCCCTCGGACGACTGCGGAGTCAGCTGCGGTACGGGGGTGGAGTGCGACAGCTGCCGGACACACGACTACTGCGCCGCCGGGTACGTCTGCCAGGCACTGCCGGCCCTCGGGGACATGGTATGCGTTCGCCAGACCGCCACCGACGACTGCGCGACCGATTTTGAGTTCGTGGGCGGTCATTGCATCCCCACCCGCGCCGCCTGCTCCCTCTGTTCTGGCTCGGAGGTGTGCAACGGACGGGACGACGACTGCAACGGAGAGGTTGACGACGGCATCGACTGCGGCAGCTCCACGGTTCGTTGTCTCCAGCAGGGGTTAGGATGCCCTGCGGACAACAGCTGCGCGGCGACCGCCTGTCGGGAGGCGTGTGACGGAGACGACGATTGCGAGGAGGGCGCGCAGTGCAAGCGGGCGAAGACCAGGTACGGCGATCTCGATTCTTCCAATATGGTCTGCGATGGCGGAGATCAGGGGTGCCCGCAGGGGTGCGCGGTCCTTGCTTCCTCGCTGGAGGACCCCGAACTCGAAGAGTGGATCGACTGCGTGGAGGAGGCGCCCTCGTGCGCGGAGATCTTCTCCCAGTGCGCGGGCATGCTTCCCATTAATATGTAGAGAAGGTTTTGGATCTACCTACGGACAGTTCGCCGGAACCGGCGTGCACAAGTCGTCGAGGTTGTTTTGAACATCTGTCGTTGTGGGTGCGGTAGTAAGCTGGTCCAGCAGTTCGCAAGCCTCGCAATCCGGCAGGGCATTGTTGCCCACAATGTTCAAGTACCCGCCCACCGAGGTGATCCCGCTCAGCCCGTCCAGGTTGGCGAGGGTGTAGTTACTCGAGATCAACAAGTACCCACCCAGCGAGGTGAGAGAGCTCAGGCCGTCAAGGTTCGTCAGAGCGTTGTTGCTTTGTACCGAAAAGCCCCCGCTCGCCGAAGTGATACCGCTTAGGCCGTCAAGGTTCGTCAGGGTGTCATTTCCGTAGATGTATAGGTTCCCACCTACGTAGGTGAGGCAAATCAATTCGCTTAAGTCGGTGCACGAAGGGCAGTTGATTTCAAGGCTTCCGGTAATCTCTGAGTATCCCGCGAGGGTTGCAACGTCCGATTGTGTGTCGATCTCGAAATCGCCGCTGTACGTCCCCAAGGGGCAATCAGTATCGGTGTCGGTATCGGTATCGGTATCGGTGTCGGTGTCGGTATCCGTATCGGTGTCGGTATCCGTATCGGTATCCGTGTCGGTATCGCTGTCAGAGTCGGCGTCAGAGTCGCTGCCCCCGGATCTGTCATCATCACCACACCCGCCGCAAACCAGCACGGTTACAAGGGCCATCAACAGAAAACACCGCATTTCCCAAGCCTTTCGTTTTGCACGTGAGAGCATTCTATCAGTGATCGCGGAAAGGCGCATGCCCTAACCAGAAGAACCGGTTCGACGAAGCCCGCCGTCGCGCTGCGCGCTATGGCGAGGCCTACAAAAACTATTGGTTTGGATATAAGTTTTTGTGGCACGCCCGGCAGGACTTGAACCGTAGCGTCAACGGCACCAGAAGAACAGTCAATGGTCCAAGTCCGCTGGAACAGCTAGTATGGCACGCCCGGCAGGATTTGAACCTGCGACCCACGGCTTAGAAGGCCGTTGCTCTATCCAGCTGAGCTACGGGCGCTCGTATCGACTATCTTTGTTCAACGATCTCGGGCTTACCTCCTCGTCATCGTGCTACCCTGCGTAGCCTTGGCGAAGCAGGGCAAACGTCATCGCAGGGCAAACGTCATCACCCTGGCCAGCGCAATCTTAAACCATCTTGTCAAACATTGTTTATTCTCAATAACTCCGGTCGGGGCGAAAGGATTTGAACCTTCGACATCCAGCTCCCAAAGCTGGCGCGCTACCAGGCTGCGCTACGCCCCGAAAGACAGCGCAGACATTACGTGCAAGTTTGCGCCAAGGCAAGATTCTTTAGATGACCGGTAGTTAACATTGACACAGTGCGCTATTTGAGCATAATCCCAACTCCTCGGTTTTCCGTGGACCATTGTCGCGAGGTATCGGTTATGAGTGGAACCGTTTTAAAACTATACGAAATCGAACAGGAACAGCTCCGTCCCAATCCTCTCCCAACCTTCAAGGCCGGTGACACGGTTCGCGTTTACTACAAGATTCGCGAAGGTGAGAAGGAACGGGTGCAGGTCTTCGAGGGTGTCGTGATCAAGCGTCATGGGGGAGGGCTGCGCAGCACATTCACTGTTCGCAAGGTTTCCTACGGCATTGGCGTGGAGCGCGTTTTCCCTGCGCATTCGCCGAGAATCGACCGCCTCGAAGTCAAGAGCCGCGGACGTATTCGCCAGGCTCGCCTTTACTACCTGCGCAAGCGTAGCGGCAAGGCGGCCAGGATTCGAGAGATCGGTGTGCACTGAGGGCTCGAGCAGAAACAACTTCCCATTTTGCACCGTCGATCCATCCCGTCTGGCTGCGTTACTCCTCCTCTGTATATTGGCGGCGGGCTGCGGTCCTTTCGTTCCAAAGACAACCCCCGCTGTCGAGCCCGAGCCGGCGGATAGCCTTACCGATGATATCCAGGAGTTGTTGACCCTGGCCGAGGCGGGGTCCGCGCCGGACTCGTCGATCGGAGATCTGAACGAGGCGATCGCCGCCCTGGAAAAGGTGGTGAGGTTGCTTGCGCAGGGGCCGTCGGGAACTCAGATGATGGAGGTGCAATGGCGGCTGGCCAGAGCGTGCTTCTTTGCCAGCGAGCAGGAGAAGGAAGCCTCCGTCAGGCTCTCCTGGATCGTCAAGGGGGAGGATGCAGGGCAGAACGCCGTGCGGGAACGCCCCGACAGGGTGGAGGGGTATTACTATCTCGCCGTGCTCAAGGGGCGTCGTGCGGAAATATCCGGCCTTGGTTTCAGCGCCATGATCCTGGCCAGAAAAGTGGAGGATCTCGGCGAGAAGGCGGCCGAGATCGACCCGAGCTTCGAGGACGGCGCTCCATACCGGTTGCTCGCCATGCTTTACGCCCACGCGCCCCCCTGGCCCACGAGCATCGGTGACGTGGATAAAGCCATAGAGTTTGCGCAAATGGCCATTGATCTGTCCGACTATCCCATGAACCACCTGATAATGGCCGAGGTGCTCATCGAGGCAGACGAGCTGGAGGATGCCAGGGATGAGCTCAAGAAGGTCCTGGCGGCGCCCAAGGTGGGAAGATGGGCGAACGACGGCGAACGTTGGCGTCCCCACGCCAGACGGCTCCTCAACAAGATTCAAGAATAAGGGCTGGCGCAACTGCTGATTGTCGCTGATTTCCAGACGGCTTCTTGCGAGCCCTGAGGACGCTGGAAAAAAGTGGTTGACAAGAATCTATTCAATAGATTATATTCCCAGGTAACCAAAGAAGGTAGGCCAGGGAATGGAATCCGTATAATGGATTATATTCACAATAAAACCACGGGACTTCTCACTGTTGAGGAGATCGAGGTCTATGAGCGGAATTATCCGGACGGAATGAGCTCCGCGCAGGTTGTGGATGTGTTTGCCGACAGGGGGGTAAGGTTTTCGGAGGCGACCTTTCGCAAGTACGTGCAGATTGGTCTTCTTCCCAGAAGCAGGCGGGTCGGTACAAAGGGGAAACACAAGGGGTCCAGGGGCATCTATCCCATCGGGACCCTGCGTCAGATCAATGAAATCAAGAGGCTGATGGCCCTCGATTACACGATCGAGGAGATATGCCGGCAGTTTGCCTTTGTGGGTGGAGAAATCGAGGAACTCAGGAGGTTGCTCGGGCGGATATTGGAGAAACTCGAACAGAGCATGACGACTGGCGAGGTTGGTGGTCTGGCGCATGTAGGAGCGGTAAAGCGGATCGATGAGGCGAAGAGGTCCGCTGAATTGCTCGTGGAACAGCTGGAAGGGGCGGCCCGGCTGATCAGAGAGCAGGCGCGTGTAGCCAGAGACGCGATGTAAACCAGGCGGGAGTGGCTTCCCGCTTGTCGCAGAAGACCGGGAGGAGATCATGGACGAGGCAAAGAGATTGGAAGGTCTGGAAGAGAGTCCGCAGGAGGGTGGAAGTAAGCGGCGCAACACGCGAAGGAAGAGGCCGGTTCGGGCAAGAACGATCCCGATAAAGAAGATGACAAAGGAGCAGCTGCGGATCGGCAGGCTCATGTATCCAGAAATGGAATACGAGCGCCCGCAAGTTCGCGCGGACTGCGGGAACGGCGAGCGGCCGTGCCCGTTTGTAAGCTGTAAGTATCATCTTTATCTCGATGTCAATCCGGAGACGGGCTCGATAAAGCTCAACTTCCCGGATATCGAGGTGTGGGAGATGGATGAGACCTGCGCCCTGGATGTGTCCAAGAGAGGTGGAGTTACTCTCGAGGAGGTGGGCGAGATAATGAACCTGACGAGGGAAAGGATCAGGCAACTCGAGATGTCCGGTTTGACCAGGCTTCTCGAGGCCGACGATGTGCACAAAACCGATCTGAGGGGGTTTTCCGAAATGCCGCCTCTGGCCTCGGGAGATTAGCCCGCATCCGGCGTTCAGGTCTTGCGGTTGTGGCTCGCGTTGTGAAAGACGCCCTCGATCATCAGGTCGTTGCCCATGGGTTTTACCTCAAGATCACGAAGCGCGATAGCGTCGTCGATATTTGAAATTCCCTTGAAAACAACCCAGGGTCTTCCATTCCCCAGAAGCCTGGGGGCTACAAAAAGACAGAAACGGTCCGCGAGGGAAGCCGAGGCGAACGAACCGTGAATCGCGCCGCCACCTTCCACCAGAAGAGAGAGAACACCTCTCGCGGCGAGCTTTTCAAGTAGAGCCGCGAGGCTCACCCGACCGTCGGCAGTGGGTTCGCAGATCAGGGTTTCTACCCCATCGATGGCGTTCAGAGTTTCAATTCGTTCGCTGTCTGCCCGGGTGTAGACCAGGAGGACGGGTGTTTGTGATGCGGTCTCGATGATCCGGCTCGACTCTCGGATGCGCAGGGAAGAGTCCATCACCACCCGCATGGGGCTGAGGCCCGTCACATGCCTTACCGTGAGCAACGGATCGTCGGAGATGACCGTTTCTATTCCCACGAGGACGGCGTCGGATTCGGCGCGCATGGCGTGGCCCCGGCTTCTGGATTCGGACCCCGAAATCCACCGTGAATCACCGGTATCGCTTGCAATGTAGCCGTCGAGAGTGACAGCGGCCTTGAGGGTGACCAGGGGTCGGCCGTGAAGTCGATGTATGATGTAGCCGGCGAGTAGCTCCGCGCACTCGTCCTCCATCGTGCCAACGTCAACCACATGGCCGAGGGATCGAAGCCGGCTGATACCCTGACCGTGGACCTGGTCGTCGGGGTCGACCATCCCGACCACCACTCGGCCTATACCTGCCTCGTGAATAGCCTCCGTGCAGGGCCCGGTCTTGCCCTCGTGCCAGCAGGGTTCGAGAGTGACAAACAACGTAGCGCCTTTGGCCTGTGCGCCCGCATCGGCCAGGGCGTTGATCTCGGCATGGGGTTCCCCCGCGCACTCATGATAGCCAACGCCCACAACACGATCTTTCACGGCGATCACCGCTCCTACCTGGGGGTTGGGGCTCGGTCTGCTCTTTCGCGCCAGATCAAGGGCGAGGTTCATAAATATGCTGTCCCGCTCCGGGCTTTTCTCAGTCATTTCGCCTTTTCCTCGATCTTGCCATCGCGATTCTTGATCAGATCCGAGAGTTCGTTGATGAACTCGTCGATATCCTTGAACGATTTATATACGCTGGCGAACCGCACGTACGCAACTTCGTCGAGCTTGCGCAGGCCCGACATCACATGCTCTCCGATGACGGTGGCAGGGACCTCGGTATCGGCGAGCCCGCCCACCAATCGCTCTATCTCGTCGACGAGTTGCTCTATCTGATTGACTGAGATAGGCCGCTTCTCGCAGGCTTTCGACAGGCCCCGCAGGATCTTTTCCCGGCTCCAGTCTTCACGTCTTCCGTCCTTCTTGATGACCGCCGGAAATGTGCCGACGGTCCTCTCGTAAGTGGTGAATCTCTTGGTGCAGGAATCGCAGAGTCTGCGTCGGCGGATCTCGGTATTTTCCTTGATGACCCGGGAGTCGATGACCCGTGTATCAGTCGCACCACAGGCCGGGCATTTCATCGAAAATCGATCTTGTCGATGCGACGCGCGTGCCTGCCGCCCTCGTAGCTTTCATCGATGAACTCCCGTACAATGTCCTGCGCAAGAGAAGATCCGATCACGCGACCGCCCAGGCAGAGCACGTTGGCGTCGTTGTGTTTTCTCGCCATGCGGGACATGTACGGGTCCGTGCACAGGGCCGCCCGGATACCGGGGTGACGGTTGGCCGCCATGCTCATGCCGATCCCTGTCCCGCACACGAGTAGTCCCATGTCGGCGTTGCCATCGAGGATAGTATCGCAAAGCGCGTGGGCCAGGTCAGGGTAATCCACGGAGTTTTCCTCGTGAACGCCGAGATCGGTTATCAGAACATCAGCGGAGGCCAGAGCCTTTTTGAGATCTTCTTTCAGCGCGAAGCCTCCGTGGTCACTGGCCATTACGAGGCGTAGAGCCATGATGTCTACTCCGTGAAACGTGAGAAGATCAGTGTCGCGTTGGTCCCGCCGAAGCCGAGCGAGTTGGACAGGACGTTGTCGATCTTCATCTGCCTTGCCTCGTTTGGCACATAGTCGAGATCGCATTCGGGGTCGGGCTCGAACAGGTTTGTCGTCGGCGGCGCTAACTGTTTTTCAATGGACAATACGGCGGCGATGCTCTCCACGGCTCCGGCTGCGCCGAGGAGGTGCCCGGTCATCGATTTGGTGGAGCTTATGGCGAGCTTGTAAGCGTGATCACCGAATGTGGTCTTGACGGCGATGGTTTCCAGAGGATCGTTGACGGGCGTGGATGTGCCGTGGGCATTGATATACTGGATTTCCTCGAGGTTGAGCCTGGCATCCTCGAGACAAAGGCGCATGCACCGGACAGCGCCCTCTCCACCAGGCGCGGGAGCCGTGATGTGGTTGGCGTCCGCGGTGGCGGCGTATCCGGTTACCTCTGCGTAGATATTGGCGCCGCGGGTTTTTGCGTGTTCGAGTTCCTCCAGGATCAGAATGCCTGATCCTTCCGCCAATACAAAACCGTCCCGGTTTTTTTCGAAGGGTCTGCTCGAGGTTTCCGGGCTGTCGTTTCGGGTGGAGAGAGCCTTGAGCGCATTGAATCCGCCGATCCCGAGCGGTGTCACCGTGGCCTCCGCTCCGCCCGTAATGACGGCGTCGCATGTTCCGTACTGGATCATCCGGAAGGACTCTCCGAGGGCATGAGACGAGGACGCACAAGCGGAGGTGGTGGTGTACGAGGGGCCCTTTGCGTTGAACCGAAGGGAGATTTGCCCCGGCGCCAGGTTGGAGATCATCATGGGGATGAAGTACGGAGAAATTCTCCTGGGGCCCTTGTTGGTCAGCACACTGTGAGTGTTCTCGATCGTTTCGAGTCCCCCGACCCCGATACCGAGGACGGTTCCCACTCTTGGAGCCAGCGCGTCGGTGATCTCCAGGCCGGAGCCCTGTATGGCTTCTTGCGCTGCTGCGATGGCCAGCATAATGAACCGATCCATCTGGCGGGTCTCTCTCTTCTCCACCCATTTGAGCGGATCGAAATCCTTGACCTCGCCGGCGATCTTGGTTGCGAATCCTTCCGTGTCGAACCTGGTTATCAGGCCGATCCCGTTACGCGACTCCTCGAATCCCTTCTGGAGCGCATCCACGGTGAGGCCCAGGGGGGAGACACAGCCCATGCCGGTTATGACTACCCTTCGTTTGTCCATCAGAATAGCTCCTTGCCCGCTCCTTTAGGAAACCTTGGACCCGATGTAGGTGACTGCGTCGTTGAATGTACGCAGCTTCTCGGTGTCCTCATCGGGGATGTCTATGTCGAACGCTTCTTCAAGGGCGAGGACCAACTCTACCACAGCGAGTGAATCGGCGCCGAGATCTTCCACGAAGGAAGTCTCCTTCTTGACCTTGTCGGCTTCCACATCCAGTTGCTGGCATACGATTTCGCGAACTTTGTTTTCCAATTCCATTTTTCCCTCCTATTTCTGTGCGCCGAATGATTCCAGTGCCTTTTCGAGGTTTTCGGGGGTGTTCACTGACAATACCTTTATCGAGCTATCTATTTTTGCGATGAGCCCGGCGAGTACGTTTCCGGGGCCGAACTCCACGAACCCGGTGACGCCCTGGCCGATCATGAAGGACACGGATTCGGTCCAGCGTACCGGAGAAGTAACCTGTCGCACAAGAAGATCGCGGATCCGGCTCCCGTCGACATTGGGCTCGGCCTCCACGTTGGTCACAACCGGTGTTGTGGGATCGCCAAAATCGATCTCGCCGAGAAAACCGTTCAGCCTGGTGGCTGCGGGCTCCATCAGGGCGCAATGGAAAGGAGCGCTCACCTTGAGGGGGATAACCCTTCCGCCACGGTCCTTGATGATGGTCGATACGTGTTCCACGGCCCCTGCAGCGCCCGAGATGACGGTCTGGCCGGGGGAGTTGAAGTTCGCCGCGCAGACCACGCCCGCAGAAACGCCCTCGCCGCACGCGGCCTCGACGTCATGGGGGCTCATCTTCATCACGGCGGCCATGGCCCCCTCGCCCGGGGGAACCGCCTCCTGCATGAAGGTGCCGCGCGCCCGGGTGGTGCGAACGGCGTCGGTGAAGCTCATGGCGCCGGCGCAGACAAGCGCGCTGAATTCGCCGAGACTGTGACCGGCCACGAAGGACGGCGTCAGGCTCGATCGCTCCTGAAACGCGCGCAGGGCGGCGATGGAAACGGTGACGATGGAAGGCTGGGTGTTGGCCGTCAGGGTGAGTGTGTCCCGGGGGCCCTCCCATATCAGCCTGGATAGATCTTCTCCGATCGCGGCGTCGGCTTCTTCGAAGGTGGCGCGAGCTATCCCGGAAGCATCCGCGAGTTCGCGGCCCATTCCGACCTTTTGAGCTCCCTGGCCTGGGAATATAAATGCAACCTTCATCTTCTCACCAGTTCAGCAGGGCCGAGGCCCACGAAATGCCTCCTCCAAGGGCGATCATCAACATGGTGTCGCCCTGTGCGATCCGCCCGTTCCGTACCGCCTCGTCGAGAGCGATGGGGATGGAAGCGCTGGAGGTATTGCCGTAATGTTCGATATTGAGCACGAATTTCTCCAGTGGGATCTCAACGCGTCGAGAGACCGCGTCGAGGATTCTCATATTTGCCTGGTGGGCTACCACCACATCGACGTCGTCCGGACCCTTGCCGTTTGTTTCGAGGGCCAGCTTCGCGGCGCTCGAGAGATAGCGTACCGCGTGCTTGAAGACCTCCTTGCCGGCCATATGCACGTAGTGCTGATGATTGTCCACTGTTTCTCTTGATGCCGGCATGCGCGATCCGCCACCCGGGATGAACAGGCTCTCGGTGAGGGATCCGTCGGTGAACAAGTGGGAGGAAAGCAAGCCTCGTCCGGAGGTGTCGCCCGTCACCACAGCGGCGCCGGCGCCGTCTCCGAAGAGAACGCAGGTGTTTCTGTCCTTGTAATTGAGGACCCGGGACAGGAGCTCCACGCCGATGATGCCGATCGTTTTGGCCTTGCCTGTCTTGATGAATACGTCCGCGATGGAGAGTCCGTAAAGGAATCCTGCGCAGGCGGCGGCCAGGTCGAAGGAGGCGCAGTGGTTGGTGGCGCCGATCTTTTGTTGAACGTAGGCCGCTGTCGCCGGCAGCTGGCGGTCCGGTGTGACCGTTCCGCAGATGATCATGTCGAGATCGTTGGCCTGTAATCCGGCCGCGTCAAGCGCCTGGCCAAGGGCGTGGGCTGCCATGTCGGACGTGAAGACATCCTTCTGTGCAACACGGCGTTCCCGAATCCCGGTTCGTTCGATGATCCAGTCGTCACTGGTGTCCACCATTTTTTCCAGATCCTGGTTGGTGAGCACACCGGCGGCCTTGTAGCTGCCCGTGCCGACGATCCTGATGCGAACCTCTTGGGTCATGGTTTTATTTGGAGGTCTCCTCTTCGACCTCGAGAACCTGTCTACCGCGATAGGTTCCGCATTCGGAGCAAACCTGATGCGGAGGCACCGGGGCGCCGCACTGGCGGCAATCGGAGATCGCCGGCATATCCATGCGATCGTGATTGGCGCGCCTGCTGTCACGGCGGGACTTCGATGTTTTTTTCTTGGGGACGGCCACTTTATTACTCCTTTGGCAACTTGATACTCGCAAGGGGCGCGAGCCTGGGGTCCATGTGTTCTTTTTTACTACTGTCGAGCACTTGCAATGCAATGCCGGAACACGAGTCGGAGCACCGCGGATTCATGGGCAGTTCGAGCATGATGGCATCCCGCATGATCTCATCCAGGACAACGGTGTCACCCTCGTACCATTCACGTTTCAAGTCCTGGGGAGTGAGCTCATTGTCCCGCTCCTCCAGTTCCTGCCCGGTTCCGATGGGCATCATGAAGCCGTTGAGCGCACACTCCAGATCCAGGTACGTCTCCGCGAGGCACTTGCCGCATTCGGTCTTGACCCTGACGCTTGCGTTTCCCGAGAGTAGAACTCCCTGATCGTGGGCGCTCAAGCCCATTCGCACGTGCGCTTTCGTGGGTTCTACGTTGTACTCACAGGCTTTCATTTCTTGTCCAAGCCAGTCGAGCGGGATGTCCCGGTCAATTTTTCCCGGCCCCTTCCTCAGGTCTTCCAGATCCATGGTGAAGAGCGCATCGATGTGTTTCTTTTCGTTTCCGCCAGTCATCTTTCTAGTGCGCGCAGGGGCTGCCTATTCGCGCGATGAGCGGCACATTACGAGGCAACCCACGCACTGTCAAGTGGATAGATTTATTCGCATATCGGGCAAGCAGGTGAGAAAAACCCTACGCACCGCGGCCCCGGGCGCACGTTTTTGACTACATAAAGGTGCGCAATAGGTATAAAAGGCTTTTCGAAAACCAATTACCGCTCGTGTTTTCAGTCGGTTACGAGAGGCGACAGGCAGATGAAGGCAGGGAACATAGGGGAGTTTGAACTCATCGAACGCCTGGCGGTTACGCTCGGAGCGTCGGGAGATCGAGTCCTGAGGGGGATCGGAGACGATGCTGCGGTGTTGGAGGGAAGGGCGGATCGGCTGTTGTTGGCGACCTGCGATGTCCAGATCCAGGGAGTGCATTTCGTTTGGGGGACCATCGAGCCTGTGCAGATCGGGAATCGGGTTGCGGCGGTCAACCTGAGCGACATCGCGGCCATGGGCGGTTCACCCCTCTGGGCTCTGGTCTCGCTGACCGTCCCTCCGTCTACTCGGGTGGAGCACCTGGAGGAGATCTACCGCGGGATGGCGGGCGAGCTTTCCCGATTCGACGCCCGTGTCGTGGGCGGAAACACGTCCTCCACATCCGGTCCCCTGACCATCAATATGACCATCGTTGGAGAGGTCGAGAAGGAAAACCTCCTCACTCGCGACGGCGCGAGGGTCGGTGATATTCTGTGCGTCACCGGGGATCTCGGATCGGCGGCCGCGGGCCTCTTCCTTGACCGGGACAAATCGGTAACTTGCGATGCGGAGGTGAGGGAGTCTCTCGTTCACAGGCACCTGAAGCCGTCGCCGAGGATCGAGCAGGGGAGGTTGCTCGGAGCGAGCGATGTGGTGACGGCCTGTATAGATCTCAGTGACGGGCTGGTTCAGGACGCGGGGCACATCGCGCAACGAAGCGGTGTGGGAGTTCGCATCCACGCGGAAGAGATCCCGGTGAGCGCCGATGTCAGAGCTGTCGCGACGTCACTGCGCATGGACTGGATGGATCTGGCCCTCGGCGGGGGAGAGGACTACGAGTTGCTGTTCGCCGCCGACCCGGGGGGATGCGACGAGATCCTTGCGCGGGTGGAGGAGGAGACCGGTATTTCGGCCCGGAAAATAGGAGAGATTGTGGGCGGCGCCCCCGAAGTGATTGTTATTCGTGATGGAACGAGGATCAATCCTGCGTCAGCGGGGTTCGATCATTTCGAGCGAGGAGGATCGGGTTGCTAGGTCAGTGTGGAAAATA
>JAUXHN010000310.1 GCA_030621515.1 Deltaproteobacteria bacterium | reverse complement strand
CGTGAAACGCGCGATCGTCGAAGTTTTTTGGGTAGGTTTCGAGGAGCTTTCCGGCCATCGCAATCAGGGGCTGCTCCGCTTCGGTTGTATCCTGCTGTTGCGGAACCACGCCTTCCAGGTTCTTCTTCACGATGGATGCGGTGCGTGACAAGAGGTTGCCCAGTCCGTTCGCCAGATCCGAGTTGTAGCGCTCCACGAACAGCTCGTAGGTGAATCCCGCATCCTTGCCGAACTTCATTTCCCGAAAGAAGAAGTACCGCAGGTTCTCTATCCCGAACTGCTCGTGGAAGACGAGCGGCCTCACCACGTTGCCCAGGCTCTTGGACATCTTCGACTCACCGGAGAGCCAGTAGCCGTGAACGTCGATATGTTTGGGTAGCGGAATACCGGCGGCCATGAGCATGGTGGGCCAGTAGATCGCGTGGGTTTTGAGGATGTCCTTCGCGATGAAGTGATTGCACTCCTTCCAGTAGCGATCGAAGACATCATTTCCTGCGGCGTTCTTCTTGAGGGCGGACACGTAGTTGAGCAACGCGTCGAACCACACGTAGGTCACGTACTTGTCGTCGAACGGCAGGTCGATGCCCCACTCGAGCCTGGTCTTGGGCCTGGAAATGCACAGATCCTCGAGGGGCTGCTTGAGAAAAGAGAGCACCTCGTTCCTGAACCTTTTGGGCCTGATCCATTCCGGGTTCTTGTCGATGTGGTCGATGAGCTGTTGCCGGTACTTACCCATCCTGAAGAAGTAGTTGGATTCCTTGACCTCCACGGGCTCCACCTCGTGGTCAGGGCACTTGCCGTCCACGAGCTCCACCGCAGTCATATATCGCTCGCAGTCCACGCAGTAGAGGCCGGTGTACTGGTCGAAGTAGATATCCCCCGAGTCGTGAACTCGTTTGAGAATCTCTTGCACGAATTCCTTGTGGCGGGGTTCGGTGGTGCGGATGAAGTCATCGTTGGTGAAATCGATCTGTTTCCAGGTGTCCTCGAAGATGCCCGCCATCCGGTCGACGAACTCCTGAGTATCCACGCCGGCCTTTTGCGCGGCCTTCACGATCTTCTCGCCGTGCTCGTCCGTGCCGGTCAGGAAGTAGACATGGTCACCCATCATCGTGTGAAATCGCTTGACGGTGTCCGCCAACGCGGTTGTGTAGAGGTGGCCGATATGCGGCTGCGCGTTGACGTAGTACAGGGGCGTTGTGATGTAGATTGTGCGGGACATGGGACCTCTGTTTTCCTGTGGCGGGGGGGAGACTTGAACTCCCGACCTCCGGGTTATGAATCCGGCGCTCTAACCAGCTGAGCTACCCTGCCATGGTGCGCTTTTTCAACTAGAAAAGGCGAATAGTTCTCTAAGGTATAACAAAGAGACGGTCAAGCGTGGGGGGGATATGTCAAGAACTTCATAATCAAGGTTTCCTTTTGACCAATGGGTTTGCTTCCGCCACAATAATCAGAATGTTGAAGAACAAGAAAATCCTCATCACGGGCGGGGCGGGTTTCATCGGCACGCGGCTTTGCGAGCGGCTGGTCGATGACAATCAGATCGTCATCCTGGATACCCTCCACCGCAACGCCATCAAGGATAGCCCTCTTGAAAATCACCCGAACATCGATCTCATCGTGGGGGACGTGCGAGATCCCGATGCGGTAAGGCAAGCCATGAAGGGCGCCTCCCACGTGATCCACCTGGCGTCAATAGCAGGCGTGGACACGGTGATGAACAATCCGTTGCTCACCATGGA
The DNA here is from genome assembly GCA_030621515.1 of Deltaproteobacteria bacterium. GTDB lineage: Bacteria > Myxococcota_A > Polyangia > JAAYKL01 > JAAYKL01 > JAUVAN01. The sequence continues at coordinate 2,007 of JAUXHN010000310.1, read as the reverse complement.
CATCACGCTGAAAGGAACCTTCAACGTCCTCGAGGCCGCAGTGGAGGAAAAGGGGATCGAGCGTTTTGTCGACTTTTCGACCTCCGAGGTATTCGGGGCGTACGCGTACCGGGTCAAGGAGGGCGACGTCACCTCCCTGGGGGCCGTGGGCGAGGCCCGCTGGACATACGCCGTCTCCAAGCTCGCCACGGAGCACCTGTGCCACGTGATGCACAGGCAAAAGGATCTGCCCGCGGTCACCGTGAGGCCGTTCAACATATTCGGGCCGGGCCAGGTGGGCGAGGGGGCGATTCACCACTTCATCGTCAGGGCGCTGAAGGGGGAGCGGCTGACGGTGCACAACGACGGATCCCAGATTCGCGCCTGGTGCTACATCGACGACATGATAGACGGGCTGCTCCTCGCAATGGAACGCCCCGAGGCGATAGGCCGAACTTTCAATATCGGAAACCCGCGCACGGCGCTGACCGTTCACAACCTGGCCAACCTGGTGGTGCGCATGGCGGAATCTTCTTCGGAGGTCAAGCACGTGGAATGGTCGTACCCGGACGTGGAGTTGAGGATCCCCGACATCACATCCGCGAGACAGTTACTGGGGTTCGAACCGAAGTTCGATCTTGAAGAAGGGCTAAATCGTACGTTGAAATGGTACCGTTTCGCACTTGACTTGAACCCGGGCGCGGGAATATCTACCGAGCAATCCGGTTGAAGCGGGAGAAGCGCGATTCAATCCAGTGTCGAAAAGCTCGTAGAAAGGCTCACCTCGTCTTCTGACAGGAAGCGCGAGGCCGCTTTCGTCACCCTCCAGAACAAGCCCGCGGAAAAAGTTGTGCCCCTGGTAGCGCAGCTGCTGATCGACGACAGCACCTCATCCACCCAGGTTGTCTGCCTCGATCTTCTGGAACGCGCCGGGGCGGTAACCTATTTCAGGGATTCCCGCTCCGACGGATGGTTCGAGAAACTGGGCGACAAGATCGGCAACTTCAAACTCATCTGCGAGATCCTGGGCGGCCGTTTCCTGGCCTACGCCATCATCCTCGGAATCCAGATACGCGGCCTGGCGAGAGATCCGAGGGTTCCCGCGAACAACACTGTGGAGTTCACCGGTGAGGACAATCTCCTTCAGGTGCTGACCATCGGAGAGTTCCGATCCCGCGTCGTCCAGGCGCTTCTGCTGAAGGAGCACGAGATACCTTCGAACGTGGATATCCCCCTCGACGAGGAAACCGCGACCTCGGTGATCGGGCCCGACATGGTGCTCCTCACCTCGCTGTTCGGTTTGTCCATGAGGCAGTTCATCTGGGTACAGGACGAGGAGAGGGGACCGTGGGCCATAGTGGGTTTTATCTCCGAGTCCGGCTTCAACTTCATGGAACTGGACTCCTTCGAGTCCCTGGTGAAGCAGAAACTCCACAGGGATCTGGTGGGAACATTCGAACAGCCGTTCCAGCTTGACCTTTCCGCCATTGAACAGGCGCGGGTAGCCGAGAAGGAAGGGAGCCCGGACAGGGTCATTCACACCCTCGAGACGTGGCCGGGACTGCTCGCCGCGCTCCAGAGGACACCCGTCGTCAAGCAACTGAACGAAGAACAGCTCGACCTGATAGCGGAGGGATTGTTGCTTCTGGGGGATGCGTTTAAAGCCAAGAACAGATTCACCTGGTCGGAGGAGCTCTATCGGCTGGGTCTGCAGTTCATTCGGGAAGGTCGCTACGCCGCAAGGTTGTACAGCAGGTTGGGCATCTTGCTCAGTGAGGTCGAACGCCACGGAGAAGCCATCGGGTTCCTGCGACGCGCCAGCGCGCTCGACGCTGACAATCGCGAGTTGCTGGTTCCGCTCGGGAGATCCTTCATGAGGCGCGGCAAGCTCGTACCAGCTGCTCTTCTACTGCTGAAGGCCAGGGAGCAGGGCATTGAGTCCGACCAGATGGAAGAAGATCTTGGCGAGTTGCTGACAAAATTCGAAGAAGCGGGAGTGAGCTGGCCCTCGATTTCCAAGAAAGGCCC
>JAUXHN010000236.1 GCA_030621515.1 Deltaproteobacteria bacterium | reverse complement strand
ATGACAACGAGGAATGTATACTTTCCGTCCTTGCTGGTCAGCACCTCATCAAAAACTTCCCCTCCCATCTTGCCGGTGATGATTTCATCCACTTTCTTCCAGGCGCCGTCCAGCTCCCTTTTTTCCTCCTCTTCGTCCAGGTGGAGAGCGAGGGGATTAGCCTGTATTTTCGCTACTTTGACAGCGTTCTCGACGGCGGGGACAAGCTTCTTCAACGTGGAGATATCGGTCAGCCAGAGGCCTCGGTCCTTGAAGAACGCCACCGGTAACTCCAGATCGACGCACCTGATGTTGTTTACACTTTCGAGCTTTTTTTGCAGATCTCGACCGAATTCCAGACGGACATCCGGATCCTTGCCGCCCAGCGCGATAATGAGCTGCCTCGTGCCACCCGTCTGTTCGCGAACCGCGTCGGCGTTGACGACTTCAGGGGCGCCCTCCGGAAGAAGCGCTTCGTAGCTGGAATCGAACTCCAGGGTCGATGCCGTGAGCCCGGCCACCAGAGTGATCACCGCCGCGGCAACGAGGAAACGCCAGGGATGAGCTACCTGTGCGCGGGCCAGTTTTTCGGCGAACACGGTCAGCTTCATGGAACGGGCCTCACGGTCATGGATGCTCTTTGATCAGGTACTTTACAGCTTGACAGTTCGATTGAGAACACCGAACGGAAAATAACAAATTGTCAATATGTGGGTGGGAACTATCAACGCGAAGTGATAAAAAGCTCGTTTTGTAAGAAGCGAATTCAAAAATGATATTGGTTAAATTCATATTGCTGTTTATTCGAGCCATTGTCGCGATGCTCTGGACTCTGGCTATCCATATTTTTTTTATACGTCTGCGGCAGGTTTTGACACCAGGCAAGAGACGGGTGCACGCGCGTCCCATCGGTGTGTGGGGCAGGGGGCTTGCCTGGATAATGGGCGTGCGCATGCACCGGCGCAACGAACGAAACTGGCCCATGGGCGACTTGATCATATCCAACCACATGGGTTTTCTGGATATTCCGCTAATGCTCTCCTTTTTTCCGGCGGTCTTCGTGATTAAAATGGAGATGCGGCGGGTCTTCTATTTCGGGAAGGCGCTCGAACTTCAGGGGCACATCTTCGTCGACAGGAAGGACAGTAAGTCCAGGAGAAAGGCAGGGGTTGCGGTGATGCGACTGTTGAAGGGCAATAGCAGGTTGATCGTGTTTCCGGAGGGATTTGCGAGCCCCAAGGCGCAAAGACCCGCCTTTCAACCAGGGTCCCTGATAGCGGCCAAGCGCCTCGGCAAGCGTGTGGAGTTGTGCGTGATTGACTATCTCCCTGATCGCCGCGCGCTGGAATGGGACGTGAACAAGAGCACGTTTGGACAGCTGGTGAATCTGTTCGGCAGGTTCAGGACAGATATCGGCATAGAGTTTTTTCCGTCGGAACTGATCGAGGGGGATCCCTCCGAATTGACGCTGAAGTACCATGATATTGTGGAAGAATGCCTTCACAGGAACGATCGGGAGCGCGAAGAGCGCGAGGGAATCGCGCAGGCGGCAGCTAGCGAGTGAGCGAGCAATGCACAAGGGGAATCATTTTCGATCTCGACGGGACGCTCTACGTGTTGCGCTGGATGAAACTGCGCATGGCTCTATCTCTGCGCGGATCGGTCGGTGTGCTGAGAAAGCTCACAGGGGCACGGTCTGTCATCAGGGCCGGATCCTATGCGGATCGGGAGAGCCTGCTGGCAGTGTTATTTCAGGAGTTGGGCCGGCGCGCGGGAATAGGCGCGCAACGAGCGGAGGCCTGGTATCATGAGCGCTTCATGGAGGCGTTCGTGAAGTTGCTGGGAAAAAGCGGCCGAGCCCGGCCGGGACTCGACGGGGTGCTGACCCGGCTTCGCGCCGCGAACATCAAGCTGGCGGTGGTTTCGGACTTCGGCCGCGTGGAGGATCGCCTCAGGGCACTTCGAATAGCGCCGGACTTGTTCGACGATCTGGAGGCCATGGAGGACTACGGTGTGCTCAAACCTTCTCCGAAGCCGATGCTGGCGCTTGCCGCAAAATGGGGTATCGATCCTCACGAGATGGTGATAATTGGGGATCGAACCGATCTCGATGGCGAATGCGCGCGCGCATCAGGAATGAAATTCTGGGGAATATCGGATCGCCTTTCGAGAGCCCGAAGTGGGTTCGTGAACTGGGAATCAACCTCGGCAATGCTCGAGGCTAGAGCAAAGGAATCGGGAGTACGTACATGAGCCGCTACGACATCGCAATCATCGGCATGGGTTGCGTCTTTCCACAAGCCCTCGATGTTCAGCAGTACTGGAAGAACATCGAGAGCGGAGACACCTTTTTCAAGAAGATGCCCAATCGCCTGTGGCACATTGACAATTTCTATTCTCCCCAAAAAGGGAATCCGGAAAAATCATATACGAATGTTGGTTCGTTTGTTGAGGGTTTCGAATTCCCGTTCCTGGAGTACAAGCTCCCGCCGGCTGCCATGCGAGGAGTGGACGCCACACAGTTGATGGCTATTGACGCCACGCGTCAGGCGCTGGACGACGCCGGCATCGAAATGCGCTCGGACGAGTTGACCGACGCGGCGACGCTGATCGGGGCCAGCGGTGTGGCCGCCTTTGCTCACTCGGCGGTGTTCCTCACACGGCACCGCTTCATGAAAAAGATCAGGCCGCAGCTCGAAGCACGAGGTATCAAGAGCGCACTTATAGATCGGATGGCGGATGACCTGACACAGGAGCTGGATGCTCGCGGCCACATATGGGCTCCTTCCATGGCGGCGGTGGGCGCAATCTCGTCCTCGCTCTCCAATCGAGTCGCCCAGGTTTTTGGGATACGCGGTTTCAACATGACCCTGGACGCCGCATGCGGCTCGTCCTTTGTGGCCATCGACGTTGGCTGCCAGGCGCTGATGGCGGGTGACGCCCGGATAGCGATCGCGGGCGGAGCCGATCTGGGGGTCAATCCTCCCATCTACATAGGTTTCAGCAGAGTCGACGGTCTGAGCGCTTCGGGAATGTCCAACACCTTCGATCACACGGCGGATGGCCTGGTGATAGGCGAGGGCGTCGGCATGGTCGTGCTCAAGAAACTCGAAGATGCCATTGACGACGGCAACGATATCAAGGCAGTGATTCGCGGTGTGGGATCCTCCAGTGACGGAGCCGGACAGGCTATCTACGCGCCTTCAGCATCCGGAAGGGCAGAGGCGCTGCAGGCGGCTCTCGAAAGCGCGCAGATCGAGCACTCACAAGTCCAGTATCTGGAAGCCCACGCAACCTCCACCATAGTGGGTGACGCCAACGAATACGATTCCATTTCCATGGTTTACGGAAAGGGCAGAAACGCGCCCGAGCCCCTGTATCTGGGCAGCGTCAAGAGTCAGATAGGGCATCTCAAGGCGGCTGCGGGAGTGGCGGGAATGATCAAGACGGTGCTCGCCATGAACGAGGGAAAGATCCCGCATCTTCCCAGGTTTACCAAGCTCACGCCCGGAGCCACCCTTCCCAGTGAGCATCTGGCCATCCCGACCGAGATCAAACCATGGCACAAGGGTAAGGATGGAAGGCGAATCGCGGCGATCACCACCAGTGGATTCGGAGGGGTCAACTATCACGCCATCCTCGAACAGGGCGATTCGTACACACGCCCGCAACAACGGCCAAAGATCCCTCACGAAGTGGCCATTATCGGTGTGCAGGTGCGGGTAGCCGGAGCGGACACGCCCGAGAAGTTCTGGGACAATCTTGTCGAGGGCGCCGATGTCTTTACCGATGTCGACCCCAAGGATCACGGGTGGGAGGACTGCTACGAGACCGGCCCCCAAAACGAGATAATCAATACGAATGTGGTGTCCAAGATTGAGCCGTACAAGGTTAACCTGCTTCGCCACAAGATCTTCCCAAATTCGGTTTCTCAGATATCCCCCACCCAGATTCTGGGTCTCGATCTGGCAGACAAGCTTCTGACGTCAGCCGGTTTCACACTGGAGGAGCCCAAGAAGATCGGTGTGAGCGTCGGCTGTATGCACGACGACTATTTCCCAATGATCTTTCCGCCCATGATCACCGACGAGTACATCGACGCGCTCTTCGCGTGCGCCTCGGCCGGGGAAGTGGACGCGTCGGTTCTAAAGGAGTGCTGCGCCGTGGTGAAGGAGGAGATCAGGGGCGAGTTCCCCCCGGTCACCGAGCACACTTTGCCCGGCTGGATGACAAACGTCACCGCCGGAAGGATCGCGAACAGGCTCAACTTGCACGGCCCCAACTTCACGGTCGATTCCGCCTGCTCATCCAGTATCGCTTCGTCATTGCCCGCCATGTACCAGCTCATGTACGGCAACGTCGACCTGATGATCTCCGGTGGTCTCAACAGGCAACTCAGCGACACGTTCACTTCCGGTGTCTGCGCACTCGGCGCCGTGGCCAAGAGGATCGCCCGACCGTTCGACAGGGAGGGAACCGGATATCTGATCGGTGAGGGCGGCGTGCTCTTCCTGCTAAAGCTTCTGAAGAACGCCCAACGCGACGGCGACGATATCTTCGGGGTGATTCACGCGATCGGGGGATCTTCGGAGGCGGACAGCAAGTCCATGGTGGCGCCCACGGAGAAGGCAGTTTCTCGTGCCATCAGCAACGCGTTCCGGAATACAGATATCGATCCGAGTGAGATTGGCATTTCCGAAACCCACGGATCAGCGAACGAATTGTCGGATATCGTTGAGGCTCAGGGCCTGGCAAAGGGGCTCAGAGCCGGTGACGGCGGCGATCCTGTCCAGATGACGGCTGTGAAATCCCACGTGGGTCATTTATACGGCGGATCCGGCGCGGCCTCGATCTTCAGCACAATTCAGTCGCTTCGAACCGGGATTGTACCGGGCATCCGACACCTCGAGAATGTCAGGCCGGAGATCCTCGAGGTCGCTGACAAGGTGGAGCCGAGAAAAGGTACCGGACCTCTGGACAAGAAAATCACAGTGGGGGGCGTGAACTCCCTGGGGCTTGGCGGCGCGAGCTATTTTGCCGTTGTCTCCGCAGGTGGGGGAGCGGGGGAGCCGGTCCTGGCGGGATCAAAAGTTCGGGAGGGAGACGAGGGGCAGGACGATGTGTTCCTGTGCCTTGCGGAGTCCAAGAAAGACTTTACAGCGGCGCTGGGCCGGGCTCTTTCCCAGAATCCCATACCCGAGGTCATCTCGGAGGGTGCGGATGTCAACGCCAGGATGACGGTGTCGTTCGAGGATCAAAAATCTCTTCGAACCAAGCTCAAATCTGCACTCAAGATGATCGAGGGCGGGCACGGATTGAAACCGCTCGAGTCCCAGGGGCTCTTCTCTGCGGATATTCCCCGGGAGGGCGAAGAAGAGAATCTCGTATTCTGTTTCCCCGGGCAAGGGGTTCACTACATCACGATGGGGCGACATCTCTACGAGGAGGACCCCAACTTCGCAAATGTGGTCGACGAGGTTCACAAGCTCGCGATGAGCGAGTTCGGATTTGATTTGCTTGGACACATTTACGGAGATGAAGACGACGAACAGCTCAAGAAAAATCTGGGCACCCTGGTCGGCGCTCAGACATCGTTGTTCGCCGTTGAGCTTGGCGTGGCGAAGGTCCTCGAAGCCAAGGGCGTCCGTCCGGATGTGATGGTGGGCCACAGCTTTGGAGAGATCTCGGCGCTTGCTGTTGCCGGAGTCTGGGACATCGAGACCGCCTACAAGGTGGTTGTCGAGCGGATCAAGGCTGCCCAACTGATAGCGGAAGGCGGCGGTCCCGATCTGGGCATGGCCAGTGTTGTGTGTTCGGACGAGCAACGCGACGCGATCCTGGGTCTGGTGGGTGACACGGTGTTCCTCACCAACATCAACGCTCCGGGGCGTTTTGTCCTGGCGGGAGAAAAAGAAGCCGTCAAGCGCACCGTCGATGTGGCCGAGTCCTTCGGGGTGGAAGCCAGGCTCCTGCCAATAGGAGCCGCGTTCCATTCCAAGTACATGGAGCCGGCGAGAGAACCTTTCCGCAAAGCACTGGAGAAGCTGCCGTGCTCCCCGCCAACCATTCCAATAATATCGACGATCACCGGCACGTACATCGATGCCGCGAACCTGGACAGCATTTCGCTGGCCAGGCATCTGTCACAGCAGCTGATCACCCCGCTCAACCTGCCCAGGGAGATCAACAGGCTGTACGAGGATGGGGCCAGGACCTTCCTGGAAGTCGGACCGGGATGGGCCATGACCAAGATGATAGCGGCGATCCTGGAGGGCAAGTATTACAACTCCGCGCCTACGCTCCATCCGAAGGTCGGCGATGTAGAGACCTTCAGACGAGCGAGGGCGCTCCTCATGGCTGTCGGCCGCATCGGATCGGCGGCGGAGCGCCAGGACGTGCCGGGGATGTTCTCCCCCGATTTTTTACAGTACATGAAAGAGAACGAGCCCTCCGTGCTCTCGCTGATCGAGGAGGTTCACGGGCGGTTTTTGTCCGGCATATTGACGGCAAGCAAGCCAAAGGCTCCCACAGTCGCCAGGCCGGTGGCGGCAAGTATCGTCGAGCCCAAAGGGAGCGTTGTAAAATCAACGAAACCACCTGCAGCAGTTCAGGCAAAGCCCGTGAAGGCAAAGAGCGGCGGCGGAGGTGTGGACAAGTGGATCGAGCGTCTTCGCGACAAACTGGTCACAACCACCGGTTACCCGCCGGAGATGCTGGAAGTAGATCTGGACCTGGAGGCGGATCTGGGCGTGGACTCGGTTCAACGCG
>JAUXHN010000125.1 GCA_030621515.1 Deltaproteobacteria bacterium | reverse complement strand
ATGTACATCCCGTTCACGTAGCCTGCGTCCTTGACGGACATGGCCACGGCGAAACGCTCCTCGTCGATTGCGACGATGTCGCAGGGTGATGACCAGTCCGCCTGCGCTGGTATCGGAGGGAAAATAGAAACGGGATCGAACAAGAGAACCCCGTTTTCGTCCAGCGCCAAGAACTTGAAAGCACCGAACGGCTCCCGGTAACACACCCCGAAGTACTTTCCGCTCCAGGCCGCCATGTTGATTTCCCCGTACAAGTACTCATCGCCGTCGAAACCCACCAAGGGATTGGGCCCTGAAAGCACCTGGCCGTCCATGCTCAAGACCTGTGAAACGAGTTCCACCGGATGAGGCTCCTGATCCGGGTCTTCATTGTAGTGCAGTCTGGAGACAACCAGAAACGAGTCGTCGTGTTGGGAATAGAATCTGTAGCCGGTTTGTGGGGAATGATTGTTGACGGGATCGAAAGGTTGCAGGACGATTTGGGGTTCCATTACTACTTCGCCGGTGTGAGTACCCTGAGCGAGGACAAGATGACCGCTTTTTGAGACTGCCAAGGTTGTCAGCACGTTGTTCCATTCGAAGGTATTTGTGCCACCGAATCCCGAAAAGACATGGCCCGTCTCATTGATGTGATCGCTCCAGGGGTAGTTCTGGGCAAGCACGAATTGAGGATGATCTCCGGGGCAATACCGGTACACCTGGTATACGAGCTGCGAGGTGGAGAGGTCGTCGTATTCTCCGCAGTCGATACATTTGATATTGCCCGCCATGACGCAGCCCGCACTGTCCTGCGGCCCGGTAGGGTTCATGGCGTTGAAATGCTCTTTCGGATACAGGTTGAAGTATTCGTGGGGTCCGTTGGTAAGTGACGCCCCCAGATCCCATTCAGTCAGCACGACCTGACATCCATACTCTTCGTTTTGGTATGCAACGGTATGACCAGTCGTGATCACGAAGAACCCGTCTTGAGTCGGGAAAGGCTTGGTTGATGTTACATTGCTCGGTACCATATAATGACAGAACGCAGGAGGCGTTTTGAGGAATGTCCCCAAGCTTGCATTCCAGGGTCTATCCCACGGAAAAATAAAAATGAAGAAACTGGCATAATCATCACTGGTGTCAGCAAGTCCATCCGACCACGATAGTGCCAAATTTTCGCCATCGAATGAAAACGATGGATAGTGTCGGCGGGTTCCTTTGTACTTATGAAGCAGAAACGGTTCGGTCAGATCGAAATCGTCTCCCGGTATCCAAACCAAGCCAGTGTCGGTGTCGGTGTCCGTACCCGTGTCCGTGCCACTGTCTTGGCCGGTCTTTTCACTAGGGCGTTTCGCGGACGAACATCCTTGAAGAACGAGCAAACAATATAGACAGCTCCAGAGAACGATGGGGATTTTGGATGTGGGCAAAGACAAGGTCATGATTTTCTATTCACAGTCATTGAAAAAATCGCAAGAAGGCCAGATGTCGCAATAGTCCGTATCATCTCCTCCATCACAGAGATCAGCTGCGCCGTCTTCTCCATAAAGGAAGTCATCACCATCTCCCCCATACAGCCAGTCTGTCGCTAAGCCACCCCAGATTTCATCGCCTCCGGCGTCCCCGTACAGATGGTCTCTTCCACCGTTGCCTTCTATATAATCGTCTCCTTCGTTGCCATATACATAGTCGTTGCCGGTATCTCCGTAGAGATAATCTCCGCATTCATTTCCTTCGATGGTGTCATTCTCGGAACCGCCTTCGATATAATCTATGTCGTCACCTCCGTAGAGATAATCAACGCCGCCGACGCCATAAATGAAATCCTCGCCGTCGTTACCTTCGATCAAATCGTCGTCGCCGTCTCCGTAAAGGTATTCCCCCCTGTAGCTTCCGTAAATATCGTCGTCGCCTTCGCCCCCTTCCACAATTATTGCTTCCTCGAACCAATCAGAGGGAAAGGCCTTCACGTAGAGGCTGCCCCCATAATCGCAAACATCGTTGGTGCTCATGGTCTCCGCCATCGTTATTTCCTCATCTAGAGCACTGCCCACAATAATCAGTGTATCTTCATCGTCGTAGTCTGCCCAACCCACCCTTTCCCACTCATCGCTCGCGGCAATAAACGCACAGACATAGACCATATCGTTTACGTCAGAGGTGTCCTCTCCCACCCGGTAATAGGTGTTGGTAGCGAGGGTGCATGTGGTAGTCGTCCCGGAGACCACGCATATTCCCCCGAAACCCGCCATCGCCGCCTGGCTCATCATAATGATTGCCGTTGCCATTAACAATGCCTTCAGTAGTCTCATTATACGACTCCTTCTGTTCGCGCGTTTTATTTTTCGCGCGAACTGTTATCAGGCCGGTTTATCCGACCGGATTGTCGTTACCTCGGCCGAACGGGAGAGGATGTAGCTGTATTTTGTTTTGAGAAGGGGGATCGGAAGAGAGGTGTGGGATAGGCGCGCCGGGAGAAGGAGGCTCGCCGTTTGTGAGATCTGTCGCTAGATATATCGGGGGGGGGGTATAACCGGGACGTGTGTGTCAAACCAAAGCATCGTTGAGATCGGTAACGAACGAGTGATGTTGTGTCAAGGCCGAATCAGAGCCTCCCATGACATGAATTCCCATGGTCGGGCGTGGTGTATCTCCAACGCCACAACACGAACCGGCCCGCGATTAGAAAAATACGCAAGAGAAATCATTGAGTTATTGTTTGGCGCGATGATGGTATGCTTTTTGTAGCTTTGGCATGCATCCGCGTATTCGTGCAAAGCTCGGAGGGTTGCCCATGAGTAATATTAATTATGTTCGTTGCTGGTGCCTTGTTGCGGCCGTATCCGGCTTCTTTCTTTTCTGGTCCGGATGCGGCCCCGACGCGAAGGACGATCGTGAACTGGCCGCGATAGTTCTTCACAGCGCGCCGGTGACCGAGGTGGCGTTCTCTCCTGACGCAACGATCCTGGCCAGCGCGAGCGAGGACGACACGGTGCGGTTGCTGGATGTGACCGACCTGCATCTGAACTTCGAACCGGGATCGACTTCAACGTTCATCCCTCACGAGCTGTCCTCCAGTCCCTTCGTAGGACACGGCGCCGGCTTTCACTCGCTGGACTTTTCCCCGCTTGGAGATCAGATCGCCGCCGGATGCACCGACTTCGCCCTGGGGGAGATCGTGAAGGTGTGGGATATCGAGACCGCGGAGCGGCTGGCCGTCCTCACCGGTCATTCCGGCCCGGTGCTCTCCTTGGACTACGATCCCCTGGCGCAGGTTCTCGCCGTCGGCGGTGGGCGGCTGCTGGAAGCGGGCGAGATCACCGTGGAAGATTTGTCGGGAACTACGTCTCCTGTCGAGCTCGGCAATACCCGGGGGCCGGTCACCGACGTGGCCTTCTCGCCGGACGGATCGTTGCTCGCGACGGCCTGGGGAGACGGTGTGGTGCGCGTGTGGAACGCATCGGACTGGACCTCGGCGTACGATCTCGCAGTGGATGATCATATCCCTTATTCCGTCGCCTTCTCACCCGACGGCGCCCGCCTGGCCTCGGCCGGGGACGATTCCGGACCGGGGTTCGACGGACACGGCGGCGTCCTTCGCATATGGGACACGATCGACGGAGAGTTACTGTCCTCGATGGATCTCGGCGCCACGCCGATCCATTCGATCTCCTACTCCCCGGATGGATCGCTCATCGCCGCGGGTGGAGAAGCCCAGCGGATCATTGTCGTGGACGCGTGGAACTCCCAGGTGCAGTTCACTCTCAGGGGGCATGCCGGGCGGGTCAACAGCCTGGAGTTTTCGTCCAACGGTCAGCTCCTGGTCAGCGGTGCCGACGACAACTTCATCAGGTTCTGGTACGTGGGCGACGTGGTCGGGGAGACCTGCGACGACGGCATCGACAACGATGGCGACGGCTGGACCGACGATGACGATCCGGACTGCGCGGACGGCGACAAGGAGACCGGTTACGGAGACAACGAGTGCAACGACGATATTGACAACGATGATGACGGGCTCACCGATTCGTCGGATCCGGACTGCGAAGACGGTTTTGACGACAATGAGAGCGATGATCCCGCGGATGCGGGTCCTGACAGCGGGGACGGTGGATAGAAAGGAGCGAAAGCGTGAAGAATTTATATGGAGCGTCTTTCTTGGTGACGGTGATCGTACTTCTTTTCGCGGTGTCCGGCTGCCACGAGGAGGAGGAAGAGAGCATCTGCGATCTGTACTGCGCCGCTTCGGAGGATTGCAGCTACGCGAGCGGCCAGATGTTCAGCTGGAGCGAGTGCCAGGACGAGTGCCACGAGGCAATGGAGCGCCATGAATCGATTGGCTGCGGGGACAGGATGACGGAATTCTACTACTGCCTGATCGATCTTCCGTGCCCGAGCTGGAATGAATACGGGGACAGGTGCGCCGCACAGATCGACTACCTGGACCTTTGCGTGGGCGGGACTTCTTGAGAACCCTCGCGGCCTTGTTCCGCGCCTTCGTCATCGGCCTGATGGGCATGCTGTTTCTGGCGGTTCTGTGGGTCGCGTTCTGGTCCTTCTACAACCCGCCCGTGGACGTGCCCGCTCCGGCGGAGATATCCTTCCTTTCGATTCGTGGAGACGAGACAGGGAAGGTACTCTTCCTGGGAGATTTTGCCCCCACGGATCGCGCTCTCCCGTACCTTGAAAAGCACGGATACGGATATCCCTATTCGCAAACACTCGCGCTCCTTGGGTCCCACGACGCCGTGTTGGCAAACCTGGAGGCGCCAATCACGACCGCCGACCGGCCCTGGCCGCTTCCCAAGAAATACACCTACAAGATCCATCCGGACGCGGTCCCCGAGATGCGGCGCGCCGGGATCGACGTGGTGACCCTGGCCAACAACCACTCCCACGACTACGGGCGACGTGGGCTTCTCGACACCCTTCGCAACCTGAACGGGGAGGGGATCGCTCACATCGGCGCGGGCATGTCCGAGGCGGCGGCGCGGCGCGGGATTGTCATCGAGACCTCCGGTGGGCGACTGGGGGTGCTTTCCTATATGCAGGACCAGTTGCAGTGGCGAGTATGGACTGGAGCCTTCGCTCTTGATGCTCCGTTTCGGAGCTGGTCCGGATCCGCCCGACTCGATTATTCCGATCTCCTCGAGGATATCGAACGATTGCGTTCCGGGTCCGACGCGATCGCCGTGGTGGTGCACTGGGGCTCGAACTACAAACCGGTGAACGATCGCCAGCGCGCCATCGGGCGGGCCTGTATCGACTTCGGCGCCGATGTGGTGATCGGTCACCATCCTCATCAGTACCAGCCCGTGGCAATGTACAAGGGGCGGCCCATCGTCTACAGCGTCGGCAACTACGCATTCGGAACCATCGGCAACTCCAAAATGCGGTTCGGCATGGCTGCGGCGCTCCACCTTCGGGACGGCCGCGTCAATGGAATCGAGTTCACCCCTCTGCTCACTCAGAATCGGATTGTGAAATATCGCGTTCGCGCGGCCAGGGGTAAATATCTCAGGTCCTTCATGCGTGATTTCATTGTTGAATCAGCGGCGGAAGGGGCGATCGTCGAGGAGCGAAATGAGGTTGCCTGGCTGGATCTCGAACGGCAAATAGAATAAAAAATCGACTTTCGTAGTATTTCCTTGAAAAGGTGCAAAACGAAAGTTGGCGAAAGCAAATGATTGTGGTAGGTTCCCACCCCGCTACCATGACTTGAACACGTCATTAAAGACAGTAGACCGTTATAGGACAAGAGTGAGATGAAAAACCGAATTGCAGAAATCATCATCAACGAACTCAAGCTCAAGGATGTCTCCGCCGAGACATTCGATCCCAACCTGGACCTCATCGAGGATCTGGGGATAGACAGCATGGAATTGACGACAATAGTGGTTGTTTTACAGGATGAGTTCAGCATCAAGATAGATGAGGACGATTTCGGACAACTGACCACCCTGGCCAAGATCACCGAGTACATCGGGAGCAAGAAGGGCTAGCCGGCCGTGGGCGTTACCTTCAAGCAGATCCTTTCAGATCCTGCAATAGATGAGCGCTGGAACAGGGTAAAACAGTACTTCTTCCTGCGTGAGTCCACTTACGACATGACCTGTCGTTGCAACCTCAAGTGCGAGGGTTGCTATTACTACCAGGGTGACAAGCAGTACGCGAAGGATGAGATGGACACTGAAAAGTGGCGCGCGCTCCTCACTGCGGAGAAGGAGCGGGGGATCACCTTCGTTGTCCTCGCCGGCGCGGAACCGTCTCTCGTGCCCGATCTCTGCAAGGTCTGCTACGACGTCATCCCCCTCGGCGCCATCGCAAGCAACGGGCTGAAGCCTTTCCCCAGGGATATCGGATATCGGATTCACATCTCCGTATGGGGCGACGACGAGGAGTCCAAAAAGTTTCGCGGGCGGGCCTGCCTCGACCAGCAGCTCAAGAGCTTCGGCGATGACGAGCGGGCGGTCTTCGTCTACACGTTCACAAAACGAAACATCGACCAGGTCGGGTCGGTGGTGGAGCGAATTGCGGCGTGTGGGGGAAAGGTTCACTTCAATATGTTCTCGCCGACGGGCGGCTACACGGGTGAGCTCACCATGGACGCGGAGGCTTTCCACCGCACCCGCGACAAGATGCTGGAGATGCTGGATCGGTATCCGGAGACGGTGCTCTACTCCTCCTACAACGCCGAGGTTCACACGGATCCCGAGCGCTCGCTGCACGCCCGGTTCAAGTGTCCGTACCCGCGCTGCAACCCCGACACCAGGCTGGGGCTCGGCCGCAGTTTTCGTCAGTACCGATCGGACCTGACCTGGGATCGTTCCGTGGCCTGCTGTGTCCCGGATACCGACTGCCACGATTGTCGTCACTACGCGGCAGGATCGGCTATCGTTACGGCGCGAATGGCGCAGCACGTGGGCAGCGAGCTGGAATTCAAAAAGTGGCTGGACTATGTGGACACCTACCTGGCCGTGTGGGTACAGGGTTATGAAAAAGGGACCAATCTGTGCTGACCATAAACGACCTCATCCAGAACGAGGACACGCGCCGCAAGTACCATGATATCAAGAACATGGTCGGATCCAGCGGAATGCGCAGCTCCATCTACGACGTCAACAATATCTGCAATCTGCGCTGCAAGGGTTGCTTCTATTTTTCCAGCGACCAGCACAAACTGGACGACCAGAAAGATCTCGATGAGCTTGCGGCGTTCATCGGAAGGGAAAAGGCGCGAGGCGTCAACTACGCCATCCTCATAGGAGGAGAGCCGTCCCTGACCCTGGATCGCCTCGACGTCTGGTACGCGAATATCAAATGCTCGTCTGCCACCAACGGTATCAAGAAGATCGAACGCGATCGCTATCCGGACATGCGCGTGGGGATTTCCCTGTGGGGCGACGAAGAAGATGAGATCAGGCTGCGCGGCAAGAACACGTTTCTCATATCCCGACAAAACTATCGCAACGATCCAAACGTTTATTACCTGTACACGGTAACGGCGCAGACCATCGGCCAGATGGAGACCGTAACAAAGAAGATCGAGGAAGCGGGGCTGCGGGTTCACTACCAGTTGTTCTCCAACGATCAGGGCGAGGAGGGGATGGACTGGACCGAGGATCTTTACAAGGAGGTCCGTGACAACATGGATGCGATGCTCGAGAAGTATCCGCAAGTTGTGATCTCGTCCAAATACTATCACCAGGTTCTCACCACTCAGACGATGCTCGGTCGGCGTTTCGGATGGATGGAGTGCCCGTCAGTCTCCGATGCCGTGGACGATCGCGATCCCAGGCCCAAGAGGCTCTACGGTTTCAATTCCTATGGATCGGACTACACGACCGTCCACCGCTGCTGCACTTCTGTAACCCGCGACTGTGCCACCTGCCACGACGGCGCCGCCACCATGTCGTGGATCATGGTCAACAAGCGCGAGCACATGACCGACCCGGTGGACTTCGCCAACTGGGTCGACGTCACCCACATGTTTGCAAGGCTCTACGAGTATATTCCCTGGTAGGGCGGGAGCGATCGCCATGACACGGCCCGCATCATCCGGCGACATCGTCCTTTGCGGCTACGACATGATCACGCCGCTGGGCGAAGGTCTCGACGATCAGTGGGACGCGTTCGCGGCAGGAAAGTCGGGGATAGACCGGGTCGGTCGATTCGAAGTCGCGGAGGATTATCCTGTCAGGGTTTCCGGCGAGGTATCCCCTGTCGACTTCTCAGGTTACGAGTTCTGGAGCGAGCGCAACGCGGCCAACTGGTTCTCGCCTGTCATCTTTCACTCAATGCTGGTGGCGCAAAAGGCGCTTGTCCATGCGGGCATGACCATCGACGACGACAACGCCGGGCGCGTGGGCATCACGTTTTCTTCGGCCATCGGCGGGCTGGACGCCATGATCAAGGCCGAGTCCAGGCTCCAGGAGGGGCTCACCCCGCACCCGTTCACCAACCCCAACGGATGTCTCAACCTCGTGGGCGGCAAGGTGTCCATACACACCGGTGCAAAGGGACCCATCTTCAGCCCGGTGGCGGCCTGCGCCACGGGGAGCGCATCGGTGGCGACCGCGGCAATGTTGCTGCAGACCGGCAGGGCGGACGCGGTGATCGCCGGGGCCTGCGATTTTCCGATCATCCCGTCGCTCCTGGCGTCCTTCGCGTCCATGAACGGCGCGTTCCAGAGCCGCAAGACCGACGACCGCAGCCACGACGATCCCTCAAAGGCATCACGCCCGTTCTCCGTCGATCGGAAGGGTTTCGTGGTCTCCGAGGGGGCTGCCGCCATCCTTGTCACCACCCGCGGATTCGCCGACTCGAACGGCATGCCGGTGAGGGCGGTAGTAGAGGGTATCGGCATGACGTCCGACGCGAGGCACTACGTCGCGCCCACGCTTCCGACCATCACCAAATGCATCGAGGAGGCTATTTCCGACGCCGGTGTTCGAATTGAAGACATTCAGGCCGTCAACGCTCACGCGGCGTCCACCGGAGTCGGAGACGCCACCGAGGTCAAGGCGTTGAAGACGGTCTTCGGCGATGACTTCCGGCTCCCCGTTTCGGCCAACAAGTCCCAGATCGGACACACCATGGGCGCGTCGAGCGCCATCGAACTGATCATGACCTCGGAGGGCATCCGAAGATCTGCCCTGCTTCCCACGATCAATTACGAGCCCGATCTAAAGCTGGACATCGACGTCGTTTCCGAGGGTTCCCGCCCAATGGAACATCACCGAGTGCTCTCCAATTCCTTCGGTTTCGGCGGCTGCAACGTCTGCCTGATCGTGGGAAAGGGTGACGTCTGACCGCAACATGAAAGACAAGCACAACGATCGGCTGGACGAGTTCATTGAGCGTCCGAAAAGAGCCGTGTGGATAGTCGCCGCCCCCATGATGGCCGGCTTCATGGTTCACGCCTTCTACGCGATCGTCGACGCCGCGTTCATCGGTCGGATCGGGCCCGAGGCCCTTGCGGCGGCCACGTACGTCGGGGCTTTTTTCTTTGCCGCCATCGCTTTCACCAACGGACTCGCCACCGGGATCACGGCGACAGTCGCACAGGCCATCGGCAGGAGGGACCAGAAGAGAACCCACAGGCTGGCCTCCAACGGGCTCACCTCAGGGCTATTGATCGGCGTGTTGTTCGCCGCCGCCGGACTCCTGTTCGGTCGGGAACTGATCGCGTTGATGGGAGCGACGGGCAAGAGCGCCGATCTGGCGTGGGACTACCTGACTCCCATCTGTATCGGCATGCCCCTGTTCTTTATCTCCACCGCTGTTCGCGCCGTATTGAACGGAGAAGGCGACGCCAGGACACCGATGATCATCCTGACCATCGCCACCCTGGTAAACGTGGCCCTGGATCCTATCTTTATTTTCACTCTGGGCTGGGGTATCAGGGGCGCCGCCTACGCCACCGTGCTCGCCCAGGCGATCGCCCTGTCCTGTTTCGTCTACGTGGTTTTCATTCGCAAACGTATCAACGCCCGTTTCCGGCTGTCCCTCATGCAGCCGAAGGCGACGGTTATCAAGGAGATCGCCGCTGTCGGTATTCCCATGACCGCGGGCCACCTCATCATGGCGGCGGGGATGGGGCTCACCAACAAGGTGGTTTCGAAGTTCGGTCAGATTGCGGTCACCGGGTACGGCGCGGGCAGCAAGGTGGATATGCTCGTGGCGCTTCCCGTCCTGGGACTGGCGGCCGCATCGGTGACCATCGTGGGCATGTTCGCAGGGGCGGGTAGGGCCGACCTGGTGAGATCCACCGCGCTGTACACATTTCGATGGGCCATCACCACGGCCGTCGTGATGGGCGTTTGCGCTTTCCTCGTCTCCGGGACGCTTATCGGCGTATTCACGGACGATCCGACCGCGCTCAGGATAGGCAGAGAATACATCCACTTCACGGTGTTCGCATATCCGTTCATGGCCTTCGGCATGACCTCCGGGAGGATCCTCCAGGGACTCGGTTTCGGAGTGCCCACAATGATCATCACGGCCCTGCGCGTCATTGTCGTCGGAGTCGGCGGATCGTACATCGCGGTGTACGGGTTCGGCGCTCCCATCGAATCGGTCTGGATCTCCTTCATCTTCGGGGGATTCCTCGCCAATGTCCTGGCCCTTTTCTGGGTGAGAAAGTACGTGTGGAAGAGCGATCCCTGCGTTCTGGCGGGAAGGGCGAGGATGTAGACAGGGGTCGATTTTTCTTTCTCCGAGATTCCGGCGTGCGATAATGATTGAGTCCAGGCGCGAGAAAGAGAGGCCAGGATGCCCAGGGTTCTTGTTGTGTTGCAGTTGTGTGCGTTGTTGATTTGCTTCTCGTGTGACGAGGGCGGGAAAGATCCGGGTCCGTTCGTGGCGCAGGGATGGATCGATCGGTGTGAAAGTCGCTGCGATCAAATGGAGAAGTGCAATTACGATCAGTTTGTTTTTGATCATGGAGATTGGGACAATTGCTACCGGGCTTGCGAATCGAGGTTGACCCGGGATGAGAATGTGCAGTTCATCGAGCAGACCTCCGATGCCTGCCTGCAGGCGTTGTACAGCGATGTGAAGTGCGTCTTTGCCCTGAACTGCGAGGACCTGAGCGCGTGGAAGGATATGGACGGCGATAGCTATCCGTGCTCGTCGGAAGACAACGCCGCCGACAATGCCTGCGAGGGGATTTCTACCGAGGATTTTCTCGATGATTGTGGGTTTCCTGTGGAAACCAACCCCTCTTAATTGGGGGCCTCAATAGAGCATGAAAAAAATGAGGGAATGATGGAGATAAAGCCTGAACACTGTCTTTCAATGTTGACCATCTCGATGCTGGCAATTGCGGCGTCCTGCGGTGCGAGCACGCCGACCGATCTCGAGACGGGGCTCGCGGGGCCCATATGCGAGGAAACCGAAGACTCGGCAAAGTTGTTGCTGGCGGGATGGTCCGCAGCCGACATGTCGATGTTGCAGTCCGCCGCCGACAAGAGCGTACTGGTGGTCAGGTATGACGGGTGCGGGCTGGAGCTGCTGCCGGACTGTCATCTTGAGGGCGCCTACGAGGACAGGGAGACCGCCCGTTCCAACCACAGGGTCACAATCAAGAATATAAAGGATCTCCATGAGGAGCTTCCCCTGAGCGCATTGAGTCTGGAGGACGATGTTGTCGACGGCGCGAGCCTGGTGCTGTCCTTCGTGACAGTCGGAACGCGCAACGCAAGGATCAGCCCCAGAAGCAAGGGAATGATCGTGGGCAACTGCGAGAGGGCGACCCATTTCGTTCGCTCCATCGTGGTGGGCGCCTACGAGCTTGGTTCCATCAGCAGTGGAGGCAACCTGGAGAAGTGTCGAGACGGTGAGGTCGACATGGATGAGATGGACTGCCAGGGGGTAGTGCAGGTGGTGTTGACTCCCCTCTCGGAAATGTCGTCGGAACGGGACGACCTGTACGGAGAGGTTTCGGATACGATGAAGATGGAGGCGGCAGTGAACGCGTTCCAGTCCATGATGAAACTCAGTCTGGATAGCGACAGGGATAAGGGCGGTGCGCAGACCGGACTCGGGGCAAAGATCCTCCAGTTGCCGGGCGGTGGTTCGGATGCATGGGATGGTCTGATCAAGAGAATATTGCTGGAGGAGTTCGACAGGGACAAATCGGGCTGGATAGACACGACGGAAGAGGTGTCGTCCATACCCTGTGATGTGTTCATCTCCCTCGATCGATCTATCCGGGCCGGCCGGGGAGAGTCCGCTGCGCTGCGAACCACGTATGGTTTTCCCCAGCGCTTCCGCTGGGTCGGAGGCGTTCTGGGATTTGACGAGAAGGCGCGTGCCGACACGGACGCGCGCCTGGAGAACTGCGGGTTGTAAACGACCAGGGGAGGTTTGAGATGAAGTATCTTATCGTTTTGTTGTCGATGGTTCTCTTTGCGGGCCTGATACCGGCGTGCGACGGCGGTGGTGGGGGCAACGGCGACACGGATACGGACACCGATACGGACTCAGACTCCGATATAGATTCGGACACCGACGCTGATACCGATACCGACACTGATACCGACACCGACACTGATACCGACACCGACACTGATACCGACACTGATACCGACACTGACACCGACACCGATACTGACACCGATACCGATACGGACACTGACACCGATACCGATACTGACACGGACACCGATACCGATACGGACACCGATACAGACACCGACATCGATACAGACACCGACACGGACACGGACACGGACACGGACACGGACACGGACAC
>JAUXHN010000018.1 GCA_030621515.1 Deltaproteobacteria bacterium | reverse complement strand
CGAAGAAAGACGCCGACACGTTGATCGTCCCGAAACCGTCGACGATCAGATACACGGCGACTCCGGCCTCCGCGCGTTCACCGAGGGCCGCAGCGAACATCTTTCCGACCGAATCATCGTTAAAGATGTAGCTGTCCATCAGGACAGTCTTTTGGGCTCCCTCAATAGCCTCGATCATGGATGGAAACGCCTGCGCACCATCGATCAATAGGGTTACGTCGTGGGAGTCCGAAACGATATCCTGGTAAAGGCAATACCTCGCCCACGAATCCCTGGTCTGCTCTTCCCCTGAGGTATTGATTCCCTTATCGATCATTTCAATATGATCATTTTATCAGAGATGGTTTCGGTCAAGTACAACTATGGGTTATTCTTCATGGTGAACGGCACGGCTGCCTCCGGCAACAAATATATCGAAACCGGAGGACAACAGAACCATGGTAGCCGCCGTTGCAGTATTCATGGAATACACCTTTCACCCCGATACGGACAAGGCCCACGATCCTGATGTGGACCTCGTGGCGCGCTGCAAGGCAGGTGATTCGGATGCATTTCGCGAGATCTATCACGCGCATCGCCTGATCGTGTATGGTGTCGTGTCCAGGATGATCAACAACTCCGCCGACCGCGACGAAGTGGTCCAGGACGCCTTTCTCCAGGTTTTCAAGTCCATCAACGGCTTCAAGGGAACGTCGAAGCTCTCCACCTGGATCCACAGGGTAGCATTCAACGTAACCCTCCAGTACATCAGGAAAAAAGGTCGAAGGGTTCGCCTTCATTTCAATGACGACCCCACCCGCAACGTTGCCCTGAATCTCGACGAGGGCCCCGATACCCCGGAACAGGAGGCCATGCTCGGGGATCGGCAAGCCGCAGTACAAAGAGTTCTGGATACACTGGCCCCAAAAAAGAGGCTGGTGTTGATCCTCGCGGATTTTCAGGGAATGTCGTCCCGGGAGATCGCCGGGGTTGTCGGCGCGCCCGCACTGACCGTGCGCACGAGGTTGTTTTACGCCCGCAAGACCTTTTACGAGCGCCTCGCAAAGGAACCCGCGTTCGAAGGCTCGCTCTTCGAGGGGGAATCCAGATGACGCGATGCCTCAAAGACCGCGAGGCCTTCGCACTCGTCAACCACGACCTCGCCGATGACGACAGGATTCGCCTGAACGCTCATCTTGTCGGATGCCCGGCATGTGCAAAGAAGGTCTCAACATTGTCGGCGCTCAGGGATGCCGCCGCCGACGCTCTTGCTCCTGACGAGCCGGACTGGAGCGTGATCGACGCGGGGATAGAGCGCGCGATCCGTCAGGTGAAAGAAACCGAAACAGCCGGGGTAGCATGGTTCCCGTTGGCCCTGACTGCGGCAGCCGCAGCAGCTGTGGTCCTGATTCTCCTTGTGCCTGATCTCAATGTGACGCATTTGCCACATTCCACACCCTCCACGATCCTCCCGGAGCAACTGAAGATCGCGGTCGTCGACACCGTTGGGGCAACTCACTGTCCTCCGAAGGGCGCCGATCTTCACTGCGGAGCCCTGGTCGGCACCGACGACAACGGAGGCGTTCGCCTCGCCCTGGGGCCCGATGCACGACTGGAGATGGGTCCTTCCTCGGCGTTGAACCTGGTATCATCCAACGTTCAGACCCCGACCGTCAGCCTGCAAAGAGGTATCTTCATCATTACCGTTCCACCAGGCGCTCTCGAAAGCGAGTTGATCGTTCTTGCGGCCGGCGCCTCGTTCGCCATCTTCTCCGGCAGTGTTGAATTCTCCATCGATAGCGGCGAGAACCCGAAGATACGCGTCCGATCCGGCGAGGTCCTGCCAATCTCCGATACGGAACAGATTACGCTCGTCGCCGACAAGTGGCGATTGCCGGATTCCCCATCGACCATCAACCGGCAACGACTCCTCCCCCTCATGAAGGCCCCATCTCTCACAGAAGATCCGATCCACGTTGACGCGGGCGCGCTGGAGAACAAGCTCTACCGCCCCGCAGGAACACTATCAAAACGTGTCGTCCGCGAGGTCATGAACCACACCAGGCCCAAGCTCACCAGTTGTTACGAGACATCTCTGCAGAGATTTCCATCTCTGTATACAACCATCTCGGTGACCGCCCGACTCGACGTGAACAGCAAGGGGCATGTCTCGAAAGTTCGCCTGAAGGGCACCGAGAAGTGGCCCGAGCTCGAAACCTGTCTGTCCAGGGCATTTCAGGGGATGGTCTTTCCGCCACCTTCGGGCGGAGCGATCGAGCTTATCTTGCCCCTGCGTCTCTCTCCTGCGCCGTAGTGGTTTTCCCGTCGGTGACCGGATCGTCTTCCTCCAGCACAGTAATCTCCGTAACCTCGGTCATCACCAGGTAGGCCAACATGAACAGCAGGATGAGGATGAAGGAAACTATCGCAAACTGAGTACTGAAGGAGCGCTGCTCACTGAAGAACCTGCCCTTGCTACGCCGCTTGATCTTCTGTTCGACCGCCTCGGTCATTCCCACAGGAGCGGCGAACTTGTGCAGGCCCGATATCTCCTCCATGGTCCTGCGATAGGTATCCCACTCCGCCGAGCAAGCTTCACAGGCTGCAAGGTGGGACTCCAGTTCCTCGACTTCGCCAATGGACAATTCTCCATCGTGATATGCGGTGAATAGTTCTCTTGCGCGATCATGGTCCATGACTACCTCAAATGCTGCGCCAGCTTTTCCTTTAGCGCCATTCTCGCTCGATGCAACCGGCTCTTCACAGTGCCTGCCGGAACATCGACAATTTCCGCGATCTCCTCGTAGCTGAGATTCTGAATGTCTCTCAACACGAGGACCAGGCGATGCTCCTCGTCCAGCCCGGAGATCGCCTCCTGTACGAGGCGCTCCATCTGAAGCCCTTCTGCCATTTCGTCCGGCCTCGGTACATGCCCCGATATGGGCGATTTCCCCTGGGCCGGCTGCACTCGATCTTCCAGATCAAAGAGGGACTTGCTGTCGTAGTGCCGTCTCCTGGCAAGATACTTCTTCCGATTAATGCAGTGATTGGATGCGATCCGGTAGATCCAGGTGGCCAGGCTCGAGTCACCCCTGAACGCCTCTATTTGCTTGAAGACCGTGATGAAGACTTCCTGGGCGAGATCCTCGGCTTCTTCGCGGTTGCCGAGCATGCGGTACAGCAAGTTGAACACTGATGATTGGTGGTTCTCGATGAGGCTCTCGAAGGCGCCCGGCGCCCGGGCCTTCAACTTTCGAACAAGCCGCTTTTCAGCGTTTTCAACCACCTGAACTCCCCTGCAACGTGACAGGCGCACATCTCGGCGTTTGTTCCCGCCGTGACGATCCTCGATTTGAGGATTCTAGCCTATAAAGATACGTAAACCCAAGGCGAGTTGAAATCTTCCGCCTTGCCTCAGCTCATGGCTGTAGCCGAGATCGATGGCAAACGCTTTGTCGACATAGCCCACGCCGGCGGCGATGGAGTTGATGTGGTAGTAAACATCGTGAAGGTAACCCAATCGCAATGGAACCCGCCCCGCAACGAGGAGCTCGAGCCCTGTGCGTATTTCCTCGTTCACCTTCTCGTGGCTGGTGAAATCGAAAACAACATCCGCCTCGATGTTCAACATTTCAACCAGAGAGACCGCCACACCGCTCCCGAGCTGCAAGGGCGCGTAAATGCTATCCGTGTTGCTCAGGTTATAACCGGTCACGCCGATGCGCAGGACATTTCCGGCATTCAGCGCGGCGCCCGCATCAAACGTGAATCCGTCTACTTGCTGGCTCCCGGACGAGGGCATGGCCGGTCGACCGTTCGGCCCGCGATCCGCCGATTTCAGATCGTGCTCCACTCGAATATACCGCCCTGTCAGGCCGATGAAGAACACATCTCCAATATTCCCACCTACAGCCAACCTCCCGTCCCATGACTGGTGGTGGGTGTGATCGTGATTGGCGGCGAGGTAGTTGACCGCCAGACCCGCCGCAATTGTCGACGACGTCACGGAATCGACGATCGCGATCCCGCCCATGTGCAGATTTTCCTGCCCCGTGAACTGGTACATCAGGTTCAAGTGATAAATATGAGCCATGGCGATGGTGGCCGGATTCAGGTACAGGCCTGAAACACTGGAGGGCGTGGCCAGGGAAGCCCCCGCCAATCCGAGGGTCCTGGGATCCATCGTCCTGGAAGTCCCGTATAGCGGTTCCTCACCCACTGCGCATGTCGCCACTGCCAACACAATGATAAAACCGACACACGATACCAAGCTTATCAAACGCGGGTTTCCAAATCTCATGGAACAAAGCGTATCAATACGAAAAGAACAAAGTCCATTTTCCGGCCAACCTCTGCGGGCCGGCTTCCTTGCTGAACAGATTCACACCTGATGCGGTCAATTCAGCAGCTATTGAACACACCGGGTATTGAGAAAAACAATGCAAAACCCGTCTTTCTTTTCCACAGCACAAACCCCCGATTGTTTTTTTGGCAATTTTGGTGTTGACATTTTTACATTACAATTTGGTTGGCATTTATATGTTAAATTCCAGCTAGTTAACAGCACGGCGAACAATCTGACGACATTACAAACCGGCACGAAACGGATTGATATTTTTTTTAATAAAAAAAAACGAACCAAAACGCCAAGATGGCCGATTTGTGCATTTTCTGGTTGTTTGCCGTTGGAAAAAACTGTTACCAACGGTGAGTCAGGTTACAACCCTTGCTACCGCTGCCAGATCGCATTTGAACGCGACAATGTCAAGGGGGGAAGTAAGGACTTGTCCGACACTGAACAACTGCTCCGCTGTGAATGGTTCTGTGGAAAAGGTGTTGCCTAACTGTCAACACAATAAGGCTCAAATGGAATCCTGGGAAAAAGCAAAAGAGTGGATCAGAGGTAAATTGAGCGAACAGGTTTTCGACAACTGGTTCATCCCGATTGCAGAGGCCGATCTCATCGACGACCGGCTCATTCTTCATGTTCCGAACAACTTCTTCAGGGAATGGTTGTCGAACAACTATCTCGAACTCATCAAGGAAGCCATGCTGGTTCAGACCGGCATGAAAATCCAGGTGGACTTCTCTCTTTCGAAGAATGACTCATTGCGGGCTGTCCAAGAGGAGCTTCCCGCAGAACCGAAACCCCAGAGAGGCGTGAAAAGACTGTCGAGGCTCAACCCCAAGTACACGTTCAAGAACTTCGTTGTCGGCTCTTTCAACCGGCTCCCCCACGCAGCGTCCCTGGCAATCGTCGACAAGACAGGCACCAATTTCAACCCCCTATTCATTTACGGCGGAGTCGGGCTCGGCAAGACGCACCTGCTCCACGCCATTGGAAACAGTGTCTATGCAAAGGACTCTACCAAGAACGTAATCTACGTGTCATCCGAAGAACTCATGAACGATTTCGTGGCGTCCGTCCGCAACAACAGGATGGATGCATTTCGCCGCAAGTACCGCAAGAACTGCGATGTTCTCCTGGTCGACGACATCCAGTTCATCGGCGGCAAGGATGGGATGCAGGACGAGTTCTTCCACACTTTCAACACGCTCTACGAAGACGGCAAGCAGATAGTTCTCACATCCGACAAGTACCCCCATGAGATCCCCGAGCTCGAGGAGCGCCTCCGATCGCGCTTCCAGTGGGGCCTCATCGCGGATATCCAGGCGCCGGACCTTGAAACCAGACTCGCCATCGTCAAGGCAAAGGCCGACGCCGAGGGCATCCCATTGCCGAACGACGTCGCCATGTTCCTCGCCACGTCCATCAAGTCGAACGTCAGGGAACTCGAAGGCTCACTCATCAACCTCGCTGCTCACGCATCACTGGAAAACCGGGGCATCGATCTGGATTTCGCGACCGAAACGCTCAAGAAAGTGATCGCGCTGCACCAGACCGTCCTCACCGTCGAAAACGTACAGCAAACCGTCTGCAAGCACTTCAACATCTCAATGAGTGACATTACCGGACACCAACGCCAGCGATCCGTTTCATTCCCCCGGCAGGTAGCGATGTACCTCTGCCGCAAGGGTCTCAACACCTCCTACCCGGAGATCGGAAATCGCTTCGGCGGCAAGGATCACACCACCGCTCTCGCGGCCTTTCGGAAGATCGACAAATTGGTTGGTGAAGACGCCAACGTCAGAAACAAGGTCGTGGCCCTCGAGCGGCTCCTCGGTTTTTAGTCCAAATTTTTTTCTAAAGTCCGAATTCCGGGTATGATCCATTAGTACCAAGGAGGTTCAGTCATGTCTCGGGTACTCGTATCGGCAACAGTCTTCACTGCCGTGCTGCTGGTCTTGGCGGCGGGGCTTGCATTTGCGCAGTCGCAAAATGATTGGTCAACCGCGCAGAGTTCAGACGGCGAGGGGATTATCCTCGGGCAATCCTATCACGGAACCACTCCGGGAAACGGCAACACGCTTCCAAGGGTGGAGGAACTGAAGGACAAGCCCGGCACATGGGTAACCTGGCCCGGATTCGTCATGCGTCCAGACGGAGGATCTCGCATCTTTCTCCAGACAACCAGACCTCTCGAGTACACAAAAACCGACAAGAAAAACAGGCTCTACCTGAAATTCAAGGACGCCAGGGTCCATCTCACAAACAACCGCAACCCACTCGTGACAATTCACTTCAACACCCCTGTTCGACGCGCCTACCTGAAACGTACACGCAAGTCCGTTGAACTGGCAGTAGAGTACAAGGTGTCGACGCAAGCCGCGATCACCCAGTTCGCGGACAAGGATGGATACCACTATATGTTCATCGATTTCCCGGCCGGGCAATACCCGATCGGCGGAGACTTCGGCGACAGGCCTTCGTTCAAGGGTTTCGGCACACCCCATGCCGAGGTTACGCCGATCATCAACGATGAGATCCCGCCCCAGCAGTAAAGCTCCCTCACCCATGCGTGGTCGGATAGGCAACATGCGCGGCCAATTGTGATAGCCTCTCCTGGTGAGATTCTCGCGATATTTAGGCGTTTTCCTGGGCCTTGCAGCCTTCCTTGGCGGCGGACATGCGGCGTCCGAGGAATACTCAACCACCCACGTACATCTCGAAGCCGAACAACTGGTTCTTGATCCGGACGCAGGATCGGTCATCGCCCGCGACGGAGTCCTCCTGAAGGTCGGCGATCTGGAATTGACCTGCCGCTCGGCGATGCTGGATCTCGATTCAGGCGCCATCGAGATATCAGCCCCTCGAAGCATCACATGGCATCAACTGGAGCTGAACGCGGCGGCGGGCGCGATCAATCCAGGGGAGGGGCAACTCGAACTCGCCTTTCCCCGATTCGAGATCAAAACTCCGTCCGGTGTGGTCAAAGTATCCGGCGACCACCTGGTATGTCAGGAGGGCGGTTGTCGAATCGTGGCCGCCAGGGCGACCGCTTGCCCGCATGCTCCGTCCGGATATCAGATCGAGGCGAGAGCAATCGAAGTCCACCGGTCGGGAGATCTGGATCTCGAAAGACCGATCTTGCGCATCGGCGATACGAAGATCGCAATTCTCCCGTGGTTAAGGCTCCGCCCTCCTGACAAGCCCGGTTTCCTGCCCCCTCGCCTGGGATGGAGCGAGAGCGGCGGTTTCATCTTCGGACCGGCCGGTCAAATCCCCGTGAGGAAGGACCTGATCCTCCAGGGGCACGTCGCCGCCCGAACGTCACAGGGCCTGGAAACATATTCCAGGGTCATTACACCGAGCGCGGACCTTCGCATCGACCATCTCCTCGATGCTCCGCGAAACCATGCACGCGCCCGTTTGCATTTCTTTCCCGATCTCAAAGGTGCGACCCTGGCGGTCGATACCGACGTGGTCACAGATCGCAAAGTCATCGACGATCTCTCCTTCGAGCCGCTCGATCGCGCGCTCACTCATACAACGAGCAGGGCGCTCATGACCATGAAGGGAAACAACCTCATCCTCGAAAGCCAGGTGACGCTTCACCAGACCTTCGACGAGGCAGATCATCTCAGAGGAGATGTCCTCGCGCCCGTCACCCTGATCACCGGCTCGGCGCTCCCCTCGAGCAACCGGTCCCCGATATTCCCCCGGCTCGATCTGGCCCTGGCAAGGTATGACACACCTCGGTCTGTTCCGTTCGAGGACGCGAACGACGGCCTCGCCCTGCCCCACTTTCGCGTGTCCGGGGCTCCATCCATCTCCATCCCTCACAGGATCGGACCCTTCGCAACCGAGGTCGACGCCTCTACATTTCACCAGATCTGGCTTGTCGACGGATCATCAAGCGACGATCACACGCGGCACCTGATGTTTGCCACGGCGCAGATCGATCTTCCGTTCATCGGCCGACCGGCCGGCGTGCGCCATATCGTCACACCCTTCGCCAGGTATCGCATCACCCCCTGGATCTCCGGGAGCTCACCCCCGTGGACCGTTGATATGCTCGACCGGCTTGAGCGCGGCCACGGCCTCGAGAGCGGCATAGAGACCACTTTGAAAAACGACGGCGACTTGACGCCTCATCTATCCCTGGAGATAGCTCAGAGGTTCGATCTGCCCGGCTGGGCCGATCCTTTCGGACCCGCCTATCTCTTCGCCGACCTTTCGCTGGGACCCAGCTGGCTCTTCTTTCGGGGAAGCGGTTCCTGGGATCAGAAAGCCTCCAGGATCAGCGCAACCCGCCTGGAGATCTCCACGACCGATGGAAGGGGAAACACCGTGACGACCGGAGGCTCCTGGTACGGCCCCGGACGCGGCGCGCATCTGGACAGGGGGTGGTCGGCTGCCGTTGGACCGCCGATGACCCGACCCTGGACGAGACAACTCGAGGACTCGATGGAGTTGTTCGAGCAGGTTTCCGTGGCTTTTACCAGGGTGATCCACGCTCATGCAGGGGCGAGTGTCGGCATCGTCCCGGATCCCCGGTTGCACGCGCTCTGGTACGGCCTCGAGTTGCGTTCAGCATGCGGTTGCATCCGTGCGGGACTCGTCGCGTCTCACAGAATCGACACACCGTTTCCCGACGTCATGGCCACACTGAACCTTCTTGGCCTGTGAATCCGCATATGGTTGTAATCAGTTACCAACTGTCGGGTCTTGTTACCTGATGGCCATCGCTTCGTAGCAAGACATCTGGAAACTGCGAACCAGAGAGACGTGAGCGTGAGAGATGCCGCACGAACGTTGCCACAGCCCTTAGCTGCGGCGCACAGCTTGCCGCTGGGCAAATAATGCCGACAGGCTTTTTCAGGTCCTCTTTGACGAGACGAATCGGCTCACAAAGATCAGTGTCGTTGGAGATAACAACCGCTACCTCGTACTCGTTTTTCCACCCGTCGTGGAGCAGATGGGCGGCGAGGTTCACATCCGACCCCTTCTCTTCGTTATGATGCACCTCAACAAAAACCGGCTGCCCTGCCTGTGGTTTGACCAACGGTCGTCGGATGGTCTTGGCCAGAAATCGGCCATAGTGGATTTGCACTTCGGGAATAGTCTGTATGGCGTCCAAATAGGCCTGCTGTCGTCTCGGCGCATCACGATCTTGTTTTCCCGAGACACGAGCCGTGTAGTACTTGATGACCGCTATTTGATTGCGATCCCCCAAAGTCCGGCGAACAAGCTCTTTGAGGTTGAGCCACCTGTAGGGCTTGCCACGCAGGGCTCGGTAGTAGAGATTGAAGCCATCGACATAGACGAAGGTTTTCACAAACGAACTTTCCTATAAAAAGCAAAGGCCGCCACAAGGGCGACCTTTGAACCAGCAGCACGCTACTGGCGGGTATATTTCTCTTTTAGCACTTAGACTCCGCGTTGCCAATTGCAAATACGTTCGCCTATCTCTTGTCCTGAATGCCGAACTCCCGCCAGGCGCTGTTCTTCATCTCGATCTTCACGATCTTTTTCGCTTCCGAATAGAGAGCTTTCATCTCCTTCGCTTTTTGTTGCAGCGTTTCGGTCTTTGTTTTCAGATTCGCCTTCAACCGCTCCTGTTCCTTGTCCAGTTTCTGGACGTCGCCGAAAATCCGCTCGTACTTTTCGACGAACTTCGAATCCAGCCCTCTCCTGGTCAGTCTGTCCGATTGCTGTTTCACTCCGGAGATCATGAGCTTGGAGTCGTTCATTTTTTCCGCGAAAGATTGCCTGGCCATGGTTTTCTCCTTTTTGTTTTTGGGGTTAAATCCGGCCTCCACTAACTTCCCCTTCCCCTCGCAGGGGAAGGCCGGGATGGGATAATGTGAAATCACATTTATGGGACAAAAGTCCACATTTATTCTTCGAACCACCTGCCCCGAGACATCCCCCTGATGTACTCCGGCAAAGTACACCCGTACCGCGCCCTTCCCCTGATGTACTTTGCCTGGGTACACCTGCCCCGAGCCATCCCCCTAATGTACTTCGACAAGGTACACCTGCACCGCATCCTTCCCCTGATGTACTCCGATAAGGTACATCTGCACCGCGCCCTTCCCCTGATGTGCTTCTCCCGCCGAATGTCCGGGGGCCTCGTTTCAAGGGGGACAGTTCGCCGGAACCGGCGTACATGTGTCGTCGAGGTTGGTATGAAGATCTATCGAAATTGGGACGCTGGTGAGCTGGTCCAGCAGTTCGCACACCTCGCAATCGGGCAGGACGGCGTTGTACAAAATCCCCAAGTACCCATTCACCGAGGTAATGCCGCTCAGCCCGCTCAGCCCGTCCAGGTTGGTGAGGACGTCGTTGTAGCCGATTTCCAAGGCCTCGCCCACCGAGGTGATTCCGCTCAGGCCGTCCAGATTGGTGAGAGCGGGGTTGTCGTAGATTTCCAAACTCCCTACCGAGGTGAGACAAATCAATTCGCTCAGGTCGGTGAACGAAGGGCACTCGATATGCAGATATCCCGATATCGATGTGTATCCCGCGAGGGTAGCGACATCCGATTGTGTGGCAATAACGAAATAGCCGCTGTACTCCCCTAGGGTGCAGTTGGGGCCAGTATCCGTGCCTGTATCAGTGTCCGCATCGGTGTCCACGTCGGTGTCCGTGTCCGTATCGCCGTCAGCGTCGGTATCAACGTCCCCGTCGGAATCGGAATCCCCGTCGGAATCGCTGTCCCCGTCGGTGTCAGTGTTGGCACCGGTATCGTTCCCGACAACGATTTCTTGCATGGACCAGCAACCCGTTGAAATCACGGCTGCTGCCAGTACCGTCAAAAGCAAATATCGAATTGCCCCATCCTTTCGTTGTGAACGTGAGAGTATTTTAACATTGATTGGGGACGTTTGTCTTTTGACGTTTGTCCGCCGTCGCGCTTCGCGCTATGGCGAGATTTTCGACCTTCAAATTGGATGACGAAATCAGGGTGAGGCAGGCAGATTAAGCTCAGATCTCTGGAATGGTAAGCAATCGACAGATTTTCTTTGCCAGTCGATCGGGAATCTCGGTATGGCGGGGAACGGCCTCGACATGACCGGTGCTCGGGTTGATCCACAGCGAGTGTGAACGGCCTTCCCTCTTCAAGTGACACCCGAAACGTCGAAGATGTCTGAGAAGAGCCGAACGCTTCATCCGACCATGACTACTTCACGGATCGCGTCGTCTGGAATGCCCTGAAGAGAATCTGCTCTGCGATCCTCCAGAATCAGGCAAATCGCATCGGCGAGGTTTGCGATACACTCCTTCTGGGTTTTCCCCTGGCCGTTCGCTCCCGGGATCTCCGGACAGTAAGAGATAAACCATTCGCCTTCTTTTTCGACTATCGCTGTAAACTCGTTTCGCATCCTGCCACCTCTTTATAAAAACATAATGACAGGATACCACCAAATCAAAGAGAAAAGGCTATTCCTCGTCCTTGGTCAGGTCGAAGGGTATCCAGAGGATTTTCAACTCTTTGGTGCTGCCCTGGCGGCGCCAGCCGGCGAGTCCGCCCAGGAACGACCAGTAAGCACCTTGTGGCGCGGGCGGTTTTCCCATCGCAATGAACGGGAAGATCTGGAACGTCCAGAAGGGGTTCTCCTTGATCTCGCCCTTGTGCAAGACAACATTGAAGACCCCGGTCATGGTGCTGACAGGATCGCGATCTCTCCAGAACAGCGGCAACACGACCGTGGACCTCTCTTCGTTCTTCTCATCGTTGAAGTCCCACACCAGCGGGAAGAACACACGCTTGTAGTCATGGCGGCGATAATCGTCGAACTGCCACCAGAGCGGGAAGAACGCCCTGTCCAGAGAGTTGTGCGCCAGATCCCGGAAGTTCCAGATCAGGGGAAAAACAACCGTGTTCCTGTCTTCCTCATCCACGAATCGCCAGAAGATCGGCGCGAGCACCAAGTGGTTGTCCCGCTTTCCACGGCCCAGGTAGAAGATCGGATGAATGCGCGCGTGATAGCCGTCCGGGTGAACCCCGACGTCGAAGGTCGGCGCCACCCATGTGCGCCATCTTTTCTCGTGCAGGCTCCAGTTGTGACCGAAGATGGGCATGAGCGCAAAGGTGCGCTCCCGATAGTGCTCGTGGAAATTCCAGTAAACGAGCCCGACCATGGTGTCGTCGGAAACCGGTGTGTCGCGCTTGTAGAAGATCGGCGGAACCAGCAAACTCCTGTCGTCGGTCCGCTCGTTGCCAAATCTCCACAGCAGGGGCGAGTACATCTTGAGATAGTCGCCTTCCTTTTCGTACCAGTGATAAAAGATCGCGACGCCACCCTGAGAAAGGTTGGGGGCGTGACGATAGTAAGAGAGCAACAGTGGAAAATAGTGGCTTCGACCTTTACCCCACCTGCTTCCATAATAGAGAGGTGTGATCAGCGTTCTCGCCCAGTTCTCATCCCTGGCAAAATACAATAACGGCACAAGGCCGGCACTCCAGCCGGTCTCCCTGGTCCTGAAGAAGAAGGGCGGTAGCACTGTTGTGGTCTTGTAGTTCACCTCGTCGGTGAATCGCCAGAAGAGCGGGGGCAATACCGTCAAGTATGTCTTGTCCCTGTTGCGGCCTGCAAAGAACAGTGGCGGAATGCCGCGATCGCTGTCGCCGCGATTTCGGTAATCGTAGTACCATCCCGCCCACATGAACCCGCCGTGCTTGTTCTTGAAGTTCCAGAACAAAGGCGGCAACACCTGATACTCGGACTTGCGTCGTTCGTCTTTTCCGAGGAATACGAGCGGCGCCAGGCCCAGGTTGTATCCATGATCGTCTCGATTGTAGTAAACTGGTGGAATGATATCCGTCTTGAACTCCGGATCTCGAAAACGCCAATAAAACGGGAAATACACGTCGGCGCTCGAAGGCCCCTCGCGATATCTCCAGTAGAATGGCAAGAGCCCAAGGTCTTTTCGGGCACCCTCCCCGGTTCTCTGCCTGGAGTAGAACAGCGGAAAAATGGCCGTCGTGGAAACGTGCTCGGATTTCTCGGAGTAGTAGGGCGGAATAATGAACCGCTTGATTTTAGGCTCGTAGTCCTCCTCCAGTTCCTTCAACTCGATGCCGTCCAACCCGACAGCGCCCTTGCCGGAAGATTTCCCACCCTTCTCGTCGTCGGGTTCCTCTAAGCCTGCTTCCTCCTCGAAATCATCGGCCACAGCCGGGAATGGCAGGAAGATGATCGCCAGCATGAAAGCCGACAATGCGACGGTAGTGTATCTGTCTGTCACTTGTGCGCCTCCAGGCGCTTGTCAAGGTCAGACAACGACACTTCTTCCTGAGATCCGTCCTTCATGTTTCGCCAGGTCACTTTGCCTCGCGCCGCTTCGTCTTCTCCAGCGATAATCGCGATGATCGATCCGTAACGATCCGCGCGCTTCAACTGCGACCTCAGGCTTCCCTCCCTGTACGACACCTCGATCTTGTTTCCCGCCTTCCTTAAGGTCCTGGCCAGGGCAATCGCCCTGTCCAGCCCTCCATCACCTATACCCGCAACGTAGATCGTGGGTCGCACAGCGATGGAAGCTCCTGGACCCAACATGAGGAGCAGCCTCTCTATTCCAAAGGCAAACCCGATTGTAGGAGTCTGCTTTCCTCCGAGATCCTTCACCAGATTGTCGTAACGTCCGCCGCCGACGATCGTGGCCTGCGATCCCAGGGTATCTGATTCGCCCTGTATCTCGAAGATCGTCCTGGTATAGTAGTCGAGGCCTCTCACCATCTTCGGCGCCACCTGATACGGCGTCCCGTTTTCACCGAGTAGTCTCTTCAACTCATTGAAATGACTGGCGGATTCCCCCGTGAGATGGTCCAGCACAGACGGTGCCCCCGCTGCCGCCTCCACGCAATCCGGTACTTTGCAATCGAGCACTCTCAAGGGATTGGTCTGGAGTCTTCGTCGACAATCCGGGCACAGCTTGTTCAAATCCCCGGTGAAATACTCGACAAGCGCATCTCGAAACAGCGGGCGCGTCTCCTGATCGCCCAGGCTGTTTATTTGAACGCTGACATTCTCAATTCCCAGGGCCTCCACGAACTGCACAGCCATGTCGATTATCTCTGCATCCGCAGTGGGCTCCTCCACTCCGATCAGCTCGGCGCCGGCCTGGTAGAACTGCCGGTATCTCCCCTTTGCGGGGCGCTCGCGGCGAAACATGTGGCCGATATAGTAGAACTTGGTGATCGGCTGCTGTCCGCCGATGTTGTGCTGAATGTACGATCGGATGGCCGAGGCTGTCCCCTCGGGGCGAAGCGCGAGCCTGGCGCCGCCCTTGTCCTCGAAAGCGTACATCTCCTTCTCGACGATATCGGTGACCTCACCTATCCCGCGTACGAAGAGCTCGAGCGGCTCCACTACGGGTGTTCGGATCTCCTGGTAACCGAACCTGCCGACCAGTTCACGAAAGGTTCCCTCCAGGAAATGCCACTTGGGCATCTCCTTCGGCAGGATATCGTGCATTCCCTTGACGGTTCTCAAGCTGTTCATTGGACGGACTTTAACAAGGGGTGAACGCGTGTCAACGTTCCTATCTTCGTATTGGTGCTGTTACTAATTCAGGGAGAAGACGGGACCTTTCCAGGATGGTGTTTTGAAAGGGTCTAGCCCTCCGGCGATGTGAGCATGAAGGGATATGTCACGATGACGATTCCTCCACCCTCGGGCTGCGGGAAGGTCCACCGACGCACCGCCTGGGCGATGCAGTTCTCGACCTGGGCGTTGCCCAATGTGGATGAAGCAACGGCGGCCATCTGGACAGCTCCCGTACCGGAGATGATGAACTTGATTGCGACACGACCCGACAGGTCCGGGCGTTGGGCAAGCTGCTTCTCGTAGCAGAACTTGACCTCGTTGATGTGCCTGTGAACGATCCTTCGGATGACTTCCTTGGACAGAGAGCCCTTGACCATCGCCGCGCCGGAACGAATTCTGGGCGCCCTGCCGCGCCGCCCGCCGAGGCCGCCCGCGCCGCGTCCGTACCCGGAACCGGATCCGCCGCCACCGCCGTGACCGATGGTGTTGAGGTTACCCAATCCGATGGTGCCCTCACCGGTACCGCCACCGCCACGACCGGTACCGCGCAGTCCGAGACCACCGTAGCCGAAGTTCTCGCCGACCTGGTTGCCCATCAGGGCGCCCAGTGCGTTCTCGGGATCGATACCGAGAGCCGTGTCCTGACCGAATGGCGATGTGGGTGCATTTGCCGCCGAAAGGTAGCTGAGGATACCGGCAGACTTTGCCATCTCCTTGGCCATTGAGCGCGCCATGTGCGGGTTCGGGTTGTCCTTTGGCCCCTTGATCCCGTAATGGTTGTCGGTCTTCTTGGAGTCGCGCTTACCCATCTGGCCTTCTTCGCCCTTATGACGCTTTCCTTTACCGCCCTGCTCCTCGTCTTTCTTGTCTTTCTTCAACCACTCGGGAACTTCGTCCTGCTGAATCTCCGCAGGGTTGAGCATGTACTTGATGAACCGGTTGTTCTCATCGAGCAAGTCGAGAGACAGGCCTTCGGGATCCGGCGGGATGAAATAGATGAGGAACAGAAACACAGCGTGCAGGATCATGGAGAACCCGGTGTAAATCTGCGACGTCCAATCCAGCTGAATGGGGGCCACGAATCTCTTTGGGTTGGGTACGGCATTTACAAGGAACGTCCACGGACCGAAGTCCATCTTTGTTCTGGCCTTGGGAGGCAACGCGAAGCTGTACCCGCCGGGAACCTCGGCCGACGACTGCGCCTGACCCCCGCTTACCATGTCCGCCAGCGAAACCCGCTTACCATCCTCGTGGGTCACATCACCGGCTCCGCCCGGAAGGATGCTGACAGTGGCCCCGCCTCCGACGTGGTTGACGACCAGCGGAACCTTTGTGGCTCCCTTCAGTTCCTCTGCGGGGATCGGGAAATCGCAGGTGAAATCCTCACCAATATAGAAGTTCTCGGGCTTCTTTTCGTCTGCTTTGAAATGCTTGACCTGAAGCACAGACCCGTTCCACATCACCACAACCTCGATGGCCTGCTTGTTGACATCCTCCACGGTGTTCAGATCTATGAACATCGACCCGGCGGTAACGCCGACGGTGGATGGAACCGCAGCCGGCACTGCGGGCGACGAAGCGGCGGCCTGAGCCGCAAACATCGGCGCCATCGGAGGCGCTGGCGGAGGGGCGGCCCGGGCCACGGGCGCGGCTGCCTCTTGCACTCCGGCCGAGAAGGTCACCTCGATCTCCACTCCGCCGAGGGTGACCTTATCCCCACTCGCCAGAACAGATTTGTTTACCTTCTTGCCGTTGACAATAGTCCCCTCGGCGCTCCCGAGGTCGATAATGTGCACATCATCAGGTCCGGATACCTCGATGACCGCATGCATCCTCGAGATGCCTTCATCGTCAATCTGCAAGTGACTTGACGCCATCCTGCCAATCTTGATCACGTCCCTGGAGAGAGACTCCTCCTTGACGATTTCACCATCTTTGAGGATCTTGAAATTGATTGTCAGTGCACTCATGGCCTTTTCCTATCTTTGTTCATGGCTGGCGAACCAACCCTTCTCAAACCACCGATTTCCCGATTCGGACTAGATGTCCTCCACGGACTTCAGCATCTCCGGAATGAAATGCTGACGCACCCGAATCAGGCTTCGCTGTTTTCCCTTCTTACGAACAACGGTCAACTCCCCATCCGGTCTGACGAGGTCGCCTGTGACCACATCGTCATCGAATGAGTATTCGGTTTTCTCCGCGTAAGAAACCTGCGCAAAAGCTGAGCCGACCAGAAGCATGAAACCTACTCCAGCCACAATGCCAGTGAGGATCTTCATTTTTCTTCCCTTCCTTCTCCTTGCAAATCGCGCTTCCGCAGCGATAGACAATCTACTTTTCAATAAGTTCCCTTAAAAAGAACTTTTTTTATCCCTCCAGGTCCACGGAACCTTTTTCCTTGTCCTCGGCAGTCTTTTTATCCTTCTCGGCCTCTTCCTCGGCCTTCTCGGCTTCCTTCTCGGCCTTCTTGGCCTTCTTCTCGGCCTTGGCCGCTTCCTCCGCGGCCTTCTCCTCCGCCGCGAGCTCCGCCTCGATGGCCGCCTCGTCCACTTCTTCACCCTTGGCAACCTTACCCGCGGCCTCTTCCTTGGCGAGCTCCTCGGCCTTCTTCTGCATGTCCTCGGCTTCCTTGGCGATCACGGCTTGCTCGGCAGCCATCTTCTCGAGCTCGGCCATCTCCTTCAGGGCCTCGCGGATCTGTTTCTCGGCCTTCTTGCATGACTTGATGCGTCTCTCCGCCTTTTTGTACCAGGAGATCTGCTTGCCCCTCCTGCCGTCAGGATCCTTCTTGTGAGCCTTGGTCGCCTTCTTCAGGAACTTCTCGAAGACCTTGCTCGCCTTTGCGTAACCCTCCGGCGTGCCGTCGTTGGTGTAGTCCATCTCCAACAGCCCGAGATTGAAGATGTAATCGGTTCTGGCCGGATTGATCTCCGCGGCCTTCTTGTACTCCGCCTTGGCGAGCGTGAAGTCGCCCAGTCCGCGGGCCGCCACTCCGAGCCCCATGTGTGCATCGTAGCTACCCGGTTTGAGCCCAATAGCCTTTTCAAAAGCGCTCTTCGATTCGACATAACCCCGGAAGTTCAGGTTGATGGCGCCGAAGCTCATGTAGGCCTCGTAGAGGTTCGGGTCCTTCTGAAAAGCCGCCTCGAACGCCTTGAGGGCCTCGACCAGCTCGTTCTTCTGGAGATTGATGAGCCCCAGCGCGTGATAGTTGGGCGCGTACTCAGGATCGAGCTTGACCGCCTGATTGAACACCAGGCTGGCCAGGGTCAGGTACGACGGCTTCTTCAACTCCACTGCAATGTCGTAATAGAGCATCGTCAATTGGTATAACGCCGGCATATACTTGGAATCGATGGCCAGGGCGGTTCGCAGGTTCTTCTGAGCCTTCTTCCAGGCCTCCCCGTCGCCCTCCTTGGCCTTGGCCCGCAGGATTGTGGCGGCCAGGTTGTATGCCGGCACCGCCTCGAGCGTGTTGCGGCCGGCGAGGATGGCCTCCTTCAGCTTTGCCTGCCCGTCCTCATCCTTACCCGCCTCGAGGGCGAGGATTGCCAGGTGGATCATGGACGGTTGATGCTTCTCGTGCTTCTTGAGTGTGTTCTTGAACTCGGCCTTCGCCTTGTCCTTCATCTTGCATTCATCGTATATGCAACCAACGTTGTACATGGCTTCCACCATGTTGTTGTGCCCCTTGGCCACGGCCCTGAATTTCTTTGCCACGGACTCGCAGTTTTTCTCGTTCCAGCCTTCTTTCTTGGCCTCTTTATAGGCCTCGACTGCCCTGTCGAAGTCCTTTCGCGCTTCCTTGGTGATGATTGGCTTGCCATCGGCGTCCACTCCACCTGTCTCTCCGTCTACGCCCTTCACCTTGGCGCCGCCGCAACCGAGAACCACGAGCGCTATCAGAATCCCGGTAACCCGAACGATGATTTTTGCGTTCTTCAGCATGGGTAACCTCCTACTTCGATTCTGCGGACTTGGCAGAAATCTCAGCCGCAGATGCAGTCAACTTCTTCTCTCGCTTCTCGGCCTCGGTCTCGAGCGCCAGCACGGGCTCGGGCCTGGACCAGAAACTGAACTCAAACTTCGGT
Organism: Deltaproteobacteria bacterium; assembly: GCA_030621515.1. GTDB lineage: Bacteria > Myxococcota_A > Polyangia > JAAYKL01 > JAAYKL01 > JAUVAN01. The sequence goes on along the minus strand of JAUXHN010000018.1, from coordinate 18,034 downwards.
TGCACGCGTATCTCCTGTGATATCGGATATTTCAGAGGCTCCAGCTTGCTGAGCTCGCGCTCGCAACGCAGAGAGTTCTCATTGAACCACCTGACCTTGGTGGAGATATTGAGGCAGTGTGCGAAACCGCCGACGGCGCCTTTACGGTAAGGCTCCGCCTTCTTGTCCATCTCGGTGCGGTAGATGTCGATGAGTTCCTGATCGCCCTTGAAGGACGGCGGAAGCGGGGAATCATAGAGCGCGTTCATGAACTGCAGCTGCATATCACCCGCACGTGCAGCGGCCGCCATCTCCCACTCGGGGATGTGAACCGCTGCCACCTCGGCGAACAGCTTGGTGGTCTCTTCCAGAAGAGCCGCCTTCTTTTCGATCCACGGCTTGAGCTTGTGCACCCCCCAGTAAGTGAACTGGATGTCGAGAGCTTCCTTTTTCTCTTCTTTCTTGACTTCCTTCATCTGATCGCGCCTTGACTTGCTCTCGTCGTAGTACCCCCACCTGGCAAGTCGACGCCTGTCCTTGGCCCACTTCTCCATGGCCTTGATCTTCTCCGGACCCTGTTCCTTCTTCCACCATCTCTCGATCTTGTCCGAGGTCTTCCTGGAGCCGACGAAATCAGGGAATTTGACCTTCTTGAACGCAAAATACCTGACCTCGGCAATGTAGTACTTGGCCTTCGCAACAGCGATGAGCATGGCGGCCTTGCGCTTGTTCACCGTGACCGTAGCCTTGCCCTTGTCATGAACAGCCACGGCCTTCTTGTAGTACTTGAGAGCCTTGGCCGTGTCTCTCCGCCTTGCATTCCAGTACGTATCACCGATGATCACGTTGGCCTGAACCTGTTCGTCGACAAGCTTGGCCTTGGAGTAGCGCCTCAGGTACGAGGTGTACCATTTGCGCGATCTTTCCCATTCATCATCATTGATGTAAATATAGCCGGCGCTGAACACTACCGTGGCCGTCTCGGCCGTCCGACGCCCGGAATAGTTTTTCTCGAAAGTCTTGACCGTCGAGAAGGCCCTGTCCGGCTTGCCGAGGCCGATGTAAAACATGACCGCGTTGGAGAGCGCCTCGGGGGCCTCGTCCTCGCCGGAGTACTTCTTGGCGAATGACACGTAGTTGTCGGCCGCCATGGAGAATGACTGCAGCGCGTGGTAGTTCTGTCCGATGAAGTACGCAGCCTTCTTGGAGTGCTCGCACTTCGGGTAGAGTTCGATCATCTTTTCGCGCACCTTGATGGCGGACATGACGAGACGCGCGGACTCCAGGTTGATGGCTGTGTTGAACAGCACCTCGCACATTCCACGCTCATCGTAGACACCTGAATAATTTCGATAAATATCGAGATAGATCTCCGCCGACTCCTTGAAGCGGCTGCGCATGGTGAGGGACTCCGCCTTCTTCCGCATGACGCCCACCTTCAGCGACTTGATCTGGCCGGCGAAATCCTCGTCCTTCATCAGGTCCACGCCCGGCTTCTTGCTGGTGTCGATGAACAGGTCGACGATGTCCGAGAGGTTGTCGTAGCAAGAGGGGATCGGTTTTTCGACCATGCTCCCGAGAGCGTTCAGGCAATCGAGGTAGAGGTTGGCCGCGTAGACAGCTATCTCGTCCGTGGAATGATTGACCGCGATATCCCTGAACAGGACCGCCGCCTCGACGAACATGTTTGCCTCATAATAGATTCTGGCTCGCCGATATTTGATGTTAATAAGATCTTCTCCCTTGGTAACAAAACAAACATATCGGTTGTATGACTTGAGAATGCCCTTCTCGAGAGGGGTGAGCGGGCTGACTTCGAGGACGATTCTTTCGCCCTTTTCACACTTCTTGAAGCATTTCTTTTTATCTTTTCCCTTCTTGCCCTTGCATTCCTTTTTCTTGCACTTCTTGCAGGTCTTGTCGCACTTGAAGCCGGATTTGTCGGCGGTCTTGAGCTTGTGCTTTCGGCTACGGTCCTTGTCGCCACGCTCCTTGACGTAAACCTTGTTGTAGCAAAGCACCGCCGCATAGGCCGCGCTGGATGTGTACTCCCCGGTGGGATCCATATCGACAACAGCGTCGAAGGAGGGCGCGCAGTTTGCCCAGTCTTCCATGGTCCAGTACAGCTCCGCCTTGTAGAACGCAACGCGGTAGCGGCTGGGTCTGGTTTTATCATCGAAGCCTTCGACCTCGATGTCGTCCAGCTTGGGATACTTGGACAGAATCTCGTCGTACATGGCGATGCACAAATGCATTGTGTCGTGATCTTTTGTGCCTGGCGCGGACTCGCTGCCCACGGCCTCAAGGTGCCACTGGGTCGACTGGTCCCAGGCTATTGCAATGGAGTCCTGGTTGCACTTCTTGATCTTCGCGGCATCGTGCTTCTCGCTGGCGAATCTCTGTGACAGTCCGATCTGACGCTTGATCTCGACAACCTGCTCGTCTTTTGGCCTGGAGCTGATAACCGCATTGGTGACCATGGTCTGGTAGTGGCACAGGTCGTCGCCACCGTTGCCCCGGTAGTTCTCGATCTCCAGCTTCTCGAGCTGGTGGAACACGATGATGGCGTCGGCCCAATGACCGTCGTCGTAATAAAGGCCGGCGAGCTTATCGAGCATCGCATGGGCCAGCTTGCCCCCGACCCGCTGGAAGAACTTCCACGCCTGGGCCGGGTTGCCGATCTTGGAAAACGCTCCGACCATTTCCATGCGCGAGCGCTTGGCCACCACCTGTGCCTCACGGTGCTCCGGGTTCGCCTCGGCGTATTGAATCACCTTGTTGAACTGGTTGATGGTCTTCTTGAATTCCTGAAGATTGAACAGACACCATGCCTGGTAGTACATGGCGACCACGTAGTTGGGATTGTTTTCTTCTCCCCACTCGACCACCTTCTCGTAAGCGCGCATCGCCCTCTCGACGTCCATCGCCTCGTGGAAATAATACTCGCCGAAGGCCATCCACGCATGTGGGATGAACCTGGAACGCGGGTAGTTGCGGATCAGCTCCTGATAGAATATCCGGCCACGCTCCCGGTAACTTGCCTTCTTCTTCTTGTTCTCCTGTTGGGCGGCCATCTGGTCGATCTCGTAGGCGATGGCGAAGAGAATCTCGTCGTAATCCGGATAGTCCGGAAAGTGGTTGCGAATCTCCACGTATGCCTTGATAGATTTTTCCCGGTAAGCATTGGCTTTCTTGTCGAGAGCCTTCTGCTGGGCCTTCATCTTGGCCTTTTCCTTCTTGCTCTTCTGCCGGAAAATCTTCTCCTCGAGGCCGCGCGCCATGAAGTTGATTTGATCGTACATTTCCTTGTAGGCGTCGGCCAGGCGCTTGAGGATCTCCGCCTTCTCGGGATTCTCGTTGGACGTCTGCTTGGCGAGACGAAGGATCAGCTTGATTTCCTTTTTGAGGATATCGAGCTTGCGAACCTCGCGCTTGCGCTTGAAAGAGGACTCAATGATGTTCTGGACAAAACCTTTCTCGAGGCTTGGTCCCTCAATCCCCTTCTTTTTTTTCTTCTTCTTTTTTGCCTTGCTCGTTCCGACAGCACCGCCGAGCTTTCCCTTGGCGAGATCGATGTCCTCGGGACAACCGAGAACCCTCTTCTCCACCGCCTTGGGGATACAGACCTCCTCGTCCGCTAGGGTTGAGGATTTCTTCTCCGCCTCGGCCCGGTTCGCAGTCAAAAGGACCAGGCAAGCCGCCGTCACAGCGACGAACGTGAACAATCCGATATTGCGAATCATACCCGTTACCTCCCACACCGGCTGGCAACCGGCTGCCGATAGTACCCCAGTTCGTCACGCCAGAACTCACCCTCGAACGGCCAGATCACATGCTCGGCGTCGCTCTTGATCTCGGACTGCTGAACAACCGGCCCCGTGGTCTCCTGCTCCGTCTGAATCTCGAGGTCCAGTTCCCCACGAAGGGCCTTGAGGATCTCGATCTCAATACGCGTGGTTTGATTGAGCAGATCCTGAATCTCGACCAACAGGCGCTCGTACCTGGACCGGGCAAGGTTCCCGGTGTTGTCGATGGCCACTGACTTGGCGGTGGCGATATCCTGGATGATCCGCTGCCCGGCCGCCGCGTTCACGAACTGCGGAGGCATCTTGGCCAGCTTCTTCTCCTCGGACTCGAGCACCTCGACGTACTCGAGATTGCGAAGAAGCGTGCGGTCGTCGAGGGCGCCCTTGATGACAGCCAGCACCTCGGGAGACAATCCCATTATCTTCTCGGGCTGCTGCGCCGTGCCGGCACTGCCGGAGGCGCCGTCGGTGCCGACGGACACGCTGCCCTCGAGACTTTTATCCAGCTCGCCCTGTTCGTGCATCTGCCGGATCTTGCGCAGGAACTCGAAGAACTGCTGGTTGTCCTGGAACTTGGTCACGGTAGCCTGCAGCTCCCTCTGGATAGGCTCATACCTGTTGGTGAACTTGACGACCGTTTCCTGAGCATCCTCATACAAGCACTGGTCGAAAAAGATGACCGACTTGAGAATGACCGACTCCGGATAGAAATAGCCCTCGAAATACGGGGAGTTCATGGTGTGGATATTGCCCAACGCGCGGTCGTACATGTCCACCTGGAAATACGCCCACGATTCCTCGAACTGGGCATCCAGGTAATACTCGGACGACTGGGGAATGCGGTTCCAGGCCTCCACTGCGCTGTCCCAGTGCTTGGTGGAATAATAGATTCTCGCCAGCGACAACCAGGCCAGATTCAGGAAACGCTCCTCCTCGTCGGAAAGAAAAAGAATGTCTTCGTACTTGTCGACAATGGATAAAAACGCCTTGGTCGAGGGCTGGGCCTTGCGCTCACGCACAAACGTGATGCCGGCAAAGAACACCGCGCTTACGTACGATGAATCACTCTTGTCAATCTCCAGGAAGAAATCCCGGGCCTTGGCGAACTCGCCCTGCTGGTACCAGTAACGACCCATGAGGTAGAGAAGTTCATTGTAAAGATCACTTGTCTCTTTCTTGTTGAACTCCTGCAACACCGAGACCGAGTCGCCGTAACGGCCGACCAGCCCGATGATTCCTGCGGGCTCGGGGAGCTCACGAGACAGCTGCGCCAGCCATTGCAGCGTGGTCTGGAAATAGAGATGCCCCGTGGACATCATGGCTATCTCCTCGAAAACGCCGAGAGCCGCCTGGAAGAAACCCAGGTGGTAGAAGCACTTGCCCAGGAAGAATTGCGCCTTCTGGACGTTGGCCGGCTGGTCTCCGGTCTCGCCCTGCACAATCCTCTGAAACTGTACGGCCGCCTGGCCGTAGTGCTCCTGCTGGTAAAGCCTCAGCGCGTTCGCCAGGGCTTCGCTCGGTGGTCCGGAAGGCGGTGGTGGCGGCGCCGCCACGCTTCCGGTATCCGAGGTCGTGAACACCATGTCCTGCGCACTCGCCACTACCCCGAGGGTGAGGAGAACCGCAAGAGCCAACCCGCTGGTGAGAAGTCGCTTTCCAATCATGGCCGTCCCCTTTACTTGTATTGTCAAATCGTCTGAATCCGGTGCTTTTTATGCCTTGCGCATTTATCGAGCTGATGTCATTTTGATTATTAATTTCAACAAGTTATGTTTTATATTTTCGCGTATGTTATTGGTACTGTATTAAAAAGTCAAGTCCTTTATTTGCAACCTCAATATGCATAAGGCATCGTTATCTCAATGAAATTACCGACCACAGTTTGGCTCAATACACCGGAAAGGACGCTCCCAAGTCCGTTTCCGCGCCGCGACATACGCAGGGTGTATCCTACATTCACCTACAACCTCCTCTCACTAACGCACTACACGCGTTGACCCTCATTGGCCCGCATGCTATCTTTCGTTCCCGTTTGAAACAGTATCTCGGGTGGCGGAGAAACTGTTTTTCTTGGAGATATATTGGAAACACGTTCAGGAGTTGCAATTAATCTGATGGCTACTGCAAAAACTTACAAAAAAGGCGACAAGGCGGTCTACCCGGCCCACGGAGTGGGAGAGATCACCGCTATTCAGATGCGCTCCCTGGGCGGCCAAAAACGCTCCTTTTATGTTCTCGAGATTCTGGAAAACAACATGAAGATAATGGTCCCGGTCGAAACCGCTGCCGCTGCCGGCTTGAGGCCCCTCATCTCCAGAAAAGATGCCAGGAAAGTCGTAGACATCTTGAAGACCGATGAAGTGGCCGTGAAGACCCAACCGTGGAATCGACGTTATCGAGAGTACATGGAGATGCTGAAGAGCGGCTCGCCCTTCGATGTCGCCCGGGTCTTGAGGGATCTCTACCGCCTGCGGTCGGGCAAGGAACTATCCTTCGGCGAGAGGCGCCTTCTCGATACGGCACGCTCTCTCCTGATGACCGAGCTGGCCTTCTCTTTGAGAAAAAAGGAAGCCACTATCGAAAAGGAAATCCTGGCCATCTTCGAGTAGATCTCAATCCCTGCGAGTTATCACTTCGAGACCGCCCATGTAGGGCTGTAGCACCCCGGGAACGGTGATGGAACCGTCCGCCCTCTGATATGATTCAACTATCGAGATCACCACCCGCGGCAGCGCCAGCCCCGATCCGTTGAGGGTGTGCACAAACCGGTTCTTTCCGTTCTCGTCCTTGAACCTGATCCTCGCCCGACGAGCCTGAAAATCCTGGAACAGACTGCAGCTCGACACCTCCAGCCATTCCTCGCACCCCGGAGACCATGCCTCCAGGTCGAACTTGATGGCGGATACAAACGACAAATCTCCGGTACAGATACTGACCACTCTGTGCGCAAGCCCCAGCATTTCGAGAATTTTCCTCGCATGGCCGGTCAACTCGTCGAGGGCGTCCCTTCCCCGATCCGGGTGGACGAACTGTACGAGTTCTACCTTGTCGAACTGATGCCCTCTCTTGATGCCGCGGGTGTCCTTCCCATGGCTCATCTTCTCACGCCTGAAGCACGGTGTGTAGGTCACGTGTCGCAGCGGAAGCGCCTCCCAATCCAGGATCTCTTCCCGATAGAAATTTGTCACCGGAACCTCGCCGGTGGGAATGAACCAGAAGTCCTCCTCGATATCGCGGTACAGGTGCTCTCCGAATTTGGGAAGGTTGCCGGTGCCCACCAGACACTCCGCGCGAACCATGCAAGGTGCGTAGAGCTCCTCGTACCCGTGCTCCTCCGTATGCACGTCGAGCATCCAGGCGATGAGCGCCCGCTGCAGGCGAGCTCCCTCACCGCGCAGGAAGTAAAACCGCGACCCGGAAACCTTCTGACCGCGCTCGAAATCGATAATACCCAGATCGCTCATCAACTCCCAGTGGGGTTTCGGCTCGAAATCGAAGCTCGGCTTGTCGCCGTGCTCGCTTTCGACCGAGTTGGCCTCATCACCCGAACCGACCGGAACCTCCCGGAGCGGAATGTTGGGTATGGAGAGCATGAGGTCGCGCAATTCCTTCTCCAGACGCGGAACCCTGGCGTCATTGTCCTTGATCGCCTGCTTCACCTTTGAAACCGCGTCGATGAGATCCTTTCGGCGATCGGGATCCTTCTCCTTGCCGATGTTCCTGGACGCAGCGTTCAGCTCGGCCCGGAGTCGATCGCCCTCCTTCTGGGTTTCGCGTCGATCCCCATCCAGAACGATCACGTTGTCGATCACCGATGGATCGAATCCAACGTTGACAAGACCGCTTTTCACGCTCTCCGTCTCGTTGCGAATTCGATGGATGTCCAACATGTGCGGAAGCCTACTTCTCCAGCAGCTTGTCGATTCGTTCCTGGATGATGGTTTCGGCGAGATCCGGGACGACTTCCCAGACCACCTGCTCGATGACCTCCGCCGTGAGCGTGCGAATCGCTTCCGCTTGCTCGGACGTGAGACCTCCGACCTTCGCGGCCACATCGGCGGCGGCCGTCTCGATCATCTCTTCTATCGCCGGTTTCTCCGCCGGAGTCTCGGGAGCAACCGGCTCATCGAGTTCTATGGCATCCACCTCGTGGGTGGGCTCCAACGTCTCACCCTTCTCGTTCATCTGGGCAAGCTCCGCGAGGGTCCCCACCTGGATGTCGGCATCGTCCCCGGCTTGCTCGTCGATCTCAATGGGAACGACTTTCTCCCGCTTTGGTTTTTCCGAAGCGGCCATCGCGCCGAACTCCATGGTTTCCTTGGGGGAGGCCTGCCTGATGGGCTTGGGAAACACTGGAACAACAGGCGGAACGACAGGCGGAACGACAGGCGGAGCAACAGGCGCTTTTTGCGCAACCGGGTTCGGGAAAGCGTGCAACGTCGCCCCCTGGGCCGGTGCCGGTTTCGGCGTTGCCGGCGCGATCTTCCGGGGGGTGGGCGAAATTCTCGGTTTTTCCGGCGCACCGGCCGGTGCGGCAGCGGCGCAAAGCTCGGCGACCTTTTCGATCAGCTTGGTGGTGTCGAAGGGTTTTTTAATGTGGTCAGTGGCACCCACATCCCTCGCCTTGTTTTCATCGTAAGGGCTGGAAACGCCGCTCATGATGATGACGGGAATGTTCCCGATGCCGGCCTCTTCCCGAACGGCCTTGCAGACATCGTAGCCCGTCACCCCGACCATCCCGGCATCGGCGAGAATCAAGTCCGGCTGGATTTGCCTTGCCTTCTCGATAGCAGCCTCACCGGACGGAACCGTTACGACGTTGTACGGTTCGGCGAAGAAAGTCTTCTCCACGATGGTACGCATCGTTGCGCTGTCATCGACACACAAAATCGATTTTTTGGACAAGGAACCCTCCCTGGCGAAAATCCGCCATCCGAGTGACACGAACGCTAAATCCTAAACTTAACTGCTAGTTTTCGTCAAGAAAACGAACTGTTACACATTGACGACTTAAAAAGCGAGCGTAACCATGCAATCTGGTTTAAAATCCGTCGCGAATCCATCAGGAGGTTTAGATGGGCGATCCGCTTTTTGCAAAGTACGGGAGAATCGCAAAAGCAGGCGAAGTTCTCTTCAATGCCGGCGAAAAAGGTACCGAGATGTTTGTGGTCCGATCGGGTGCGGTACGGATAATCGTCGAGTCGCGCGGCGTGGAAAAAACCCTGGCGGTTCTCGGCGCCGGGGAGTTCGTCGGCGAGATGTCAATCCTCACGGACCAACCTCGATCAGCAAATGCGGTGGTAGACGAAGACGCTGAGTTGCTCGTGGTGGGGGTGCGCGTCCTCGAGGAAATGATCGTGCACAACACCGAGATCGCGCTGCGCCTGATAAGGAAGCTCGCAAGGAGGCTCGAGTCCGCCGACAGCCTCATCCAAGTTCTCCTTTATCGCGGCTCGGCGGAGCGGGTCATCGAAAACCTGAAACGGCTCGCCAAGATCCACCAATCCGAGGACGGAGAGCCGCTGCGTTTCAAGGCGGACTATGACGCCATGGCCGAACAGGTGGGCTTGAAAGAAGAGGAGGTCAGGGAGATAATGCTCAAGTTGACCGGCGCCGGGTTCATTCAGCTCGACGGCAACGACTGGGTCATCAGCAAGATCGAGGACATCGACGATTTTCTCAGCTTCCTCAAGATGAAGGAGCAGTATAAATAAGACCCTGCCCATGCCCTACTCCAATACGCTCAAGAAAACCTACGACCTCGCATCCCGTGGAATGCTGCTCGGACTCGACCGTGTCGACAGGGCGGCGAGGGCGCTGGGTTCTCCCCATGAAGGCCTCACCGTGGCGCAGATCGCCGGCACGAACGGCAAGGGCTCGGTCGCCTGCTTGATCGATCACACCGCGAGAAGAGCGGGGCTGAAAGTGGGTCTCTTCACCTCACCTCACCTGCACCGGTTCTCCCAGAGAATCATGATCGACGGTCTCGAGGTTCCCACGGAACCCCTGGGAGAAACCCTCGAACGCGTCCTCGCCCTCACGGAGGGTCCGGGAGGAATACCTCTCACTTTCTTCGAAGTCGCAACCCTCGCCGCCCTGGAGATGTTCGCACAGGCAAACGTCGATCTTGCTGTCATGGAAGTAGGTCTCGGCGGAAGGCTGGACGCCACATCGATCACCCATCCGTCCGCGTGCGCCATCACTTCCATCGGAATGGATCACACGGCCGTCCTGGGTGACAGCATCAGACAGATCGCCGCAGAGAAGGCCTCCATCGCACGACCGGGGGTTCCGCTGTTCTGCGGACCCATGACCGGCGACGCCCTCGACGAGGTGGTGCATATTGCGTCCGAACGAAAAGCCCCGTTGCATATTTGCGGCAGAGATTTTTTCGTATCGGACGATCTCCACGTGCCGTGGCCCGGGAAGCATCAGCGAGAGAACGCGGCGCTTGCGGCGGCCGTCTTCGCACAGCTGGGCCTCGTCGACCCCAGGATGAACAGGGGCGCCTTTATCGACGCGCTTCCATCCGCCCGCTGGCCGGGGCGTTTCGAGATCCTGGAGGGACAACCCCGGTTCATTCTGGACAGCGCGCACAACACGGAGGCCGTCGACGCCCTCCTCGATGCCCTCTGTGAGCGCGATGAACATCCCGACGTGATCATATTCGGCGCCGCCTCGGACAAACCCGTGGACGCAATGTTCGATCGCCTGTCGTCAATCTGTGCGCGAATAATCCTGGCCCCACCTCCGATCCCCAGAGCGTTCGATCACGAGGCGTTCTCAACAAGATGGAACACCGCAGCGACTCCCGACGTGGGGACCGCCCTCGAGATGGCGAAGGACACCGGCTGCGCAACCGTCCTTGTGACCGGATCCCTCTTCACCGTCGGTGAAGCCAGACGAATACTTCTGGGCGAGCACTGCGATCCACCTATCAGAATGTGAGCATCATCTGGAAAAAGGATTGGCGTGAACCTGGAGTTTGACTTCCATCTGGCGGCCGTCCCGCAGGATCTGGATGGCGATCGTGCGACCGACCCCGGCGGTGTTCGTCATCCAGGCAAGCTCGGTGGCATCCTGTACCGTCACGCCGTTGAAACGGAGGATGACATCTCCCGCTCTCATTCCTCCCACGGCGGCGGGACCCTTGTCGTACACCTCGGTCACCATCACCCCGAACGCAGCCCCGGTCTTCGTTTTGGCCTGCGCGTCCAGGTCGCGAATACCGACCCCTATCCACGCGGGCACCACCCGACCGGTCCGCTTGAGCTGGGGGAGGATCATCTTGATCATGTTTATGGGAACCGCGAAGCCGATCCCCTGACCCGCCGCCGCAATGGATGTATTCATGCCGACCACCTCGCCCGCCACGTTGACCAGCGGACCACCCGAGTTACCAGGATTGATGGAAGCGTCAGTCTGGATGAAGTTCTGGTAACCCCGCTGGCCCATGCCCATATCGCGATAATCCCGTCCCACCGCGCTGACGATTCCCGCGGTCACCGTGTGCGAAAGACCGAACGGGTTGCCGATGGCCACCACCCACTCGCCCACCTCGAGCTCCTGTGAATTCCCGAGCTTCACCGGGGAGAGATCTGTTTCCTGTACGTGCAACAGGGCCACGTCAATCCCGGCGTCTGCGCCCACGGGAACCGCCGGCACCTCGCGCCCGTCCTCCAGCTGGATCAGGATCTCGCTGGCGCCGCGCACTACATGGTAGTTGGTCAGCACAAACCCCTGGGCGTCGATTATGAAACCCGACCCCAGGGAGCGCTGGATCCTCTCCCGCTGGGGCAATCCGAACAACTCCTCGAACCCGTGCAGTCCCGTTCGCGGACGGTCCCTGACGATCTGGGCGGTGAAAACGTTGACCACCGAAGGCCTGACCTTCTTGGCCGTGGACACAAAGGAGCCAGGCACGTTGGGGTACACCACCTTCACCGTGGTCCCGCCGCCGCCGGACGACTCCGGCGCGGGTTGCTTCTCCTCGACGGGACGGCACCCCGCCAGAACGAGAACAACTACAATATAAAGGAATGACCTATTGAGCACTTTCCGAACATCCACACTTTTGCGAAATCTCGACGAAGGCCAGCCGCAGGTTGTAGAGAATCTCCGACATCAACCGCTCTTCCTCGCCGGTCAGATTTCCTTTTGTCTTGTCCTGCAAAACGGACAGGATATCGATGGTCTGCCTCGCCATGGTCAGGTTGGTGCAGCAGTCCTTCTGCTCGGGATGGGGAGCGAGGCCCAGATGGAAGGCCGCAGACGAACTCAATGACAGAATGAAAGTAGTGAAGTCTATGGGCACTTCCGGATCGGATTTTTCTTCGCTGTCCGGCGTCGGATTCTTTTTTTCCTGATCTTCGCCCATCTAAAACCCCCCTCTATTCCTCGGCGATCTTCTCGGCAGCTTCCGCCTCCTCCGGGTCGTCCGCTTCCTCGTCATCCTTGGCTTCGAGGTCGATCACCTCATACTCGTTCACGAGGTTGGGCGTGGACTTCATGTATTCCTTATAAGACTTCCAGGTGAGCACGCCCTTCTCCAGGTTACGCCTGATGACCCGCTTGTCGAAAAGCCATTCTCTGGGATCCATGGTATTTCTCCTCCGTTCGGGCACACTAACCCCATCCCGGCCTTCCCCTGCAAGGGGAAGGGGAAGATGATGGCGAGCCGCCCTTATCTAAGGTTGAACTGACTATAAGTCAAGGGCAGGTTCTACGGATTGAAAAGGAGTTCTTCGAACAGACCGACCTGTGTTTCCCAGCTCCTGTCGCGAACAGCCGCCCGTCCGGCGGATTTCAGTCTTCGCCTGAGCGCTTCATCGGCCGCGATTTTAGAAATTGCATCGCACAACGCGGATTGTTCGTGTGAACGCGCGAGCAAGCCCGTCTCCCCGTCCTTCACGATCTCACCGATGGCACCCGTATCCGCCGCCACAACAGGCAACCCGGCGGACATCGCCTCGATCACTACCAGAGGGATTCCCTCGTGGCGTCCATCGCCAAACTCACGGGACGGAACAACCAGCACGTCGCTCGCGGCAAACAGATCCGCTCGCGTCTCCTGATCCACCTCCCCCAGAAATTGCGCGTCCACCCCTCTTGCTGACGCCGCCCGTTCCAGTCGCTCCCGTTGCGGTCCGTCCCCCGCTACTACGAGCTGCATTTCCCGGAGTCCTGCCAGCGCTTCGATCAACAAATCCGCTCCCTTGATGGGAACCAGTCGTCCGAGGAAGAGTGCCGTGAAACGATCCAGGCCCAGCTCCTCCCTGATAACGTCGCGGTTCCGCCGACTCTGAAGACACTCCGGATCCACACCCATCGGGGTTATAATGAGCCGCTCCGAATTCTGCGCAGCAAGCCGGGGGCCGAGCGCATCTTCGAATTCGCTCCTGAGTTGCTCCGAAACAAAACCCACCCTGTCCGCAGATCGGATCACCGCGCGGGCCAGGAGATTCCTCAAGGGGGATCGCCGGATCATATGCACGTCTCCCGAGTGACCTGTCGCCAGGTGACGCTTCTTCCCGAGGGGCAATCCACCGGCGATCAGCGCGCTCGGCACGAGCCAGTGGCTGATCACGCCGTCCCATCGCCGGGATCTTCGCAGAGCGGCAAGGTAGAGCCCCGCCATGGCGGGGGGAACCAGCCCCCACAACCGGGGCATGTCAAAGAGATTGTCCGGCGCGCCGGCGTTGAAAAACAACCGCTGAAATCTCCTGGGTCGAACGTACGCGGCGGAAAACACACGAACACCGCGCAGCCAACTCGCGTCGCTCTTCCAATCGTCCGGCCCGTCAGGTTGGGGAACGACGACCTCCACCCGATGCCCACGGGCCACCATCGCCGCGGCCAGCCCGTGAACGAACGAACCGGACGGATCGCCCCGATACCTGGGAAACGAGGTAGTGATGAAGCCTGCGCAGGACGACGTCGACATGTCCTACGCCCGGCGGGCCGCCTCCAGCAGATTGCGACGATTATGGGATTCGCGTCGCCTGCGGCGCAGGAAGGAACGCAACAACACCATGGGAACGCGAACAAGGGCCGTGAACAAGGAGATGCCCGAGCATTCTTGTTCGTAGATGGGGCGGACCGTCACCTGGGCCAGCGAGGCGCCCACGGAATGGAGGTGAGCCAGAATGTCATTGGGAAACCCGTACCTGGCGTACAGATCTTCGAGGTCGAGGCGACCGAGGGCGGCGGCGCTCACCGCCGTGTACCCGCACTGGGAGTCGCGCACGTTTTTGTAACCGGAGGTGAACCTGGTCAGCACTGACAGAACGTGATTTCCCACGAATCGAAACAGGGGCATCACCCGAAACACCCCGACCCACGAGAGTCGATCTCCCTTTGCGTAGTCGGCGACACCTCTCACTACCGGCTTCAACAGGACCGGCAACTCATCCGGATCCATCTGGGCGTCCCCCGCCATGACCGCGATCACGTCGGCTCCGATCTCGAGGCCGCGCGCGTACCCGGTGACGATGGCGCCGCCAACTCCGAGATTGAACTCGTGACGCAGGTACTCCAGCCCTTCCCTGGTCACCCCGCTCGCAAGCGCGCCGCGGGTGTCGTCCGTGCTGGCATCGTCGACGACTATCACATGGTCGACATAATCCGGCACCAGGGATACGGCCTTAACTATGAGGCGCTCCTCGTTGTACGCCGGCACCACCACCGCGATTGTCTTCCCGTCGAACATCGAAGCCATATATCACGCGACGGCTTTTGAGAGAAAATGAAATTTCACGACCATGCTTGGCCAATTGGGGCAGATTTCGTGCGCGCCCGCAGTACGCGGGCGAGGCATTACGCTGGGTAAGCCGAGGTTGCGGGCGAGGACGAAAGCCGGAAGATGCCTTAATTGGACACGCATAATTTTCCGATATCGGGAGGGGCTCTGAATGCCGTGGCTAGCGGCGGCCTCCTCCCGACACCGGGTTCTCCGGGAAGGAGAAAATCGGCAAGGTCGGCATTGATTACCAGACATTTGTATGGTATGCAATAAAACAGCAAAAAGAAAGGTTGTTGTTTTTATTATGGCGGCGAGAACACCACCGGGGCAAACGCGACGACAGGTGCTGCGTTTCATGCGCGAGCGGCTGATCGCCGGACGTCCGCCCACCGTACGCGAAGTTCAGGAGGCTTTCAAATTCCGGTCGGTCCAGTCCGCCCGGGAACATCTTGAGATCCTGGTGGAGGAGGGCAAACTCACCAAGGAGCCCGGCGTTTCGCGGGGATATCGGCTCCCCGGCCCCCCCCTGACGCCCCCCTTCGCACCGGTGCCGTTACTCGGCCAGGTGCAGGCGGGCGCCCTCACCGAGGCCATCGAGGATCCGGACGGAGGGTATATAGGCGTGCAGAGCGCCGGCTCAGGTGACGAACTCTTCGCTCTGAAGGTCACAGGCGAGAGCATGATCGACGCGGGCATCCTCCCGGGGGACGTGGTCATCGTTCGCTGCCAGCCAACCGCCGACTCCGGAGACATCGTGGTGGCCCTGGTGGACGGAGAGGCCACGGTCAAGCTCCTCAAAAAAAGCAGGCGACGGGTCGAGCTCCATCCGGCCAATCCCGCGTTCGAACCCATCGTTCCCGCCGCAGGCGATCTCTCCCTGCTGGGCAAGGTGATCGAGGTGCGGCGATACCTGGAGAAATAGGGTGCCCGATGTCGCGACAAAGCTCGACGACCTGATCGCCGCCAGGTACCTGCGCCGAGGCGACATCCCTCACAAGCGAAAGAAGGAGAGAAGGTGGGGACGCGACACCCTCGCGGGCCGCCTCGTGGAGATCTTATCAGTCTCTGCGCCCGCCCGCCTCACCGCGGCGTTCGGAGTGGTACGTGACGCTCAACGACAGGGCGAGAGCACCGCCTGGATCACAACCACACACTCGAGCTTCTTCCCGCCCGACGCAGCCGAGGGAGGAGTGGACCTGGACTCGATGCCCGTGGTCCGCCTGCCGCTCGTCGACGATATCCCCAGAGCGGCCGACACTTTGATCCGTTCCGGCGCGTTCGGATTGGTGGTGATGGACCTCATTGGCAAGGTCGGAAAAGGAGCCCGTATCGGGAGTGGAGTTCCGGCACGATTTGCGGGATTGGCAAAAAAACACGACACCGCCGTCATCCTGCTCACCGGCGATCCTCACGACTCCGGCAGGCTCGGCCCGCTGGTATCCCTGCGCGCAGAGGCGAGGAGAGGGGGCAAGCCCTCCTCCATCTTCCGGGGGGACCGCAGGGGGGTAATCGAGATACGCATCATCAAGGACAAGCTCTGGGCCGCGAACTGGCGCCACACGGAACCGTGCCGTGAACCGGCTGGCCTGCGTTGATGTTCCCTCGCTGGCGCTGCAGATTCTGGTCGGCGACCACCGGGACTGGAGCGGCTGCCCCACGGCGGTGGTGAGCCACGACACTCCCTTCGGAGAGATCCTGCAGATCAACCAAATCGCCCGGCGCTCGGGCATCCTGCCCGGCCAGCGCTATGCTTCCGCCCTGTCGCTTTGCCCCGATCTTTGCGCCGGTACCATCTCCATCCGGACGATCGATGACGTGACCGGGCTTATCAAAACAAGGCTCGGACGATTCACCCCGGATGTCGAGGCCGCCGTGGACGAACCGGGAGTGTTCTGGCTCAATGCGGCCGGCATGGGCAAAATTTACTCCTCGCCCAAAAAGTGGGCGAAGGCCATCAACGACTCGCTCAAAAAGAATGGTTTCGAGTCGACCGTGGCGGTGGGGTTCACCAGGTTCGGCACGTACGCCCTGGCGCGCAACGGACGTGGTGAGATCGTCTCGGAAAACCCCGAGCAGGAGATTGCGTCCGCGCGCATGACACCCCTCTCAATGCTGGGATTGCCCCCGACCGTTCGCAACGATCTGGGCAAGCTCGGCGTGACCACGGTTGAGCAACTCCTGGCCTTGCCCGCGTCCGGCCTGATGGAGCGCTTCGGCGCACGGACACATCGGCTCCACGAGATGGCGAGCGGCAACCTGTGGACGCCGCTCCAACCCGATGCGGTAACAGAGCCGATCGTCCAGCGCGCCCAGCTCGACCTTCCGGACACCGACTCCGAGCGTCTCGGTTTTCTCATCAAGCGAATGCTCAACCCGATGCTCCGCGCGGTCGCCGCCCGCGGGGAAGCGATAACCGAACTGGAGATGGAGCTGACGCTCGATCACGCCGGCGATGTGGTGGAGCGGATCCGGCCGGCCGCGCCGACCCTCGACGAACTCCAGATCGCGAATCTGGTCAGACTGCGGCTCGAATCGATAACGCTCCGGGCCGGTGTGATCGAGGTGGCACTGGCGGCGCGCACGGTGGAGGCCACCCCAAAGCAACTGCGCCTCTTTTCCGATCATGGAAAACGGGATCCCGTCGCCGCCGACAAGGCATTCGAACGGATCCGGGCACGGTACGGACACGACTCGGTGGTGCGCGCCATGCTGACCGAGGGCCACCTGCCCGAGGCACAGTTCCGATGGGAACAGCTGGGCTCTTCTTCCTCCCCAAAAACCCGGAGGGACGGGGAGGCCCGTGCTCGGAAGGGGGCCCTCACCCTCGTACGCCGCATCTACACGCGCCCCGTCCCGATGAACGCTCGCCCGGTGGCCGGTCCCAACGGGGTCCACCTGCGCGGCCTGGAGCACGAGCCAGTGTCCAATATCGTGGGTCCGTACATCATCTCGGGAGGATGGTGGCACAAGGAGATTCAAAGGGAGTACCACTTCGCGCAAACCGCGAGCGGCAAGATCCTGTGGGTCTACTACGACAAAAAGCGCCGCCGGTGGTTCCTGCAGGGGGAGGTGGAGTAGAAATGTAGAAGGTATTGTTCTAGAGCGGTTCAACGATCTCGCAGAGATTACCCACGCATTCGAAGACATCCAGCAAGCAATCGCCGTCGACGGCACATGTGCGCTTGCAGATCCCACCGGAAAATGAGGGGGAGTAGGTCTCGCACGAATAGCCCGCCCCACAATCGGTGACGCCGGGCACGCAGTCACTATGAAGGATGCCGCCCACGCATCCGAATCCCCACAAGTCGATCATCGAGGCGTCCTCTATCCTGCAGCGGATGCCCTCGGGCTCCGCCGAAAGATCCACTGTCAGGTCGTGCAGCTGCACCGTCAGGTTCACTTCTCCCGAAGTATCCACTCCGAAGACGGTCAGCGAGTGATCATAGCAACAATAGCAGTCTACATCGTAGATGATGTCGCTAAAAAAAACGGTTACCGTGCAAGGATC
>JAUXHN010000165.1 GCA_030621515.1 Deltaproteobacteria bacterium | reverse complement strand
ACCGGCTGGACGGCGTTTGCGCTTGTTGCGTTGTTCGGCTTTTTATTCGCATCGACGTTCGCAATCGAACAGGAGAAGCGGCCGGCGGTCATTTCGCTCGCGGTCACCGTGGTGGCGCTGGCGGTACTCGGGACCCTGTTGCTCATCGATATACCGTTTCGGGAGTGGATTGTCCCGGGGCTCATCGGGGTCGTGGTGATCGCAGGGGGCGTGGTTGCTCTGCCCCGGACCCGGTCGGAGGGGCTCAGGGTTGTCGGGAAGAGGAGCCGGGTCGACGAGCGGGACGCGGTGCTACACCGATTCTACAGGATAGAAGAGGGGACCCCTGAATTCGAGGCGTACTACGAAAGCCATCCCGAAAAGCGGGAATTCGACGAGAGCCTGCGGGCCATGCCCGGACTCGCGAAACCGGGAAGCAAGACCTACGATCCCATGACCTCGGGCTTGCAGGCTGCCTGCTTCGGTCTTACCGAGGATCTGACCCGTGAGCTGGACTGGAGCCCGGCCCCGATTGACGGGCGGAAAGTGGAGATCGATCCGGCCCAGGCCGCCATGCGGCTCAAGGGATTTGCCCGATATCTCGGCGCCGTCTCGGTGGGGTGCACAAGACTCGACCCCGCGCACGTGTACAGCAACATCGGACGCTCCCCGGGGAAATGGGGAGAGCCCATCGATCTTTCGCACACCCACGCGATCGCAGTCACTGTCCCAATGGCCCACGAGATGGTTCGGCTCGCGCCCGACTCCCCCACGTCAACAGAGACCGCCTTCGAGTACCTGGAAGCCGCCAGGATAGCGATGGTCCTGGCCAGGTACCTGAACAAGTTGGGATACGAGGCTCGCGCCCACGTGGACGGAAACTACCGGGTCATGTGCGTCCCCGTGGCCGTCGACGCGGGATTGGGGGAGCTCGGGCGCATCGGACTGCTCGTGACTCCGGAGATGGGTTCTCGGGTGCGACTGGCGGTCGTGACCACCGATCTGCCGCTGGGGCAGGACGAACCGGTCACTTTCGGCGTTCAGGTCTTCTGTCGTATTTGCATGAAGTGCGCCGACATCTGCCCGTCCGCTTCCATCGACGCAGGAGAGAAACTGGATCGCAACGGCGTGGAGAAATGGCAGTCTCAGCAAGACACATGCTACCGGTACTGGCGAATGGCCGGTTCCGACTGCGCCCTTTGCGTCAAGGTCTGCCCATACTCTCATCCGGACGGCAGCGCCCATGACATGGTGCGGTGGTTGATAAAGAGAAACCCCATGGCGAGGCGCCTGGCTCTGTGGTCTGACGATCTGTTGTACGGAAGGCGCCCTGCCGCCCGTTACCCGTACCCCGACTGGCACGAGAAGGGCTGATCGGCATATGCCCGAACCCGAGCAGTTGAAAAGGTCCTCGGTAATGGGTGTGCTCATCCGGGCATTCATCGCAATTACAGCGTTCGCGGCGGCCGCAGCATTCGCTTACAATGTCCACAAGTATTACTTCCTCACCGACGACGCTTTCATCAGCTTCAGGTACGCGAGGCACCTGGTCGACGGTCTGGGGCTGGTCTGGAATCCCGGTGAGCGCGTCGAGGGTTACACCAACTTCCTGTGGACACTCATCATGGCCGGCGGGATGTCCGTGCACGTCGAACCGGATGTTCTCTCCAGCGTTCTCGGGATAGCATCGGGATTCGCGATCCTCGTTCTCCTGTTTTTACATTCGTTGAAGAGGTTCGGCAAAAAAGACCTTTTTGTCGCCATGGTTCCCCTTTCCCTCGCGGTCTGCCGTTCGTTTACGGCGTTCAGTACAAGCGGGCTCGAAACCGCGTTTTTCTCGTTGCTCCTGCTTTTCGGCTACATGATGATGCTTCGAGAACGCCGTCAAAACAGACCTTACCCGTGGGCCTCCTCGCTCATCCTTTCCCTGGCGACATTCACGAGGCCCGAGGGCGGCATCTTCATGGCCGCCGCCGGCATGTGTTTTCTCGCCGACGTTCTACTGAAGAAGCGGCGTTTGCGCTCGCTCATGATCTGGTGCGTTCCGTACGTGCTGCTCGTCGGCGGTCATTTCCTGTGGAGATATTCGTACTACGGGTATTGGCTTCCCAACACGTTCTACGCCAAGGTGAACGGCATCTGGCTCGCCAAATCCGCACAGTACTTCACCACCTTTTTCAGCGACTACAAAATACAAGGGTTCCTGCCTCTCTTATTGCTGGCGGTTGCGGTCAGGCGCGACTTTCAGTCGTTTCTCTTCTTGCTCTCTTCCGCATTGTATCTAGGCTATTTGGTCTGTATCGGCGGCGACTTCCTGGGGTTCCGATTTCTCGTGCCGGTCATGCCCTTGTTGTTCTGGCTCACGGTTGACGGGGCAAGGGTGATATTCGAATTCGGTAGAAGCGGGAAACGGCTGGCCATACCCTCGACGATCATCTCCATCGGCCTGGTCGTCACCTTCGTGCTGACCGTCCATTTCGGATCTGTCTCTTTCGATAGACCGAAGATCCGTCACGGTAACGAAACGGTCCAGATATCGAAAAAATACGGAACCAAGCGCATCGAACAGGGAAAGAGCCTGCGCGAGCTGATCGAAGAAGGCATTCTTCCACCCGATCTTCGAATAGAAACAGGCGGAGTCGGCGCGCTTCCCTACTACACCGGATGGTATACCCAGGACAAACACGGGCTCAACGACGCCTTCCTCGCGCACCAGCCGATCAAACGTCACAGCCAGATTGCCCACGAGCACAATGCGTCATTGACCTACGTCAAGAAGAAGAAGATCGCCGTCTACATGGTCGGGAATATCCTCTTGTACAACGAGACAGCTTCGACATTGCCCTGGGTGATGAGGCGGCTGGAAAGATTGCTCCGGCAAAGGTACAACCGGCGCAACAAGGACAAGTCGGCTGAATTGAGGCTGGTATGCCTTGTTCCAGGGGAAGGGAAGCAGCTGATCTTCGCAACCAACATGGAAGACAGTGAATTCGAGAAAGTCCTGGGTCACCTGAGGAACTGCGAACTGTAGTTCATTTCTCTTTCGGTTTTGGAAACAGAAACACGAACGGGACTCCCGTCATTGCGATGATCGCGCAGACGAGGTAGGTGGCCCGCAGGCCGAAGGCGTCTCCCATGGCGCCCACGGCGATGACGGCAGCCGAGCGGATCAGGAAGCTTAACATCATGAACGTGCCCCCGGCGGTAGCCTTGCTCGAGCCCGAGTTCTCGATGAATGCGGCCAGGAGCACGGGGGTGGTGGCCAGGGTGAAAAAACCCATCCCGACCAGCGCGAGCAGGACGAACGGACCCTTCACAAGAAGGAAGAGCAGCATGGTGATCGGCGCGGCTGTGGTGGTGATCAGCAGGACCTTGCGGCGGCCCAGGGTATCGCTCAGTGAACCGGAGATGATCGCTCCCGCGGCGCCGGCCAGTTCGAGGATAGCCAGGGCGATGTTGGCAAACCAGAGGGTGCTTCCCTCGCCGTACATGAAGGTCGGCAGGAAGGTCACGGCGGCGCCGGCCATGAATGCCCGCGCGAAGAGAACTCCCATCACCGCGGGTATCAGGCGCCCCATCCTGCGCCACAAACGGAAGATGTCCCCAAAAGCGGACAGTGACACGGCCTTCTGCTTCTCTTTCGGCGGCGGCAACGGGATCCTTCCCAGGCGCCACCACAGGACGAGGGTGGCCATCACGCAGACGGGTATGATCTTCCAGAGGCCTTCCAGTGTGAGGCTCGTGGCGGCCTGAACAGCCAGCAGCGGTCCCGCGGTCCTGGCAAGCTCTCCGCCGAGCATCCAGAGGCCCATGCCCCTTCCAACCTGTTTGCCGGCTATCTCGGCGATTATCGCCGGGCCGGTAACGTGGATGGCCGCGATGCTGATGCCGGAGGTCGTGAGGAGCACCGCCAGTGTCGCGTAGCTCGGGGCGAGCCCGATGAGACATATGAGCGCGCCGGTGATCCCGGGTGTGACGATCACCAGCATGCGGGAGAAAGAGCCCCGATCAGCCAGAGAGCCGATCAGCGGGTTGAGGAGTGATGGAATCTGGGAGAACGCGGTCAGGGATCCCGCCTGCAGCAGGGAAAGCCCCAGCTTGTCGATGAGAAGCGGCAACAGGGGCGCGAGAAAGGCCGTGAAGATATCGTGGATGAAGTGGGCTGCGGAAATGGTCACCACCTCGGATGTCTTGAAACGCCTTGCGGGTGTTTTGCTCTCGTCTGTCACAATCGGCGATATACCACTTTCTTGACCAGGGCGGGCCGCGAACCGTAAGTTTGGAGAATGACAAGACTGGCACTGATTGTTGTTCTGGCGTCGGCGGTCCTCGCCGGGTGCATGGACTCCCTGTACGACTACAAGGACTGCGTTACGATCGAAACGGCGCGCTGCGATCTTCGCGAGAGCTGCGACCCCGGTTTCGACCGGGCCACCTGCGTCGCCTACTACAAGGAGTTCTGCCGTACCCGCGAGATCGACGGACCCCTGGGCAAGAACGCGTCGGACAACCAGGTCGCCGCCTGTGTCGCCGCCATCGCGGTCTATGGTTGCGACCTCGATCCCAAGGTGGACGAGACCACGGACATCCCCGCGTGTGAGTTCCTGTGGCCCAATGAGCCGGATGAGGATTCAGGCACCGACGACCTGCCCGACGCCGGCCTGTAGGATTGTGAATTATTAGGGGTCAGGCCTAGAATTATTAGGGGTCAGGCCTAGACAATCGACACTTTCCCGGGATGTTTTTCAAGCCATTCATTCATCCACTCTTCGAAACGTTCGATGGTTCCCCGTTTTCGGCGTACGTCCCGTGCGACGTGCTGAATTGTCATGTTCAACTGCTCTCCTATCTGGCGATAGGTCAGATACGCACTGGTTCGAAACGCCCATACTGCGAAACGCCTCTCCGGATTTCCTCCGGGACCTCTTATGCTCTCTTTCAGCCGTGACGCGTTAACCCCAGTTATTTGGCATATGTCACCGGTAAACTCTTCCATGGTCACGCAATCCCTATTTGTGGACGCATTTGGTAACTCTGTGTCTATGTTACATAGGTTCCATCGAAACCAGCCGTCGCCGAGATTGAGTCCCTCGGGCCACGGTTCCCCTTTTCGGTGAAGCTTGAGCGTCAGAGCCTTCATCTCCTCAGGGGTATCGAACTGAGCCCCCAGAACCTCGGTCGTGAGCCACGTCGGTCCCCTGTCCTTGCCCATGTGGCGTCTGTGGCTCGTCCAACCCTGAAGCCCGTCCAGCCGGGTTATCAACCCCGCCTTAAGCGGGTTCAGGTGTATATAGGCCATTACGTACATCAGATATGCCTCGTGTTTTACGAGTTGACTCTTGAATCGTCCGCAGAAAAGCGATCCGTCCCTCCGATGTCGCCGGTTGAACATTTGGGTGTACACCGCCCCAAGGTGTTTCATGGCGTCGGAGAGATTGCCGAGAGGCGTTCGCACCAAGAGGTGATAGTGATTGGGCATCAGTGAGTAGGCGTGAACCTCAAGGCCAAAACGCTCCACAGTATCGCCGACAATATCCAGAAAATTCGACGCGTCGTCGTCATCGAGGAAAATCAGTTCCCTGTTTCTTCCTCGGTTCATCACATGGTGCCACGCACCTTCATAATCTTCTCTTATTGGTCGTACCATGAAGCGAGCCTACCACCGGAAAGTATCTATTGTCTAGGCCTGACCCCTTCCCCTCTTCTCCCTTGTAGGATTGACAGTTTTCGTTCAGCCATTACCCTCTAAAAGCAGAAGATAAGACGGCGCGAGGTAGAAAGCGGCCGGCGGGAGAATCGAAATGAAAATCAGTATCAAGTATTGCGTAGAGTGAAACTACTATCCAAGAGCTGCCGGTCTGGCAGAAGAGCTCAAGAAGGAGTTCGGGGTTACGACCGATCTGGTGCGCGGAGGTGGCGGAATTTTTGATGTGACCGTGGACGGGAAGAAGGTCTTTTCCAAGCACGAGGTGGGGCGGTTTCCCGACGACGGGGAGGTCGTCAAGACCATCAAGTAGGGGCAACCCTGTGTGGTTGCCCTGTCGTCGTCATCCTAAAATGTACCAGCCGGGGCGAGCGGTTCCTCCGTGGGGGACGGCTTTTCCTGCGTCTTTCCGGTATCGAAGCGGTTCATCAACTTGGGCATCCGGGGATCGTTCAACATGCCCCCAACCAGCTGCTGATAAAAAAGGAATATCTCGTGATTGAGGTCAACGGCGTCGGCTTCCGCCTCGTCTGTTGCTGCTTCTACCTCGTCTGTCGCGGCTTCCGTTTCCTCTGTCTTGGTCTCCGTTTTTTCTGTTGCGGGCGCGGCCTCCGTTGCCGTCGCTTCATCTGCGAACGCATCCTGATCGCCCATGGAGGGTTCCTCCACCGAAGGATCCGGAGATTCGGGAACAGCGCCCCACCCGAGATCCTCGGTCGAGGTTTCCTCGGCTTCCTCGACTTCCATTCCGAAGGCCTTGTTTCCCTGCTCGGATACTTCCACGAGCACGGCGCCCTTCGAATCGTATAGAACGAGGGTGAGGTCGTACACGAGAGCCGCGTTCTTGAGCACCGAACTCCACCATTCGTTTATGGTGATGACGATGCCGTGGTCGGCGCCCGCAGTGTTCACTTTGTCGAGGATCGTTTTGGAAGAGTCCGTGGGGGTGGTCCTGATTCGCACCACGTCGAAACCCTTCACCGAGAAGACCTTGATCAGGGCGTCCGCAGTGATCTCCGAGAGGGGGTGGCCACCGGCAATGGTGAGCGGCACCCTCTGTACGCTGGATGAGGCAACCTCACCGACCAGTGACTGGCTTGATTCGCCGCTGACCACTCTCGGCCGCGCATCGTGAACCGCTATCGCGACCCTGCAGCGTCCCGAGTAGGTAAGTTCGGGGTTGAGAGAGGAATACTCTACCAGGTTGGTCGCGGCGCAGCCGCAGGCGAACGCAGCCACGAGAACCGGTACTGCAAAACGGATGAGTGAAAATGCTGGTCCTTGCATGCCCCACCTCCTTTGAATTCCAATATGAAACACTTACTTGTGCTATAGTTGCGCGTCAAGGAAAGAGCGATTGACGAGGTGGTGGGTGGACAAACTTCACGATCTGATCGTTGTGAGTGATCTGCATCTTGGAGAGGGGAAGCCTGAGGGTAGCAGCCGATGGGCTTCCACCGAGGACTTCTTTCACGACGAGGCGTTCGCCAGGTTTCTCGACCACGTACACGATCTATATCGAAACAACCCTTCCGGTCTGGTGCTCATCCTCAATGGCGATATCTTCGATTTCCTCACGGTCACCAGTATCCCCTCGGATGAGGAGGCGAGCTCTCTGGGTTTCAAGGTGTTCTCCACGGAGCGCAAGTTCGGCCTCAACTCCACCGAGGCCAGATCAATCTACAAGCTCGATGTGATCTTTCGGGGTCACCAGGCGTTCTTCTGCGCCGTTTCAAGGTTCATCGCCCGGGGGCACAGGGTGGAGATCATTCGCGGCAACCACGATCTGGAGATTCACTTCGAGGGAGTGAGGGCGAGGATCCTGGAGCACCTTGCCTCCTTCAGTTCATCTTCGGACGGAGCGGATATGGATGCCCTGGCAAGGAGGGTGCGCTTTCACCAACTGTTTTATCTGGAGGAAGGCCGTGTCCATGTGGAACACGGGCACCAGTACGATTCCACCAACAGCATCAGGTATCCCACTCGCCCCCTCCTGTCCCGCAAGAGCCGATGGAGGCGGGATGAGCAGGACACGGAGATGCTCGATTATCCGATCGGCTCCATCTTCGTGAAGTACTTCTACAACCGGGTGCGAAGGCTCGATCCCTACGCGCCCCGGCTGTTGTCCCCCGAGCAGTACATGGATTTCATCCAGCGTTACAACCTTTTCGATGTGTGGCGGGTGTACAGGGATCACTATCCTCACTTCATCGCCGCTCTGGGCCCCTCTGTGACCACGGGTAGCTCGGGATCCTCCCACGAGGGGGACGCGGATCAGACCGCCAGATTTGAGGAGATGGCGGCGAAGACGGGGATGGGGGATCTGTTCAAACGCTGGAACGACCTCAAGATCCACCCCGAATCCGCGAGCAAGCCGGCCATTGTGAGAAAGGCGGCGGAACCGGTGGTGAAGAGGTTGTTGTGGTTCGGCGTGTTTGCTTTTGTGGCTCTTTACCTCTGGCTGCTCGTGTTTCAGCTCATCCAGACGGTTCCGGCGGTGGCCGCCAACGCGTTTCTCATGTCCGTATTTGCGGTGGTTACGTTCGGAGGCATTGTCTGGATATGGGTGCATCTGCGAAGAAAACTGCGACCGAAGAGCAAGGAGCCGGACAAGTGTGCGCAGCGTGCCGGCAAGCTGGGCGATCTCACGGGGACCCCCCTCGTCCTGATGGGCCACACTCACAAGGTGGATCATAGTGTCTCGTCTGACGGTCGAGTCGAGTACGCCAACAGCGGAACGTGGACCGCGGTCGATAACCCATGGAACCGCCTGATGCGCGACGCGAGGCGTCTGACCTTCCTGCACGTGGTGGGAAAGAAGGTTCGCCTGAAGAGGTGGAACGACGACGCCGGCCGCCTCGACGACGTGCCGCTATTTCATCTGGATGACGAGGAGTAGGGGACTTGCTACTTGGCTGACTACTCGATGGGGGTCACGTTGAGGAGCTGCATGCCCGTCATGTCGGAGTAGGTGTACGGACCGTTACCTATGGGGACGTCCACGATTGAGTAGTCTCCCGGGTCGACCTTGTGGGCCTTGTCGATGTCCTGAGACACGGTCCATATATATCCTTCGTGGTCAACGGCAACGCCGATCATGGCGCTTCCGCCTACCGGGAATCTGTCCATCAGGGTCACATCGGCCTCGTTGACACGGACCAGATCGCCCTCGGTGTTGGCAGACCAGACCGAGCCCTCACCATCCACGGCTATGCCGCGATTGAAGCCGCCCACAGTGAGCCAGTCGTTGTTTCCGCTGCCCGGGTCCAGGCGATTGACGCAGTTCAGACCGGAGGTCCAGATCCTCCCTTGCGAGTCCGCGGAGATTCCGTAACCGCAGTGAACCGGGAAGACCTGCGTTGCGAGAGTGGACATGTTGATCCGCTCTACGTTGCACGCGCCGACCGTGCACATCATACCGATGGTCCAGAAGTTGCCGAGGCCGTCCATCACGCCGCCGTAATGACCAAGGGCGGTGGCCACGCTGCCCTCGATTACACCGGTTTCGCCGTTGAGCCTGTAGATTGTCTTGTTGACCATGGCGCCGATCCAGACGCTCCCTCCGAGGCCCGTCTCCGGATCCTCCTCGCCGTCCCAGGCGGTGGCCCGCGCTCCGATGGTCATGCTGCTTCCGCCCAGCTCCGTGTTCCAGGCCATGCAGTCGTCCTCTCCCCACCCCAGGACCTCGGTGGGGCCGGTGGAGGTGTCGATCTCGCCATTGCCGTTCCAGTCCATTGTGCACTCCCAGTAGTCGGCGATGAACTTGGTTACCGATGACGGACCATTCGTCGGATCGCGATTGGTCACTACCATGTCCCCGTGGAGGTTG
This sequence comes from Deltaproteobacteria bacterium, assembly GCA_030621515.1. Lineage (GTDB taxonomy): Bacteria > Myxococcota_A > Polyangia > JAAYKL01 > JAAYKL01 > JAUVAN01. The sequence goes on along the minus strand of JAUXHN010000165.1, from coordinate 456 downwards.
ACCGATGTGCGCGACGGATCGCAGGGCGGTGTCGGACACGTCTGGTAGCGGGCGACTTCCTCGCCGTTGACCGTGCACACCTTGGACAGGGTGCTTTCGGCTGTGTTGGCTATCCATATGAAGGACTGCACCGTGCCGGGGCACATGTTGGGGCCGCCGATAGGATCCGTGTCCGAGTCCGAATCCGAGTCGGTGTCCGAATCCGAGTCGGTATCCGTATCGGTATCGGTGTCCGTGTCCGTGTCTGCGTCGCTGTCTCCGTGTGGATGATCTTCGGAAGCGGAGCAACCAGACGCGAGCCACGAAATCGCGGCGATGACAGCAAGGGCGAACACTGTGTGTCTCATGACTTCCTCCATTGTTGATGAGCCCACGTCAGTCAGGCTCACACAAATAATACCATTATTAATGTATATAGTGTTGTGAACCTCCAATCCGGACGTGGAAATTTGGACA
>JAUXHN010000340.1 GCA_030621515.1 Deltaproteobacteria bacterium | reverse complement strand
TTTCTACTTGGCACAAACCCGACATTTGCATTTTGGAGCTACACAACTTTGTCGCCTAAGATCCATTATGTCAAGAATGACATATCATTGTGCGGACTATGTGCACAACAGAACAAAATGAGAGGGGGATGTTGTTCATGAAAAGGTTGCTTCTCTACACGGTCATGTTGGTTTCTTCCCTGGCATTGGTTGCGATGTTCGGGTGCCATCCTCTGGATATGAAACAGGGCGAGTTGGGGAGAGGGTGGTTCATTTATAGATGCATCGATGTCCAGAACGATTCGGCCTGTAACAACGCAGCCGTTCCAGCGTTTCCTTCCACTGTCGCCGTCGGTAGCAGGATCAGCATCGGTTACCAGAGTAATGAAGAAGCCGAGTATATTGTGGTGGCCGGATCGAGCACGCATCTTGGCGGCGGCGGCATATCGAGCGGCCTGGAAGTTCTCAAAAACGGCCCGGTCGGTCTTATGGCCCTTGATTACAACAGAGATGTTTTTGACCTTATTCACCTGATGGCCCGGCAAATTGCAACCATTGCGCTATCGGATGATTCCCAGAACAATTCTGCCTCTGCCTATAATGTCATGACCGACCTGGAACTCGCCGTTGATGAAACCAGCGCAATCAAGGCGTTTCCTCTGGATGAGAGCAATCTGGAGCTCGCCGGGTCATTGAGCTATTCGTGGAGCGTTGCCGATAGTGATATCGTCGAAATTTCGCTGTCTGATTCCACGGGCCGCACGGCATCCATCAAGGGTATTACTCCGGGCACAACAATCGTCGAGGTGACCGTCGGCGGTGTTGATAGCGAGTTGAATGTGGAAGTTATCCTCAATGAAGAATAGCAAGATGAGAATGCTGAAAATGATTAACAGGAATTGGATCTGGAGAATGATTGCGGTGCTCGGCATGGCGGTGATTTTGTCGGGTTGTGACCCTGTATACGATCATGTTGTTCTTACTGTCATTTCCGATCCACCGGTCGATGGCATGGTCAACAGTGCTTCGATCGAGCTGACTTCCGGTGTCGTTGTAATGGTGAAAACCAGGCTGCTTGACGATGACGGCGATGAATTTTCAAGCGGTGACAGCGTTCAGTTTGTCAGCCAAAACAGCAGTGTTTTCAAGATGAAAAACGGCGCGGAAGAACGTGAGTTCGCTTTACTTGCCGTATCGCCGGGTCAGACAATTCTCGAGGTTCAAGTGGACGGCAAAGTCAAAGATCGCCTGGATGTGGTTATTACGGAATACAGTGGTTTCTGATAACTAGTAGTCAACAGGGTCTCCCGTGTACACGGCTTCAAAATCGTTGGCGGTGAGTTCGTGGAACTGGTGGAGCAAGTCGTCGTCCCATTGTGTGTCGTGGGTTCCCGACACGAACATGTCCGACCCTGTGTCAGCGATCACCAGACCGAATTTCTTCATGCCCCTGAAGATCACCTGAAGCGCCTCGTCGTAGCCCGACTCATCGAAGGAATCTTTCAGCCGTAACCGCAGGCCCATGGGCGGACAATCCGGATCGTATCCGCACTGCCCGTCGGAGTGGGTAGCGGGCGGAATGTACGCGCGCTGGGCATTGCTGATGGTGACCCTCAGAGCATGTTTTACCTCGCCCACGTCGTACACGTCCTCGTATCTGAGCAGACCGGGCAATATTGCCAGCCCGGCTGCGTCGGCGCTTGTGTAACCAGCCGGTCTGGTCTCGTTCTGATCGAGTTGCCAGACCGCGCCGGATCCGGCGCTCCAGGAACCGTCTCCATTTGGCGAGGCGTCAAACATCTCGTACAACACGCACACGCCCTCCTGGATCACGAGCACATGACGATCGCCGTCGGAACTCGCCCCACCCTCGATGGGAGCATCCTCGGGAATGGGATACGGCCCGGGATCGCTCTCGTCGTCATAGTAAAAGGATACGTCTACCATCGGCTGATTCTCGGGGACCGTCGTGTAGGGAATCCCGATGGGCGCACTTTCCCAGAAGGTACCGAAGTCGGGATGAAGCTCCGAGTCGCCCCCTATGGACGCGATATAGGTGTCGGAGAGCGGGTGGACGGACAGCTCATCCACCGGCGTGTTCCACATGTTGTCGCCGGGAAAGATCTGGCAGCCGGCGATGACCGGCACATCCGCGTCCGTGTCGGAATCAGTGTCACCGTCCGTGTCGCTATCGGAATCAGTATCGGAATCGCCGTCGGAATCCGCATCGGTCCCCGAGTCGGCGCCTGCGCTCGGATCGCTGCCGCCAGAGCACCCGAGCAGCGA
>JAUXHN010000002.1 GCA_030621515.1 Deltaproteobacteria bacterium | reverse complement strand
CCAAAATAAAACCCGGGCCCCGCTAGGGCTTCGGAAGGTTCGCTTTCCTTCGCCCGCTTTAAGGGGCCGTATCAGTAACAATCACATTTGTAACTTGTACCAGTCCGGGATTCCCGGATTTGAAGAAGGAAAAGGCCAGCCATGATCATCATGAAGTTCGGCGGCTCGTCAGTGAAGGACGTGGCCGCGCTCGAGCGGGTCGTGGGGATTATTGGGTCTCGATGCCACGAAGACCCCGTCGTCGTCGTTTCGGCGATGGGCGATTCTACTGACCGGCTCACGAAGATACTGGATCTCCTGGAACGGGGGCAGAACGCGCAAGCCCGTGCGACGGCGAAGCGCCTGTCTTCGGATCACGCCTCGATAGCGCGGAAGATTCTCCCCGAAGGAGAGATACTGAGTGAACTTCTGAAAACCATACAATCCCACTTTTCGCGCATGGACAACCTCATCGAGGGGATGGCCTGCCTCGGTGAGGTAAGCCCTCGAAGCCGCGATGCGGTGCTTTCCTTCGGAGAGATTGCGTCATCATCGATGCTCGCGGCCTATTGCAGATCCGTAAACATACCGGCGGAGGCAATCGATCCGACGAAGCTCATACTGACTGATGCCAGGTTCACTGGGGCGACCCCGGATCCCGCGGGCACGAAAAAGCGATGTGCGCAGTTTCTGTCCCCTGTCGTCGCGCGCATGGCCATCCCTGTGGTGGGTGGGTTCGTGGGCGCCGACGAGCACGGGGTAACCACCACTCTGGGCCGGGGCGGCTCGGATCTCACGGCGTCGATCCTGGCCGGGGCGATGAACGCATCCGCCCTCGAGTACTGGAAGGACGTGGACGGAATCCTCGACGCCGATCCCAGGATCGTCCCGCAAGCGAAACCCGTTCAGCGTATAACCTTCCGCGAGGCGGCGGAGCTGGCAACCCTGGGCGCGAAAATCCTCCATCCTGCTTCAATACAACCGGCAGTTCTGGCGAACGTCCCGGTAAGGGTTCTCAACTTCAACGAACCCCTGGCGAATGGTACGACGATCACCTCCGCAGCGGAGCCCGACCATGACTTCCCCGATCGCTCTTCCCCCGCAGTCTCATCGATCACATACAAGCGCAGCCAGGCAATGATCAACATCTACTCGACCCGGATGCTCGGAACGAGCGGGTTCTTGCGACGGGTCTTCGAGGTCTTCGATCGCCTGAAGATATCGGTCGATCATATTGCGACATCCGAGGTCAACGTCACCGTCACGGTGGGTCGCACGGACGCCCTCGAAGCGTTGCGGCGGGAGCTCGCCGAGATCGCAACCGTGAGCGTCGATGACAACGTCGGTGTGGTCAGCCTGGTCGGCGAGAGATTACCGGCCACCCCCGGAGTGGCGGCCAGGATCTTTCGGGCGCTCACCGGCATCAACGTTTCACTTATCACCTACGGCGGATCGGGTGTGAACTTGAGCGTTGTGGTAGGGAATGACAACGTCGATACAGCGGTGAGAAAACTCCACAAGGAACTCTTCGAAACCAGCGAGGACGGGGATCATGATGATGTCTGAATTCAGGAGAATCGGCGGCGAGCTTCATTGTGAGGGCACACCGCTCGAAACCCTCGCCGAGGGCTTTGGCACTCCGCTTTATGTCTACAGCGAAAGCTCCATTCGAAAGAACTTCGAACAGTTCGATAAGAGCTTCGAGGGCACCAACCACCTGATCTGTTTCGCCGTGAAGGCCAACTCCAGCCGGGCGATCTTGAGATCTCTCGCCGATCTGGGCGCCGGCGCCGACGTTGTGTCCGGCGGCGAGATCTACAGAGCGGAGCGAGCCGGGATCGATCCTGCCAGGATGGTGTACTCGGGTGTCGGCAAGAGCGTCGCCGAGATGGAACAGGCCTTGAAAGCGGAGATCCTCATGTTCAATATCGAGTCTTTCTCAGAGCTGAAGACCCTCGATGAAGTGGCCGGCAGGGCCGGGAAGCGTGCCAGGATCTCCCTGAGGATCAACCCCGACGTGGATCCCCGGACTCACCCCTACGTTTCTACAGGCCTCAAAACGAGCAAGTTCGGTATACGGCTCGAGAGCGTGCTCGAAGGTTACGAACGCGCGCGAGGGCTCAGAAACATCGACGTCGTCGGCGTTGACTGCCACATCGGCTCGCAACTCTCGTCGATCGACCCCTTCGTCGAGGCCGTGACAAGGGTAAGGGAGGTCGCCTCCACGCTAAGGGACCGCGGTTTCGATATTCGTTACCTGGATCTCGGCGGGGGCCTGGGCATCACTTATGATCGTGAATCACCACCGCCGATCGAGGAGTTCGGCAGCGCGATGCGAGCCGTCCTGGGAGGTGAGCGCGCGAAGATAATCTTCGAACCCGGGAGGAGCATCGTCGGCAACGCGGGTGTCCTTCTCACGCGTGTGCTCTACACCAAGAAGTCGGAGGGGAAGCGATTCGCCATCGTCGACGCGGGGATGAACGATCTGATGCGGCCGAGCATCTACGGCTCTTTTCATGCGATCGAGCAGGTGGTGGAGAAGGGACGCGAACCGGAGATCACCGATGTCGTCGGCCCTGTCTGCGAAAGCGGTGACTTCCTGGCGAAGAACAGGGAGATGCCCGCGCTGCGTGCGGGAGATCTGATCGCCGTGATGAGCGCCGGCGCGTACTGTTTCTCAATGGCATCCACCTACAATTCGCGCCCGCTGGCGGCGGAGGTGATGATCAGGGGGGACCGCCACGCGCTCGTCAGAAAGCGTGGAAGCTACGAAGATCTGGTGAGAGGTGAGAGGGATCCGGAATTCAGCTAGGGGCTTTCCTGGGAGTTTGTCAATTCTCGTTTGATTTCGCGAAAGTACTCAGAGATCCAGCAGGGCTCCAAGTGCGAATTCGACTTCCTTCATCGTGGTTGTTTCGGCGTGTCCGAACCGCTTCTTGAGGCGGCCCCTCGACACCGATCTGACCGTCTCACACATGCACGAACTTGGCGTCTTGAGGCCCCCTTCGGGTGGATTGAGTTTTACGTGAGTGGTGATCTCTCGTAGCCGCGAGGTGATGGGGACGACGATTACCAGATCGGCCGGCCCCCGGTTGAAAACGTTGTGCGACACCACCAGCACAGGCCGCATGCCCGCTTGCTCGCGGCCTCTGACCGGGTTGAGATCGGCCAGCCAGATCTCCCCTCGCCCCGGGTGCTTCATCCCTTTTTCACGCTCCGCCCGGAAATCTCCTCGCCATCGTCGGTCCAGACTTCGCCGGTGGGGAGGCCGTCCGCGATGGTTCTTTCCAGCGAGGTCAGGTCTTCACCGATCGTTTTCCACTCGCCAGGCTCCTCGCGAACCCGGTCCCAGCCCCTGTTGGCTCCCTCGATATATCGGACCCGACGATAGGCCGAAATAGCGGCGTTGAGCACAGCTTGCATGGAGCGGCCCTCGTTTTTTGCGAGATCCTTGAGGATATCTCGAGTCTCTTCGGTGATTCTGACGGTTGTCTGAGACATGTGTAGACCTTTATGTCTACACTATTGACTACGCAATCAAGGTTGTCAATTCTCGTTTGCAAATGCTCTTTCGTTCGGTCGCATGACTGTATTACTCTTCGCCTGTAGTCCCAACCCTGGAGGTTTCTCATGCGCGTGCTCTTTCTTCTTCCGATTGTGACCACGGCGACGCTCCTCGCGTTGGCCGACGATGCGGACGCCTGCACGGTGATCACGGTGGGCAAGGACGCGTCCGCCGACGGATCGGTCATGACGTCCCACACGGTTGACAGCCACCGCACCTCCACCGACGTGCGGGTGGTGCCGCGAAAGAAACATAAGAAGGGCGCCACGATAAAGATGTCGAAACGCGCCGACGACGATACCGGACCCATGGAGAGATACAGCCGGGTGCCCATCGGAGAAATCCCCCAGGTTGCCGAAACCTACAAATACCTGGCCCCGGCTTACGCCCCCATGAACGAATTCCAGGTGGCCGTCGGGGAGTCGACCTTCGGTGGGCACAAGGAGCTGCGCAGCGAGAAGGGTCTCCTCGATTGCGAGACGACCCAGGCGCTGATGATGCAGCGGGCAAAGACTGCCCGAGAAGCGATCCGCATCGGCGGCGCGCTCATAGAGAAGTATGGCTGGATCGATGAGGGTGAGGCGCTGACCGTGGTGGATGAGAACGAGGCATGGGTGATGGAGATAGTCGGTTCGGGCAAGGACGAGGTGGGGGCCATCTGGGTGGCGCAGCGGGTGCCCGACGACCATGTGACGGTGAACGCGAACGCCTCGCGAATAATGGAGATCGATCTCGACGACCCGGACAACTTCATGGGATCGAAAGACGTCATCTCGGCGGCGGTGAAGAAGGGCTACTGGGATCCCAAGGGGGGCCGGCCCTTCCGGTTCGCCTACGCCTATAATCCCACCGGACGCACCGGCTTCGTTTCCACACGGCGGGAATGGAGAGTCTTCGATCTGCTGGCCCCCTCTTTGAAGCTCGACCCCAACAGCAACGATTTTCCATTCTCCATCAAGCCGGAGGAAAAGGTGAGCGCACAGAGGATAATGGAGATTTTCCGCGACACCTACGAGGGCACCGACTTTGACCTGACCGACAGGTTCACGGTGACTGACGAAGAGACCGGCAAAACAATCAAGAGTCCGCTGGCCAACCCCTTCATGTCCTACGATGCCGACAAGCTGTTCAAGATGAACGGCGGCTGGGGCTGGCGGGGAGAGCGGACCATCGCTCGGTGGTACACAATGTACGTTGTGATCACCCAATCCCGATCGTGGTTGCCCGATCCGGTAGGCGGCATCGTGTGGTTCGGCTACGACAACACCGCCATGACCACCTACGTGCCGTTTTACATCGGGATCACCGATGTGCCCGACGACTACAAGACCGACGGACGCACGACCGGCTTCTCGCGAGACAACGCCTGGTGGGCCTTCAACCGGGTGGGGACAATCGCCGCCCACCGGTGGGGAGACATGCGAGCCGACGTGGCGCGGGTGCGGGATCCCATGCAAAAGCAAATGCTGGAGCAGATAGCCGAGCTGGACGAGACGGCGAAAAAACTTCACAAGAAAAACCCGAAAGCCGCCGGCAGGTATCTCACCAGGTACGTGAAGAAGGCCTGCAATACGGTGGTGGACACCTACTGGCGACTCGGCGATCACCTCTGGAACAAATACGACGAGAAATGGTAGGGCGCGCTCGCAGTTTCTATCAGTGAAGGGATTACTGCCAGGTCAGCCGAACCGTCCGGATCTTCGTGCCGCCAGTCTGCACTATCCCGACAATCAGAAACTTGTTGCCATCGGCGTTTTTGTAAACCGCCTCCCGGTATTGCCCGCTGGCTCCCCAGGGGTTTTCAATCGCAACGCCCATTCTTGCCGGGATAAGTTTCGACCATATGGTTACGAGCTCGTCGCTGGTAGCCTTCTCATAGCGGACATGAAGGTCTCCCGCCGGCGTCGTGCAGGCCTTTCCTTCACCGATCTGTCCGGCAAACACCTTCCATTCCCCCTCACAACCGGGAGTACCGATACAATCCGAAATTTCCCTGTCAGGGCAACCGGTGACAAATCCCGAAACAAGTACCGTTGACAGAAAGCCGGCAATCAGTGAATTGTTCATGTCTTACCTCCACCACAAAATTATGCGAATATATGGTGCCTGCGCAACCTACCAGGTCCTTCCCTCCTCCCGGTCGGTCATCAGGATGCCGTTGATGTGGTCGTACTCGTGCAACCACACCTTGGCGTCGAAGTCCTCGAGGTAGAAGTCTACGACTTGGTCACCTTCGGGCGTGTCGAACTCCACCGTTATCCACGCCGGGCGGCCGACGAAACTCGACACTCCATCTATCGAGAGGCACCCCTCTGCAAAGCCGTAATACAGATCGTCATCGGCCCAGTCGACGATCCTTGGGTTTACGAACACCCGCTGCTCGCTGTTCACGTCGGCGGCGAACAGCCGTCTTCCCACCGCTACCTGGGGCGCCGCGAGCCCAACGGCGCCGAGCGGGAACTGGGAGTCCAGCAGCTTGAGCGCAAAGGCACCCACCTCCGGGTCGTCAGGGCGCACCGGGATGGAGATATTGTAGAGCGTGCTGTCGGGATCGTCCCAGTCCTTGACCAGGTTCGATTCCAGGAACGCGTCTTCGCCCCCCGCGTGCATCGCCGCCAATTCCGACGTTGACAAATTTGCGGTGGCCTCGGGATCGTACTCCTCGTCGAACGGCGCGTCGTCCACGGTGAAACCAAAAACGAAGTCCTCGGCCAACCGGATCGCGGGATCGCCTGCCAGGGCCGCGCCGGCGACGATTGTCACCTCGTGCTGTTCGGCGGGAGCCCACACGGGGAAGGGCACGAAGCGGAACTCCCGGTTGCCCGCCTCGTCCGTGAAATAGGGCCAGGCCCGCACTGGCTCCCCGTCGACGAGGACGACCACCGTCTCCGGATCCACGTAATCCTGCTCCGGGTGCGCCCCGGAGAAGCGGATATGGATCTTCTGGTTCACCTGGACCACCGCGCCGTCTTCGGGCTCGTGGGCTTCGACGAAGAGGCCGTCCGTGTCGCTTTCCGTCTCGGTGTCGCCGCCGTCGACCGCGTCGCCTCCCCCCTCGGCGCACGAAAACGCCCAGAAGATCGCCAGGCAGCACAGGAAAGCCGTATAATCCGTATAACGATGTGTCATAATTGAGGTATTATATCTCAAGATGAGGTTGGGAGTGATGAAATCCGCACAAATCAACGTTGGGCAAACCAGGGTCCTCATCCAATTGCCCGACGAAGTGGAGATCCTCTCCATGAAGTCACCGGCCGTGCTGCCCGATCCTGCGCAGGCCATTCAAGACGCGTTGCAGCATTGCATCGGCACCACGAGCCTGGAAAGCATCATCGCCTCCAAATTGCAGGCCAGGCCTGATGCGAATGCTGTAGTCGTAATCTCCGACAATACCCGACCTGTCCCATACAAGGGAGAGAATGGGATTCTCCGGCCAATCGTGGACAAACTACTGGGAGCGGGAATCCCGTCAAGCCGGATTTTGATTCTGGTGGCAACCGGCACGCACAATCCTGTTTCGGAAGCGATGTTGCGGGAAATGCTTGACCCGATAATTTTCGAAAAGGGCATTGCCATCAAGAACCACGATTGCATGGACCAAAGCTCTCTTGTTTATCTTGGCCAAAGCGAGCGCGGTAATAAAATGGTGGTGAACCGCGATTATGTGCGAGCCGACATCAAGATCATCACAGGGTTGGTCGAAAGCCATTTCATGGCCGGGGCCTCGGGTGGACGCAAGACCATTTGCCCGGGGCTTATTGGCGAGGAAAGTACATTTATCTTCCATGGCGCCAGGATCCTGGATAATCCGTTATCACGCGATCTGGTTTTGGTCGGGAATCCCTGCCACGAAGAAGCTGTGCAAATCGCCAAAGCTGCCGGCTGTGATTTTTCGGTGAATGTAACGCTTGACGAAAAATACGCGTTGACGGGCGTTTTTGCCGGCGATTTGCCCGGGCCGCACCGCCATGCAGTCAATAAAATCCGCGACTATGTCATGATCCCCATACAGGAAGAATACGATGTCGTGATTTCACACGCGGGCTTTGCGGGTATCAATCATTACCAGGCAGCCAAGGCAGCGGTGGTGGCCATTCCTGCGATCAGGCGGGGCGGCAAGATGATTCTGGTGGCGAATACCACGGATGTGGATCCGGTGGGGAGTGGACGGTATCGAGGCGTACTCAAATTCCTCAAGCAACTGGGGCCGGAAAAATTCCGCCAGCTCATCTTGTCCGACACGTGGGAGTTTGTGCCCGATCAGTGGGAGGTGCAAATGTGGGCGCGTTTGTTTGCCAAAACACAGGCAGAGAATTTCGTGTTTTACGCGCCACAGCTGAAGGCCGAGGATTTCAACATTCTCTCGGGGGTCAATGGGAATGCTTTCCTTCCGCGCGAACGGCAATACCGGGACAACCTGGACAACATCCCTTTTGTTGTGGAACAGGCGCTTCGCAAAACCCTTGCGGACCTGCGGGGCCAGGGGGTGACCAATCCGCGCATTGCTTTTCTGGCGGATGGGCCATATGGGATTCCGGTGAAAGTATGAATGCGCGGGAACGAGCCGGAGTCTTTTAACAGAGTCTTTAAACAGAGGTCTTCAATGCACGTGAGAGCGCTGATCATCGTCGTTGGTATCGCGCTGGCTGTTCCCGTGGCGGTTCAGGCGAGCGAAGAGGGGGGCGACGACCCGCATTCGGTCGGTCGGGACGGGTATTTTCTCCAGTTCGGCTGGGACGCGGGGGCGAACCTGTTTATCGGTGTCGGTCAGATCGGGCTGCACCGCGCTACGGCGGACGAGTTCTTCGGCATTTTCCAATTCGCCATCTGGCAGAGTTACGCCAGAAACTTCATTGGCCTTCTCCAGATCGGCGCCTGGAACGTGGAGCAGCGCCTGTTCATCGGTGTGCTCCAGCTCGGCGCGTACAACGAGGCGCGTCGGGAGCTTTACGCCCTGGCGCAGGTGGGCGTTTTCAACGACGTGACCCGCGCCTATGTGGGTGGGCTCATGATCGGCGTGGTCAACCGTACCGGCGACGGGGACATTCTGGGCCCGAGCCAGTTTGGGGTGGTCAACATCGCCGATGATATTTATTCCATCCTCGGTCAGTACGGGGTTTACAACAAGGCCGGCGACAACTTCGTGGGCATCCTCCAGCTCGGGCTCTACAACTTCGCCGGGCGCTTCATCGGCATTGCCCAGGTGGGAGTCGTCAATCGCTTCTACGAATACGGGGGGCTGTTGCAGGTTGGAGTGGTCAACTTCGCTCGCGAGATAAACGGGGCCCAGATCGGACTCATCAACCACACCCTGGAGCTGCGCGGTTTCCAGATCGGCCTGGTCAACCTGAGCCGCAAGGGTGGACTTCCGTTCATGCCGTTCGTAAACGCCGGCTTCTGATTTTTGAGCCGTGTTTCGCGCTCGTTGTCTCTGAATATCATGTGTAGTCCAGAAGCGGAAAACGAGTGCGAAATTGCGTGCGAATTGAAAGGACAAAAAGAAATGAGACTATTCGTTATGATTATCGTTCCGTTGCTCGTCGTGATGGCGTATCCGGGTTGTGGCGACTCGGACAGGGAAGATAACAACGACGGCACCGACGGTGGCACGGACGGGGACACGGATACGGACTCGGACGGGGATACGGATACCGACACGGACACGGATACCGACACGGACACCAACCCCGACGGCTGCGAGGGGGTCGACTTCCTTTTTATGGTCGACAACTCCATCTCGATGGAAGATGAGCAGCAAAACCTGATCGACAGCTTCCCCGGTCTGATCTCTGCTATCACCGAAACCCTTGCGCTCGACAACTTCCACATCATGGTGGTGGATTCCGACTCCATCTATACATCGCCGAGTGAGTGGGAGACCCACGCCTGCACCAGCGCCGGATGCTGCGCCACCTGGTGCAACACGGTGCCGGATTATTACGACTGCACCGAGACCGGCGTCGCCCCCTATTACTCCTGCGCCGAGTGGCTTCTGGGCGATACGACCTCACCCGACTGCGACTCCGTGCTCGGGGCCGGTCACCTCGGCAGCAACAACGCAACCACATGCACGATCGATGGGGATAACCGCTACATCATCGAAGGCCAGTCTGATCTCAACGACGCGTTCGCATGCATCGCAGACGTGGGCACTGACGGCAATGGCAATGAGCGGATGATGGAGGCGATGGTCAACGCGGTCGGCGTGTTCAACGAGCCCGACGGATGCAACGAGGCCTTCATCCGGGACGAGGCGGTACTCGTCGTGACGTTCATCACCGATGAGGACGAGGCCTGCACCGCAGTCGGCGAGGAGTGCTCACAGGGGAACGCGATGACCTGGAAGCAGGCGCTGGTCGATGCCAAGGGCGGCAACGAGGAGGCCGTCGTGCTGCTGGGAATATTCGGCGATATCGGGCAACCGGGGGAGATCTGCGATCCGCTCGATCCCTACTCGGGGGCGGGCGCCGAGGCAGCACCGCTGCTCAACAGCCTGGTCGATTCCTTCGGTGACAGGGGACACTTCTGCAGTGTCTGCCTGGACGACTACACCGACTGCTTCCTCGAGGCGGTGAGCATTATCGAGATGGCCTGCGATGACCTGGTAATCGAGTAACTGAGATCCTACTCGGGCGGCTCGTACTCGCCCTCGCAGACGCCAACCTCGAGAATGACGTATAACAGGGCCAGCTCCTGCGGAGTCAGGGTGGCGCTCGCGGCCTGTGAGGTCTCGTACACCGAGTAAAAGACCTTGCCGCAACCGAAGTTGAAGGTGACCATCAGCGGCGATCCCGAGTAAGCCATGTTATCGACCACCCAGGTGTAGGGCTTGACCCAGTAGTTGTCCTCCTCGAGGCCCATGCCGTTGTCCACGTCGACGGTCTGTTCGATCTTCACGTAGCCGTCGGTGAACGGGAACGAGTTGACGTTTAAGCCGGTGACCCCGGACAGCCAGTCGCGCATCTCCGGATCCTGCACATTTCCCGTTGTCGTGTAGGCCACCGTGTCGATCCGGCCCACATCGAACACATTTGTAGGATCAGTGGTTCCCATGCCGCCGTAGAAGTCGACCGGTACCGGAAACGAAGACTCCAGCCACAGGCTCGCGCAGCAGGAGTTGTACATCTTGCCGCCGTACTCCACGTAATTCCGCAGTTTCTGAGTCTGGTCGAGAACAAAAGGCACACCGTTGGCGTTGGACTCGCACGGCAGGAACACCATGTGGTAGGCGTTCAGATCATCCTGGGTGGCGAAAAGGGTGGCCGACAACGGATATCCCCCCGTCTCCGCGTCGTCGTAGGCGTCAAACACTTCGGTGCCATACTCCAGGTGTCCCTGGACATCCACGCTGCCCAATCCGAGCTTGGCCAGCAGATCCTGGGTCCGGTCCCATACGGCGAGGATCACCGCGTAACGGGGTATCTGATCCAATCCGTCGCCAGAATTCGATGCAGGCAGGGTGGTGTGCTCCTCGGGGATCTCCAGTTCATCTTCCCCGGCGACGGTGACCGTGCGCTGCCGCTGGAAGAACCCTTTGCGTGTCACGATGGTCCACTCTCCGTCGGGGACGTCTTCGATGATCCAGGTACCGTCCGCGTTCGAAAGGGTCCAGTCCTTGCCGGTCATGTCGTCACAATCGTAGCAGTAGGCCTCGTTCGGGATCACCGGGACGTCGTCGGAAGTGAGGTAGATCAGCGCGCCGGAGATCGGAACCTCCCCGGTAGGGGACATCACTTTACCATTGAGCACGGCGCCCTCTGTTGGATCATCCTCGGTATCGGTATCGGTATCCGTGTCGGTATCGGTATCGGTATCCGTGTCGCTACTCGCGTCGACTATAGGGTCGTTCACAGTGCTATCTTCCGCGCCCGTACAACCGATAGCCAATACCGAGTAGCAAAGAGCGACCAGCCCGGTTGTTGAACGCGTAGCAAGCTTATCCATTTTCAGGCCTCCTTTTAACTTGAGTTCCATAAAAGAAGAGGCCTGCGGATGATAAAGGAGGTCAAAAAAAAGCAGTAATGCCGCGTCAGTAGTTGACAGCCTGATCGGCCACGTTCATCAAGGTCTGTGCGTCGAACGAAGATATGCTCGCCGGCCAGTAGGTGACTGCGGTGAAATCTTCATCGGTGAGCAAAGTGAAGAACACACACGCGGCCAGATACGAGCCGTAGATGGAGGGATGGCTGCCGTCGCTGGCATGGAGGTCGATTGCCGGATGCGCTGCGATGGTTACCTCCCAGGCGTCCCCCACCGGCGCAAAGATACCGCCCGTGTCGTTCGCGGCATTAGTATACGCGTTCCTCAGGCCCGCCTGCATCGAGACCGGATCGTAACCCGCCAGATCGGTGGAATAGAGTGAATTCCCGGCTTCCATGGCCCATGTCTCGAAGAACACAGGTTCCGCTCCCGCAGTGGTTGCGGCGCTACCGAGGGCAACGGCCGCGTTGTAGAACGTGGTGTAGTCCACGAGAGCCAGGTAGCTCTGCTCCTGAAGCACAACGTAGTCCCAATCGCCGTTCGCGATGGTGTCCATGGTCGACGCCGTGTTCAGGTGATGCTGTAGCCACATTCCACCACCGGTGATCGCCTGAACCTCGACTTGCGGCGAGTACCCCGCAGAATCCGCAATGTCCAAAAAGAGAGTATGGAGCGAGTTCGCAGCGGTGTAGCTGTTGCCGATAAAGAGCACACGGGTGCTTGTGTCGCCGCCGTCAGGCCCGGCGTCGTTATCGGTGTCAGTATCCGAGTCGGTATCCGAATCGGTGTCCGAGTCAGTATCCGAATCGGTATCGCCGTCCGAATCCGAGTCAGTGTCGGTGTCAGTGGCCGCGTCCAATCCGCCGTCGGAATCTCCATTCGAATCGTTCGAACAAGCCGCCAAGAGCAGCGCCGCAAGAACAATCAAACTCGAAAATCTCATCAGCATTCGCGTCCTCATTGCTTGCCCCGGATACCAGTATACCTCGTAAAGCGGGGAAGGGAAAAACGGTTTTTTTAATGTATTGTCTTCATTAAATAAAACCGTTGGCTAAATATTATTAATATATTAATTGACTTTTTTAATTATGTGATCAATATTATGACAATACTTGAGGAAAGGATGAAACAAATGTCCAAATTAGTTACACAATGTCCCGCATGTCAGGACAAGCTCCTGGTGACGCGCCTGAGCTGCACAAGCTGCGACTTGCAACTCGAAGGTCAGTTCGAGATACCCGGATTGCTGAGCCTGGACCCCGGCGAGCTCGAGTTTGTTCTCAAATTCGTCAGGGCGTCGGGCAGCCTCAAGGAGATGGCGAGCATCGAGGGGCAGAGCTACCCGACGATTCGCGCCCGGCTCAACGACATCATCGCCCGGCTCGACGATGCTCCCAACCCGGTAGAGATAAGGCAACACGAGATCCTCGACGCCATTGCCTCCGGATCTATGACGGCCGCACAGGGAGCAGCCAGGTTGAAGGAGGTGAAATGATGAGCGACGCAAAAAGAAAGGTGCTCGACATGGTCGAGCAGGGCAAGATCTCGTCTGGCGAGGGGGACTCCCTCCTGTCGGCCATGAATGACGAAAAGCGGTTTGGTTTCAAGACCTTCTTCAATCCCTACGAGCGCGTGGGAACCCTGCCCGGCATAATCGTGGGGCTTGTTGTGGCGGCCGCTTCGGTGGGCGTAGCCATGTACATGAACGTGCGGTACGACGGCTTCATGGATATCCACATGGGTGCGGGTCGGGTTGCTGTCGGGGTGGCGACTATCGACCAGCTGATTGCGTGGCCTGTATCAGCATTGATACTATGGCTGGTAGCGTTGCCATTCGCACGAAAGAGCCGGTTCGTCGACTTTTTGGCGGTGCTGGGAATTGCCCGGGTGCTCCAGTTGATCGGCGGCCTCACGCTGCCGCCGTTGACCCCCGACCTCGAAGTGATGGCGCGAATAGCGTCGGATCCCATGTCGGCTGCGGGGGAGATAACTGGAATGATCCCAATGATCATCGTGGCGGTGGTGATTATCTCATGGTTCATCGCCACCCTGGTGTTCGGTTTCCGTCACGCCTCGGGGCTGCGAGGCGGCAAGCTGGTAATCGCCTTCCTTATAGGCATCTTCGTCGCCGAGGCCGCCTCCAAGCTCATTCTCCTGGCGATGTAGCCTGATGAACTACAGTTCGAGTCGGCCAAGCCATGGAATCATCCCACGGACCTCTGTGCCGTTCGGGTAGGTTTTTTCTCTGTCGAGGTTGGAAACCAACTGTATCTTCCTGGTGTCGGGCAGGAATTTGGAAAAATGCTCGAAATCCTTGGTAGGCGTATCGTCGGAGGTTTTTACTTCGATGAGAGTGGAGACCTGCCCATCCATCACTACCGCGAAATCGATCTCTCGCTTGTCTTTTGTACGAAGGTAGCAAAGTCTCGTCTTCTTGCCGCTTTCGTCGTCGAGGCGATCGAGTTCTTTTTTCAGGGCGCAGGCAACGAGGTTTTCGAGGCGCGAGGCCCGGTTCGGGACCAGGCCGATATCGTAGAAATAGAGCTTGGGCTCTTTGAGCAGTGAGCGGGCGATATTGCGGTGATACGGGGTGACTTTGAAGATGACGTACAAGTTCTCGAGTAATGTGATCCAGCGTTTGATTGTCTTGGAATCACACTCCAGATCTCGGGCCAGACTGCTCATCGATACGGAGGAACCCACTCTCGCTTTTAGTAGCTCGACAAGTGTCTCTATGGCCTGAATGTTTCCGACTATCTCCAGATCTATTAGATCCTGTCGGAGAATGATGTCGATGTGGGAGCGGCGCCATCGATTGTAGAAGAGATCATTTCCGTTCAGGAACGGTTCGGGGAATCCGCCCACCCGCATGAGAGTCTGGAATGATTCGACCGGGGGTGCATGATCGTGGAGCTCTTTCAAATCCAGGGGATGGAGTCTGTGACTGAAGAAACGTCCGGCGAGGGAATCTCCCACTTTGCGGGCAATGTCCAGCCTTGCACTGCCGGTTACCAGAAGTCGAGGCCTGGGACCCTCCACGTCGTAGACGCCCTTGAGCCAGGATTTCCAGTTTCTCATTTTGTGAAGCTCGTCCAGAATCACGAGATCCGTCTGCCGATCCCAGCTTCGTTCCTTGATCGCGATGCGGTGGTCTGCCAGGTCGTGATTGAAGTATTCGAACTTCTCGATAATCTGCCTGGAAAGCGTGGTCTTGCCCACCTGACGGGGACCGGACAGCAACACAATCCTGGAGTCCAGATCATTTCGAATGGGGGTTTTCTTGGTCCGTTCCATCCCGACTATTATGGCATCTATTCCGAAATAGTCAAGACTATTTCGGAATGGGCGCCATTTTGGTCGGTTTTGCCGAGTGCCAGGTGTCCTGACTCCGGCTCACTGACCACCTTATTTCGGTACCTATCTGGGTCTATAAGAATCGTATAGGATATAAAAGCTTTCTTAATGATGCTATATATGGTATCTTTCATTCATGAAGATCGTTCTTGATACTTGCGTTATGGTCTCAGGTCTACGATCGTCCAACGGCGCTTCGTTCAAGTTGTTCGGTCACCTTTTGGATGGGTCACTGAGCTTGCAGGTGAGCAATGCGCTAATGCTGGAATACGAAGAAGTTCTTTGCAGACCCGGAATGGTCCCACTTTCCTTCGCCGAGGTTGTGGATTTTCTGGACTCCGTTGCCGCTCTGGCTAATTGGGTGGAGATCCGGTATCGACTGCGCCCTCTTGCAGACGATCCCGGAGATGATCTGGTTGTAGAGTGCGCATACAACGCAGATGCAGTGCTGGTCACGTACAACCTGCGGGATTTCAGAAGCGCCGACTCAACGGTGGTTGTAGTGCCGCCGGGAGCTGTGCTCAGATACCTGGAGAGAAAAAATGAGTAATAAAAAACCCAAAGCCGTAAATCTCCGCCTACCCCTCGATCTTCATGCCAAAGCGGCAGACGAGGCCGGCGCCCAGGGGGTGTCCCTTAGCCAGTATCTGCGCTACTGCATCGCTTCCAAGGTAGCGGAGCACAGGATTTCCAGAACGCATGCAGCTCGCGCTGTGGACGCCGCCCGAAACGCAAGAGCCGACCTCGCGGTCGTACTTTCTCGTGTGCCATCCCAAAAACCGGATCCCTGGGATGAAGTGTCCCGGGTGGCTGAGGCTCCCGCCGAGTACGTCGATATGCTCGACAGGTTCATGGAGTCTGGTGGCAAATACCCCAAGCCCTCCTGAAGCATTACCCACTCGCCGTATCGTAATCAGCTATCCAGCAGGAACCGGGCCACCGCAAGCATCTGACCAACCTGCCTTCCCGCGCGTCCGGCGAGGGCCGATTCCGGGGGCGTCAGGTTCTCGGAGCGGACGACCTCGTGCAGGTGGCCGCACTTGCCCCGGGTCACGTTGGTGTAGATCGCCTTGAGGAAGATGCCCGCCTGCTCACCTCCGACGGTTCGAGTAAACAAATTCAGGATACTGCGGTTCCATGTGATCAGGAGATGATCGGGGCTCGCGAACCGCCGCCATTCTCTACCGAGTTCCTCGGGATCGACAGCATCGCGAAACTGCTCGCGGCGAAGCCCCATCAACTCCAGGTGATCTCCGGTGACAATGGCGCCGGACGGGGGGGTGATGAACCGCTCGAACAGCTCGCCGTCGGCGGGTCGGACGGCCGCCCAGGATATCAGCGCCCTGCCGTTGCCAGGATGGGGCACCGACTCGCCGTATGCGATGATGACTCGTTCGAGTCCGCCGCGCAGGCAGTGGGGAATCGACTGATCTTCTCGTTGGCGGGGGCGTTTTTTCCTCCGGCTCGTTGGATCATCGCCGCAGGACAGGTGGTATTCTATCTGGTCGTCGATCATCGCGTCGAAGACGTCGATGAGGGATTCGAGGTTGTCGGTTTCCGGCTCCAATATCTGAAGCGACTGCACTATGGACTCGATAGTGGAAACCGCCTTCGCGCTCGGCTCGGCCCTTATCCGGTACCGGCTCGGCGCAGTTGGCGTCAGTGAGTATCGTGGAAGTTTCTCCAGCCAGGGGTTGTCCCGCAGAAGATGCCGCGCGTCGGACCAGGAACCGTCGAGCACGACGAGCTGATCGGGTCGTTCGTCTTCGCGAAGTTGTGATAGGTCCCGAGCATCCTCGCCGGGGTAAAGCAATCCGGCCCGCTGGAGGGGAATTGGGTCGCAGGTGAAACGGCCGTTTTCGTCCGGCAACACCACCTTCAGATTTACCCTGTCCAGGCCGAGGACGGCGATGCGCGCCGTGCCGATGGGATGCAGGTGCTCACTCTTGTGCTGGAGGATGAAAACCTCCGTCCTGTTCTTTACCCGGGCCAGGTTTTTACAGATGCACACGACCTTCGGCTTGAAGCAACGGTAACAGACCTCGCGTGTTTCGATGCTGTCGTGTCTACCGTCCCTCGTGCTCATGGTGAGAGCATTACCACGGTTGCGCAGCGCGAAGGAAACGCATATCGGAGCCGTTGATAGTTGTGCACATTCCTCCGATCGACGAAAATAGATATACGGAGGAACAAATGAAACTAATTATCCCTTTCTCGGTATTGATCATTTGCTGGGGCTGCAGCGACCCCGCGCCTGACCCTTTCCAGAACGTGGACGGAGGAATGGACACAGATACCGACACGGGTACTGATGCTGACACTGACATAGACACGGACACGGATACCGACACGGACACGGACACGGATACCGACACGGACACGGACACGGATACCGACACGGACACGGATACAGATACAGATACAGACACTGATACCGATACTTGTGTGGATCAGAGCTATCAGCAATGCGGTGCGGACGGGAACGTGCACTGGTACGACACGTGCGACGCGGAGGGCGCTGTGGCCGACGATTGTCACGACACCAACGGTTTTTGCGTGGACCTCACCACCGCGACGGCGGAGTGTCAGTGCGTGGGGAACTGGGACATCACGACGGGTTGCACCAGCTGCGAGGACCAGTGGGTCGATGCGGGCGACGACTGCGGCACGTGTCCTCCCAACTGGGACGTGTCATCGGGTTGCACCAGTTGTCTCCCCGGCTGGGCGGAGGTGGATTGCGAGACCTGCGTGCGTTACGTCGATATTGGTTCCACAGTGGGCAGCCCCAACGGCACGACGTGGGCTCTGGCGTTCACCGACGCGCAGGCGGGCATCGACGCTGCTGCTGCTGCCGTGGCGTCCAGCGTGGACATAGACGACTGTGAAGTCTGGGTGGCGCAGGGGGTTTACTACACCTACTCATCGGCGGACTCCGACACGGTCTCCATGGCTTCCCATGTTCATGTGTACGGAGGTTTTCTGGGGGGCGAGACGCTGAAATCCCAGCGGGATTTCGAGGTGAACGAGACCGTCCTCAGTGGTTGCGACGATCTGTCCTGCTCAGATCAGGTCGTACACGTGGTGACGGGGGCGAACGACGCGACGCTGGACGGCTTCATTGTTGCCGATGGAGATGCGGGTGGCGCCCATGGGGGAGGGATGTTCAACATCGGGGTATCACCTTCGGTTGCCAACTGCGTATTCGTTCAGAACATCGCGGACAACCGTGGCGGCGCCGTTTACAGCGAGAATTCTTCACTTAGCTTCACCGGCTGCGTCTTCGCCGGCAACATCAGCAACGAGGGGGGCGCGATTCAGAACCGCGCCAGCGGCACCCCTACCTATTCGAATTGTGTTTTTTCGGGGAACACCGGGGGACGCGGAGGGGCGATCTACAACAGGGAAAACGTCGTCGCTACTTACGAGAATGCCATCTTCGCAGGCAACTTCGCGGCCGACAGGGCTGGTGGAATGTACAGCGAAAACAACTGCTTCACCGATGTGACCTCCGCTGTCTTCACGGGCAACGTGGCGAACAACGGTGGCGGCATCCAGTACAGGGGAGGCGGTGACAATACCTTCGTCAACTGCACCTTCACGGGCAACTGGTCGAACAACAACGGCGGAGCCATTCAGTACCGGGATGCCGCCACGAACGTAACAGTGACCAATTCGATCTTGTGGGGCGACATTCCGGCGGAGCTTTTCGACGACAACGGCGGGGTGATGACGATAACCTACAGCGACTTCGACGGCGGGTACACGGGCGCCGGCAACGTCGATGTCGATCCCGGTTTTGTCGGGGACGTGCTCGATTCGGGCACATGGCTCACCGTTACGTACGTGGCCGCCGACTACAAGACCGAGCTTCATGATTCGTCTGCCTCGTGGACCCCCGGAGAACTCGACGGCCTCTTCGTCCTTCCCAAGACGGGGGAATACGTGCGGCTCTGGATCGTGAACAACACCAGCGACACCATCTACCTGTGGGGGGACATGACCTCTTTCGCCGGGGGCGGTGATTCCTACGAGATCTACGACCTGCACCTCGATACGGGGTCGGGCTGCATCGATATTGCGAACGGGGACGCGGCGCCCGCGCTGGACATCGACGGCAACCCCCGCGTCGACGATCCGGCCACTACCGCTGTCGGAGCAGGCACCCCCGCATACACCGACATGGGCGCCTTCGAGTACCAGCCATAGGAGACTGGTACAAAATTCCGTTTTCTACGGTCTTATTTTGCGGTATAGTGTTCTGGGGGAAACATGGGGATCACATACAAAATAGATACCGCCAGGAACACGGTCTACATAACTGTGTCGGGAACAACAGATGCGTCCGACTGGATCCGCTGTTTTTCAGAATTCAGGGACGACGAACTTCGAACAGATGGACTGAATGTCCTTTTGGACGTCAGGAAACACGAGAATGTTATCGATACCAGGACCCTTCTTTCGCTGATGGGTATGGCCCCCGAGCATGACAAGCCGATCAAGTGGGCCTTTCTGGTTTCGAGAGTCGTGTCCGTGGGAATAGCGAATATGGTCTCCGTTCATCTCAAGAAAAAGAATGTTCAGGTAGAGGTTTTCGAGAACGAGGCAGAAGCCGAGGATTGGCTTTCGGAGAAGTAGGGTACGGGTGTTGACTTCGCCAACTTGACCTCGAGTTCTTTTTTCCCTTATCTCATTTCAAGATGCAATTCGTTGTAAGGGGTTCGCCATGAAGGTAACACTGTATTTATCATTGGCACTCGTTGTTCTATCGTTGAGCAATATGGCGAAAGCGCAGCCGGCCAAGGTTGTATACATACCCATCGAGGATGAGCAGCCGGTGGAGCCTGAGGAAGACGTTCCCGCCGAAGCCGATTCCAAGGACACGGAAAAAAAGGAGCCCAAGGCACAAAGCGAAACCAAAGCAGAGGCGGAGACCGAGACAGCGGTCGAGTCGGCGCCTGGAGAAGAAGTTGTGGACAGGCCATCGGCATGGTCCCCGGGCAAACCTCTTCCGGGTACAACGGCACCGTGCCATCCTTATGACAACGTGGCCTTCTATCTCGGTGATTCACCGAAGCTGAAAATTCAGTACAATGAGTATGTTCGGAAAAACGGTAGCCCGGATGGATTCGCCCTGGCGCTTCAGAGAAAATTTCGCCGCAAACGGGCCGGAGGAGCCATCCTGATGGTACCGGGTGTTATTCTGATGCTCGGAGCGTTCACCCTGGGATTCATGTATGGCTTGACCGAAGAGTGGGAGTTTGCCGCGATCGGTGGCGGGGTCGAGCTGCTTGGAGCGGCCTTTTTCGTTCCAGGTATCATCAATCTTATCAAGGGGAAGAAGGGCCTCAGGCGTATTGAACGGGCACTTGTCCATCAGTGTAACAATGGTGAATAGCGAAAAGGAATTCCCATGAATGCAATTGGATGTAAACGCGAAAATCAGAGGGGTCTGGTTCTTTCCAGATATTTGAAAGTGGTGCTGGCAGCACTTCTGTTGGGAGTTAACCTGCTCCTGCTCGGCGGATGTGGATCTGGACTTGACGTGTCAAAGCTCTCGACGACACCGATGCCCCAGACGCCGCCGAGCGCGAATCAGGCGCGCATAGTATTTGTTCGTCCCGTGCAGCGGGCCGGTGCCGGTGGGTATGCTGTCTCAGTGTGGGCAGATGGCAGTCTGGTGGCGTTTGTTCGCGCGGGGAAAAAGGCGTTTGTCGATCTGCCTGCGGGAAAGCACCTGTTGTTGGCAGTTGCGGCAAACGGCGATGTGCTTGAGGCTGATCTGGCCCCGGGTAAAACCTATTTCGTTCATACTCGATTGGTGTCCTACTACATGGGCAGCTCGGTCTTTATCGACCCAATGCACCAGGGGCATGAAAATTGGCCTCAGTTGCAGGGATGGCTTGATAATACCCAGCTTACAGAATTGATCCCGGTCGAGGCCGAAGAATGGACTCGTCGGTATGCCAGTGACAATGCCAGACGCCTTGAACGTTATAAGTCTCGTCCAATAGCCGATCGCAAATACATTCGACCGGAATTCGGTATCTAAAATAAAATCCAGCCGGGCATTTTGGTGTTATTCTTGGTGAATGAGTATGAGTAACGGATTCACAAGAACCGCATGGGTTTCGATGGGGACGCTGGTGTTCGCCCTCCTCCTTGCCTCTGCTTGCTGCGATTCGGGCTCCCTGCGCCTCGGGAGGATCTCGGCTTTTCTATCCGGGGTGTTCGAGGTTGCATTCGAGCTTGAGATAGATGGCTATGTCTCGTTCAGTTTCGACGGTGACACCGGGGACTGGGCGCAGATTCCGGAGTTCGACGACACGAGAATAGTGATCGATCTTTCCGCCGCCGCGTTTTCCCGTCGCCAGGTCGCGTACGACGTAGATTGGGATGCGATCGATGAGTCCCTCGGCCTCTTGCTGGCGCAGGACATCGGTCCGAGTATATCCGACCTTCTTTTCATTCGATGGAGAGGAGACTCGTATACGGCGGACAAGGGGGTCTGCTACCTGGGCTGGACCGAACATGGCGAGGTGAAGATCGCGGCGTCGCGTTGTAACGATGACATCGGGGTCATGTACTGCCGGATGAACCAGTGGAGCGACGGGCCGGCCATTTGTGAGAGTTGTTACACCGGACAATCATGTGAACTCTGTGACATGGAGGAAAGCCTGGGCAAGTGTTTGCCTCACGACTCGTCTGGATCTTCCGTGGACCTGGACGTAGACGTTGACATCGACATTGATATCGATATGGATGTCGACCTCGATCTGGAGTTCGGATGACTTTCAGTATCAGAATTCGCCTTCTTGCCCCGACGATCTTCGCGCTCCTGTTGTTCCCCGCAGTGGTGTTCGGGCAGGGCGTTGCGCCGGATCCGACGCTCATTTCGTCGCCGCCGCCGGAGGATCCCGTCGAAGATCCGGCAGAGCCCGACTACCCCGACGAAGACGTGGAAGAAGAAAATGACGAAGAGGACCACGAGGGTTTCTTTTTCCGGTTTGCTCTGGGTCTGGGATGGGGCTGGGTAGAGGGTGATGGCACCATGCCGCCCTCCAAGGGGATCGAGAGAATCAGCGATCCGTCCCACCACTCGCCGGTCTTCAATCTGGCCATGAGTCTTGGAGCCGGTTTCCTCAACTTTGCGGTGCATCTCGGCGTGGTAATGGAGCGGATGATCGTGCGGGCGGACGATCCCACCTCCATTGGGTTCACGCTGTGGGGGATTGGTGGTGGGCTTACATACTATTTCACCGACCATGATTTCTTTGTCACCGCCCAGATGCGTTACATGGCGTTGCTGCTGTTCATGCCGGGCGTCATCTGTGAAGACTACAACGAGGACAAGTACGAGTGGTACAAGGGGCCGGGTATCGCCGCCACCCTGGGCAAGGAGTGGTTCAAGGAGGGCAAGGACGGCGGGGTGGGGATCGGGCTGCAGTTCAACTACGCCCGCCTGAACCACGACGGGGGCTTCTCATTCGATTACATGAGTGTCTTGCTGCTTCTCACCCTCACCCATTTCTAGTTCGTCAATAATTCGCCAATAGCTCGGCCAGCGCCTTCGCGCCGTCCACGGCTTTTGCCTGGAAGTGGTTGTTGAAGAAGACGAGCACTTTGTCCACCACACTTTCCAGGTTCAGTATTTTTGGCACCCACTCCTTCAACTCGCCGGCCGCGTAACGATAGTCGTAGCGTTCGTGGGGCTGGTTGTGCTCGTACCACTTGGCGGCGTTGCGGCCGTGAAAGCGAACATAAGCCGGGGAGGCCGTGGCGTCCGCGATGGGGGGCATCAGGCCCTTCACCTTCGGCTCGTCCACGCAGCAGTAACCCACGCCGATCTTGGTGAGCCAGCTTCTTATGGGATCTGCGGCCCACTCCTCTCGCCTCAGCTCCACAACAAGAGGCGGCCCCAGACGATCGGCCATCCGCTTGATGTAGGAGCGGTTCTCCTGATTCTGCTCGAAGGAGTAGGGAAACTGGGCCAGCACAGCCCCGAGCCTGCCCGCTTCTCTCAAAGGAGAGATCGCATCCGTGAACTCCTTATAATCGAGCTCGCCGGCCGTGCGATCGTGGGTCATGGAGCGATGGGCCTTTATGGAGAACTCCACCTTTCCGCCCGTGCGCTCGATCATCGAGTTGATCTGACGGGAAGAGGGCATGCGGTAGTAGCTGAAGTTGAGCTCCAGGGCTTTGAATTGATTTGCGTAGTAGGAGAGGAACTCGGATTTTGGAAGATCGTCCGGGTAGAAGAACCCGCGCCAGTCGTCGTAGTCGAACCCGCTCGTACCGATGGAGATCACGGGGTGAGAGTGTTCGGGTCCGGCGGGATGAATGATCCGTCGTTGGTGATGTAGACATAGCCGATGATCGGGTAGTTGCCGTCAAAGGTGTCGCCGAAGAGAGAGAAAGTGTGGGTTCCCGGCCCCAGATCCCAGGTCCAGGGGGAGCCCGGGTTGGTGTTCACCAGGGTCCAGGAGTAGTCCGTGGTAGTTGGAATGGGGGTGCTGTCGTCGATGTCCCAGATTCCCGGGTTGTCCCAGTCGATGAGGTCCATTGTCAACCCGAAGGTGTGACCAGTGCTAGTGGTTTCCGTGAGCCCCCACACGTACCATGTGTCCAGGCACGGCAGGTCGAAGGAATGGATCGCGTACCCCTGGTAGGCCGTGTGGGTGTGGAGCCAGTCCATCCCGGTGTAGGAGCTCGAGTCGTGGTTGAACATGGGATCCGCGACGATGTCCGCGTCGTCCCAGTGGAAGTACAGGTCATGGTTGGAGGTGCATGCCGAAACCGTCGTTCCGTCGTAGCATATGCCCGACTGCGGGTTGGAGATGGTCATGTCCAGGGTGAATGGCCCCTGCCCGCTCGCAGTGTCATAGAACGAGTCGACGATCGCGTAATGCCAGCCCTCCACCGTGGCTGCCCACGAGAAGTGCTCCTCCCCGAAGCCCATGTTGTCGTCCACGCACGTGGCCACGGTCTTGCTTTCGCAGGTCAACCCCGAGGAGACATCGTCGTAAACGAGAGCCAGGGACATATCCGCACCGGCGGCGTCCAGCGAGGCGTTGATAATCTCCCCGGCGTACAGGTACACCCGGTACACCACATCGTTGCCGTCCTGGGTGAAGGAGCCGCAAGTGAGTGCAACGTCCGCAGAAAATGAGGTGTTGTCTGTGTTGATGGTTGTCGTCATTTCATCCCGGCCGATTTTCATGGCGTCGCCGCAATTCTCCGCGGCCTCAGTGCCGGAGTTGCATACATCTTCGCCGGTATCCGTGTCCGAATCCGAGTCGGTGTCCGAGTCGGTGTCCGAATCCGTATCCGAGTCGGTATCCGAGTCAGTGTCCGAATCCGTGTCCGAATCCGAGTCGGAGTCCGAATCCGAGTCGGAGTCCCCGCCCTGGAAAGGGGCCGGCGCATAATTGGTGCAGCCCCAGCAAATAATCCAGGTCGATAAAAGGATAATGCGTTTCATCTGGACCTCCGTACTTTCATTTTCACCGATCGGGCAGATCCGCACAACTGTCAAAAGCATCGTCGGGTTGTTCCTGTTAATATCCACTTCAATGTCATGATAGGCTTGCGTCCAGGAAGGCGCATTTGATGAAGTGCATACCCGGAATCATGTTGAACGCATTGGCGGCCGTGTCGGTCATGGCTTGCGCCCCGCCGGCTTCCGACAACACCTGGATTCCGCCGTTCCAGAGCTGTCAGATCTTCGATCCCGATACTGCTGACATAGTCGTGGCGGAAGACGGAGCGTTCGTTATCGAGGGCGCCGAGATCATCCCACACGGCATCAACAGCTATCCGTTGTTACAGCACGTGGGAAATGGTGACCTCGAGAGCCTCCACGACATTTTCGGCCAGACCGTATCGCTGGGGCGATCCGTGCTTCGCACCAATGCTTTCATGGATGGAGGTGAAAACCCGGCGAGAATCCGGGACGACGACGGTACGATCAGGGAAGAAGGGCTTGCTGCGTTGGATCGGGTCGTGGCCGAGGCCGCAGACGCGGGCGTGAGACTGGTCCTTCTTTTGACCAAGAACTGGGAGGACTACGGTGGCGCGCAGGCGGTGGTGGACGCTGTCGCCCCCGGCGAAGGGCTGCCCAAGGACGCGTTCTGGTCCGAACCGAGAGCGGTTGCGGCCCAGCTCGAGTACATCCAGACGATCGTGAGCAGGACAAACAGCATCACCGGCCATGTGTACGCAGAAGATCCGACCGTCTTCGGCTGGGAACTGGCCAACGAGGCGCGTTGTGATGACCCCGATTGGTGCGACTCACAGACACTTGCTAACTGGGCGAACGAGATGTCCAGCGCAGTGCGCCAGGCCGGTGCGCACGCGCCGGTGTTCTGGGGAGGCGCCGGCTATCTGGGGGAGCATGGTGAGGACTTGCGGAAGATTGGCGAGCACGGTGGTGTCGATGTATTGACGTTGCACCTCTACCTGAATCACAGCCATTCCTACCTCTGGTTTTTTTCCCCGTCGCAACGCGTGCAAGAGGCCATTGACATCGGTGCGCAGATCATCCGCAGCCGCGTGGATGTCGCGCTCGACCTGGGTCTTCCTCTCGTGGTCGAGGAGTTGGGCTGGAACGCGCCTCAAGACGTGGATCGTGACGCGGAGCGCGCGGCGGTTTTCGAGGGATGGTTGTCCGTTGCCCACGATGAGGGCGTCGCCACCATGCCCTGGATGATCGGCGAGACGGGCCGTGAAGACTACGATGGGTTGCTCATCCGCCCGGACGACCTGAAAACGTGGGAAGTCATATCGTGTCACTAGCGGTGTGGTCACCTTTTGCGCGAAGAGGAAACCTGATATTCTTCCACCACACGTCATGAGTATCGGATCATTAACCCAGGGGAATAACTGGATGATCGCCAAGAACGCAAAACGCATTTTGCAGTTGGTCACCGTTTCGCTGGCGGTGTCGTTGATCGGAATTGGATCGGCGCACGCACGGGAAACCAGGGTCAGGGTTGAGATTCTGGACCTGAAGAATTCGGCATCTATCAAGGACCAGGAAATAGAGGTTCTCTCAGATGTAGTGCGTTCGGTATTCGCCGAGTTGCCACGCGAGCGCTTTGTTACATCTTCGGCAAAACTCGACGACGATCCGGCTTGTGAAAACGAGTGTCAGTTGGAAGCCAGCCGGCAACGATCGATAGACATGGTCGTACTCGGCTCGGTCAGTATCTTCGGCAAGGGATATTTGGCATCGTTACAGTTATACGACGTGTCAGCCGAACAGCTGATCGCCAGTTCAACCACCGATTCCAGGGCTTCGCTGGAGGATCTGATCGGCGCACTGAGAACTGCGGCAAGAGAGCTGCGGGAAAATCTCGAACCGGAGTCGGCATGGCAACCATCGCATCCAATCGCTCCGATCGAGCATACTCCGGAATCTCAGCCGATACTGCCACAGCGTTCTGTTGTGCCCGTGGGCATAGCGGTTGGCAGGTTGAAGATTACGTCGTCTCCTCCTGGAGCGCGTGTTTACATTCACAGAAAGTACTCCGGCCTTACTCCGCTGGATATAGAGATGGCCACACTTTCATACAGATTGGAAGTCCGAATGGCCAATCACAGATCAGTGACAAAGAGAGTGCGCATCGATCCGGGGCAAATCGATAAACACCACTTTATCTTGCGGCGCATCTACCCGATGAACCCGTACAAGAAAGCGGGTCACGCATTTTTCTGGCCCGGCATCTTCGTGACCACTTTTGGTTTCATTTCAATGAATGCGGCCATGGGAAACGCAAATGAGTACCAGAACGACTTGGATCCCGAGGCAGAGCGTCGCGCCAGAGTTTGGACCGGCGCAATGTGGGGCAGCTTTTCAGTGGGTGTAATATTTGTCGTTTCTGCCATCGTGTGCTGGTCCAGGTCGCCCGGTGACAAGGAGTATTTCGAACTCCACGGTTCATCGGCTGCGCTTCGTCTGGGTGAACGTGGTATGATAGTGACTTTCTAGGGGAGGTCTTCGATGAGATGGAACCGTTTGCTCGTGTTTTTCATGGCGACCGTTCTCCTGCCCTGTTGCGACGTATTTCTGCCGGACATCGGAGGTTCGGGTGAACAGTGTGCCGACAACGGCGACTGCATGGACGATCTGGTCTGCAATTTCAACGAGTGCGGACCCCCCAAGGGGCTCGGCGAGAAGTGCGACGAGTCAAAGCAGTACAACGAACACCCGGTCTGCGAGAACAGCCTGTGGTGCATCGACGGTGTGTGCGTGGAGGCGGGTGGAGAAGGACAACCCTGTTTGTATTATGTCGAGTGGGATGAAGAAGTCGGGTGTGATGATGGTCTGCATTGCATCCATGGAACATGTACCGGACCGCTACCTGATACGGTTCAACAGCCAAATTCGAGCAAAGTCTGGACGAGGTGTCCCGTCGGTATGCAGTGGATTGAATGGAATTGCACGGGAACCGCGACCGATTTGCTCTGGAGTGATGTGCTCAGTAGCTGTCCTTCCGGTTTTCAGGTTCCTTCGCTCAATGATTTCATCCAGATAATTGTCGACTGTGACTCCTCGGTGATCAACCACTCCGTATATGGAGGAGAATGTAACTCCTGCTCCGAAAGCCCAAAATGCGATGAGATATTCACTAATGATCCTACAAATTCAGGTAATATTGGGGGTGGCGAAGTAAAATCTGAGACATACTGGACACGTACCGTAGGCAAAGTAATAGACGAAGTTCAATATGCTTTCATGATCGATTTTGACGGTGGTTATGATTGCGTGGAAACTGTGGCCAATCCAGATCTCTCGCAGGCTCTGGTTCTCTGCATCAAATACTGAACCGGTAAGCCGTTTCCCATGTTCCCTATGATAACCTGTGGCACAACATGGCACAGGATCGCCTTTTCGAGTATTCTGAATAGTCAAACAATTCACACCGATATGATTCAGCCGCGGGTGGTATGATTGGTGCATTGATTTGGAAGCGTTTTATATAATGATGAAGAAGAATATCTTCGGGAGGATGCGATGAAGAAGTTAATTTTACTGGTTGCCGTTATTATCGCCACCTTGATGTTATTCCCTGCCTGCTGGGATGACGACGAAGATCCCTTCGCAGATCCAGATGGAGGTGATACAGATACCGATACCGACTCCGATACCGATACCGATTCCGATTCTGACACGGATGAAGAGTCGGGAGATCTTGACTGGGTGATCCAGGCAGGTGCGGTCGGGAATGATATATCCACGGACATAGAAGCTTTCACAGATGATTCCTTTCTGGTGACTGGTTATTTCTACGGGACGATTACATTCGACAAAGACAACACCGGCGAAATCACTCTTGTTTCCGCAGGCGACGATGACATGTTCCTCTCGCGGTATGATTCCGGTGGATCTCTTTCGTGGGCCGCTCAGGCGAAGAGTTCGGGAAACGTGAGAGCAAACTCGCTGTCCATTCTCAACGACGATTCCTCAATCGTGGTGGGCGATTTTGACGCCGACGCGATATTTGGTGAAGGTGAGTCCAATGAAACGACCCTCGTGGCCGGCACCGGCGCATCGTCGACCTTTGCGGCGAAGTATAATTCGAACGGCACACTTCAGTGGGCCGCAGTGATAGCAGTCGGCCTCACGCCCTATTTCTATAATGGATATAGCAGGATAGATACGGCGGATGACGGATCGTTCACTCTGGTCGGATCCTTCTATGGAAGTGCGACCGTTGGGGGAACCGTTTCTCTGACTTCTCAGGAGAAGTATGACGCGGTGATCGCCCGATTTGACTCAAATGCCGGACTTCTCTGGGCAAGACAGGTGGCCGCGCCGGATGAGTCCACATACCTGACCGGTGTTTCGGTGCTTGCTGACGGAACCTCAGTCATAATTGGGAATCCCGAGAATTTCGATGCGGCATGGAATTCCCAGACGGTCATTTTCGAAGTGGGAACCGCTGAAGAAACCGTACTCACTTTTGAGCCGTGCGGCTATTACATTGCCAGGTACTCTCCGAGTGGAACCCTCGAGTGGGTGAAGGACGAACAAATCGAAGCAGAGCCGGGATGGATTAACTGGGGCATGGGCGCCAACGCCGTCGATACACTGGATGATGGCACCGCGATGGTTTTTGGTTTTCTCGCGTTTCCATTGATCCTGGCCGAGGGAGAGCCTGCTTGGACCATACTGGAGCCCGAGGACGGTATGTTGTTTGTGGCGGGCTACGACTCGAACGGCGAATTGCAGAACGTTATTCAGACTGGGCCGCTTTTTTACGATCTGGCCTACCTCGACCATGAAACCATGGATTCCATCACCGCGTTTGATGACGGTTCGATGATGATTGCAGGCCGAATGGTAGAAGAAGCGACTTATGGTTCGGGTGAAACCAACGAGACAACTTTGACGCCAGTTGGCAGTAAAGACTTGTACATTGTGAAGTACAATTCAGATGGCTCGTTGTCATGGGCGAAGAGTGCTCAACGATCATCAGATAATTCCGACCTGCGACCGATTGCGGCGACAAATTTGTCTGATGGATCTTCTTTGTTGACCAGCAGTTTCGAGGATACAGCCGTGTTCGGCCCCGGCGAGCTCAAAGAAACAAGCCTGACGGCGGAAAATCAGTTTGATGTTTTTGTAATGAAATTGACCCCTTGAATCCGTGATAACAACCTCCTGATATCAATCCTCGAAGTGATGACCGGAACACGTGTGAAGTCATATCGTGTCACTAACAGGAAAGTGTTATGTTCAAGTCAATCGAATTTTGAAAGTCCCGATGCCTCTCAGTTGGCGGTTCTGAAGTAAAAGGAATTACCGATGATATCGATGCGTGTTCTCCGATTTCTCGCGATCGTGTTTCTGGTTTCTATCTGGTCATTGTCCGCGATGGCAAAAGTCTCAAGGAAAAAGCCAATCAAGGTCAATCCGGAAGAGATGGAGGCTATTACTTTCTCCAGGCTGATTGTTCGTCCCGATATGGGTCTCGAGATAGGCATCGCTCCCGACGAAGTAACGATCAACATCATCGAAGAGCTGAGAAAACACGGACACAACGCTGTCGGCGCGGAGAATCTCGTATTTGGCATAGATGAATCCGTAGAGGCCCAGCTGGTCCTCGGCGGCACGATAAAGTCCTTCAAGTGCTACCGTCATCATGAAAAAACGGCCATGAGTTGCGATATTGGAATTGACTGGGAGCTATACGACAAGGGTTTGAATACCGTTGTTTACAAAGTCCTCACGAGATGCCGAATACGCACCGTCAAAAAACAGCAGATCTCCAGCAAGGGTATTTACAAACTGACGATGGGTGCGTTGAAATCGCTTCTTTCGAGAGAACGTTTTGTCAGCATGGTGAAGAAGAAAGACGGCTCATTCAAGCCAAAAAGCGCACATTCAACCGAGCATGTCAGGGAGTGTGATAACGACCAAAGAGAACTGCCGGCCGAGGCATCCGAAGTTGCAAAGGCGACCGTTCTGGTAAAAGTCGGCAATGCGCTGGGAAGCGGTTTCTTCTTTTCAAATGACGGGCTGATACTCACCGCAGATCACGTCGTTCGTTCATCGAAGACAGTTACGGTGAAAACCATAGACGGCACGGAGCTGGAGGCGACAGTAATTCGCAGGGATAGAGATGCGGATCTTGCCGTGCTGAAGGTTTCGGCCCGGGCGTCCTACTGCCTTCCTCTCGTTACGCAACTTCCCCCAATCGGAGCCGAATTATTTGCGTTCGGCGCGCCCGCCGGAGAAAAACTGGCTTTTTCCGTGACCAGGGGAATACTCAGCGGGATCCGCGAAATCGACGGGCGACAATTGCTTCAGACAGACGCGGCGCTGAATCCGGGTAGCAGTGGAGGCCCACTGGTCAATGAAGACGGCGAGGCCGTCGGCGTGGTGACGGGAGGGTTGACCAAAAAAGAGTTTGAGGGGATCGGGTTCGCCGTCCCGGCGAGCGCCGGGTTGGAGGAAATGGGATTGATCGTTGGGGATGAGACAACTGTAAAAGACACCGTCTGGGCGCAACAGGAAAACGACGATTATCCGATTGTCGACAAGCCGGATCCAAAAAAAGTAAACCCGATACGAGCCATGCATTTGTTGGAAATGGAAAAGTTGTCACAACTCCAATCATTCCAGGCATATAGGGCCCTTGGGCATCTTTTCTTCTGGGGAGGGGCGGTGACGACAGTTTTAGGAGGATTTATGCTGGCAAGGAATTTACCAGAAGGACGCGGGGTATTTATCGGCGGCAGTGCTTCAACTGTTCTGGGTATCATCTTGGGGGTGATATATTTATATAAGAAGGATAAAATCTTACGAGAAATAAAAAAGATCCCAATGGTTTCATTGTCCAAAAACAGCGACAGCATGACATTGTCTCTGGGATGGACGTTCTGACCCCTGTCCCGTTCCGCGATTAACCAATTGACCCCAAATTTCATACCGGAAGCTGGTCGAGGAGGTTGGAGAATGCTTCGGCGTCGACTGCTTCTCCGAGTCGTTTCCTGAACGCGGCGGCTCCGTCGAAGCCCCTGAGATACCAGCAGGCGTGCTTTCGCATCTCCAGCACGGCGCGCTGTTCGCCGGACCACTTGATGTAAAGATCGAGATGCCTGCGGCATATCTCCACCCTGTCAGCAAGACCGGGAGCGCCCTCGCCGCCGGCAAGCTCTCTGAAGATCCACGGGTTGCCCTTTGCGCCCTGACCGACTGCCACGCGTGCGCATCCGGATTTCGCGATCATTTCATTTGCGTCAGCCGGTCCTGCGATTCCGCCGTTTCCGACAACCGGGATGTTCACCGCGTCCACTATCTCGCGAAGCAACGAGAGATCCACGGGACCGCTGTGCCCCTGATCTTTCGTGCGGGCGTGGATGGTGACAAGCGATACGCCGCTATCCTCCAGGATCTTTGCGATCTGCACGCCGTTGCGGTCATCGGCCGAATAACCCAGCCGTGTCTTGGCGGTCACCGGAACATTCACGGCGCCCACAACCTGCGCGGCGATCTCTCCGAGGGTCTGCGGATCTCGCATGAGCGCCGCCCCGCATCCCAGGCCGTTCTTGACAACTTTGCGCGCGGGGCAACCGAAATTGAGATCGATGATGTCCGCCCCTTGCGCCTCGACGATGACGGCCGCCTGCGCCATAACCTCCGGCTCCCGGCCGTAGAGCTGCACGATGAATGGCGACTCGAAGGGGAACTTGTCCATAAGCGCGAGGGTCTTCGAACCGTGCTTGCGCTTTCGATTCCCGGACTTCTTGTCCAGATATACCACAGCGTGACAGGAGACGAGCTCCGTGACCGCGAAGATCGCGCCCAGCTCGCGACACAGTTGCCGAAAGGGTGGATTGGTGACCCCCGCCATGGGCGCAAGTGCGGCTCCGCGGCCGATCTCGTACGGACCCAGTTTCACGGGTGACTAATCATTTTCGGGAAAGGGCATGTTCAGGGGGGTAAATTGCTCTTTGAAATCGTCGCCCGCCCACAGGAACTCACCCGCCTGATCCTGCTTGTACCTGTCCGCGTAGTCCTTCCAGTCCCTTCCGATGGTTTCCAGAGCGTCCAGCAGGAAGTCCAGATCCTCCGCGCTGGTGGCGGGAGACAGGGAGATCCTCACCCATCCGGGCTTGGACCACAGATCGCCGTCGTCGAGGGCCCGGAGGATCTCCTCGGAGTCATCCTGCTCTATCCCCAGCAGGTTGTGGCCGTATGTTCCCGCGCACATGCACCCGGCGCGCACCTGGATGCCGAATCGATCGTTGAGGAGGCGAACAGCCAGGTTGTGGTGCAGCTCGCCGTCGTGGAAGATTATGGAGAACACCCCCAGTCTATCTACTTCCGGGTTCCCCAGAAGAGTGATGGCCTTGTTGGCCAAAAGGCGTTTTGTCGCGTAATTGACGAGTTCGTGCTCGGCCCTGTCGAGGAGTTCTTCTCCCAGATAGTTCTTTAGTTCGAAGACCAGCCCCGCGCGGATTATCTGTACGATGGGCGGTGTGCCCCCCGTCTCCCGCGACCGGAGATCCCCGAGGTACTGATGATCCCACGGGGACGTGTACAGGACGGTGCCGCCGCCGGGTTCCACCGGAACACTGCTGGTAAACAGTTTCTTGGAGGCCGCCAGGATCCCGGGGGTCTGGGGTCCGCCGGCGAACTTGTGAGTGGAGATGAACAGCGCGTCCCTTCTCTTCCCTTCTCCTTCGTCCGGGTGCATGTCGATGGGTACATACGGCGCCGCCGCCGCATAGTCGAAGAACGCGACGCCGCCGTGCTCGTGCATGACCTCGCAAAGGGCGTCCACATCGTTGAGGATGCCGGTAACATTGGAGGCGGCGGAAAAAGTGCCGATCTTCTGAACGCGATCCCGCACCTCGGGCAGCTTGAGCCGGCGCTCCAGATCTCGCCAGTCGATACGACCGGCCTTGTCGAAGCCCACGAACATGGTGTGGCCCACGGTTTCCCGCCAGGCGATATCGTTGGAGTGGTGCTCCATCATGGACCGAAAGATGATCGGCCGACACTCCTGCGGCAGTTTTTCGCCGCAGCCGCAGGCGACGGATATCTGCTCGGGGATTCGTAAACCCATCGCCAGGATCAGCTTGTTGATCGCGGAGGTGGAGCCCGCGCCAGTGAAAATGATGACGTCGTCGTCGGTTGCGCCGATGGAATCGGACACTCTCTGATAGGCGCGATTCACGAAGTAAGTCATCTGCCGCCCGGAGAAGTTGCTCTCCGCGTGGGTGTTCGCCATGTGGGGCAACACCTTATTGGTGAGCAGGTCCTCGATGGGCGCGAAAGGCAGACCGGCGGCGATGTAGTCGAAGTATACCCGCCGCTTTGTACCGAAGGGCGTTGTGATGGTCGTGTCGCGGCCCATCAGGTTTTCCCTCAAGTAGCGCAGGCGCCTGTCGTCGAGAATATCCATGGCACTCCCATTTGCGACCCTGGTTGAAACTCCCGGGTCCTCCGCAATCGTTATCTGTGAGAGAGCTTAGCGGCGACGGTGAGGGTTGTCGATATTGAGCTTCTTCATTTTTCGCCAGAGGGTCGTCGGCGAGAGGCCAAGCGTCTCGGCAGCCTGATCGGTGGTGTCCTTGTGAACCAGGGCCGCCCGGATGGCCTGGCGTTCCGCCGCGCAGACAATATCCTCAAGGGTCTGGTTGTCGGGTATTCCACCGTCACCGGGCTCGAGCAGATCCACTATTTGCATTTCCCCGCCCACCGTGAGAGCGACGCCCTGTTCCATTAGGTTCTCGAGCTCCCGCACGTTTCCCGGGAAGTTGTAGGCGGTCAATCGCTCCAGCGCTCCCTTGCCGAGCCGTACGGGGCGATCCATTTTTTTTGAGTACTTGTTGATAAAGTGCTCTACCAGCAGCGGAATATCCTCGGGGCGCTCCCTCAATGGCGGGATCCGGAATCGCGCCACGGCGAGGCGGTAGTACAGATCCTGGCGAAAACGCTTTTCGTTGATGGCCGTTTGCAGATCCTGGTTGGTGGCGGCTATGAGGCGGACATCCACTGAGATGGACTTGTTGTCGCCCACCCGGCGGATCTCCTTTTCCTGGATGGCTCTCAGGAGTTTGGCCTGAAGGGCCGGCGAGGTCTCGCTGATCTCGTCGAAGAAAAACGTGCCGCCCTCGGCCTCCTCGAACAGGCCCTTGCGAGTGCTTATAGCTCCGGTGAACGCGCCTCGCGTGTGGCCGAAGAGCTCGCTCTCGAGGAGCGTCTCGCTTATGGCAGCACAGTTGACCGGGACGAAGGGCCGGTTCGATCGCGAGGAATTGGCGTGAATGGCCTTGGCGATGAGCTCCTTGCCGGTACCGCTCTCACCGGTGATGAGCACGGTGGTATCAGTGGGCGCGATCTTGATGATGCGGGTGAGTATCTCCCGCATGGACCGGGATCGTCCGATAATATTCTCGAACTTGTAGCGCTCCTTGAACTCCTGAGTGAGCAAGGAAACCTCTCCGGAGAGCCATCGTCGCTCGAGTGCCTTGCCGACCTTGATGGTGAGTTCGTCTTCGGAGAACGGCTTTTGAATGTAGTCCCACGCGCCGAGCCTCATGGCCTCCACCGCGGTCTCGATGGTTCCATACGCGGTCATCACAATTGCCTCGGTGAGGGGTGAAACCTCGCGGATGTGTCTGAGCACAGCTATTCCGTCCAGCTTTCCCATCCGAAGATCGGTGATGATCAGATCGTAGGCTTCGTCGTCGATGGCTTCACAGGCTTCGGAGCCGTCCTTGGCTTCTGCCACGTCGTGTCCCGAGCTGCGCAGCATGATGGACAGCGTGGTGCGCATGTTTTTTTGATCGTCGACAATGAGAATGTGCGCCACTTTGCACTCTCCTGAAGAAATAAAAAATGGATGACTTTCTCCTGTATACCAGCCGGATCGATAGGCCACAACCCGACCTATTTTTTCATTGGAGGATAGCTTGACTTGACTTGCATTCAGCCGTGGATACATTGAGGCCACTTCAGGAGGGGCGAAAGGCCTCTTCGGGGTTTTCAGGAGGAGCAAAATGGGCAAGACAATCGGAATCGATCTTGGAACGACGAACAGCGTTGTGGCGGTTATCGAGGGCAAGGATCCGGTGATCATCTCCAATGAAGAGGGCGGGCGCACCACACCGTCGGTTGTGGCCTGGGATGACCAGGGCGAGATCCTCGTCGGTCAGATCGCCAAGCGACAGGCGATCACCAACCCCGAAAACACGGTCTATTCCATCAAGCGTTTCATGGGCCGCAAGCAAGCGGAGGTCGGCGAGGAGATGTCGATGGTCCCATACAACGTGACCAAGACGTCCAACGGGGACGCCCACGTGAAAGTCAAGGGTCGCGACTACGCCCCGCCCGAGATCGCCGCCCGCATTCTCATGAAGCTCAAGAAAGCGGCGGAGGAATATCTGGGCGAGACCGTGACCGATGCGGTGCTCACCGTACCGGCCTACTTCAACGACTCCCAGCGCCAGGCCACCAAGGACGCGGGCAAGATCGCCGGTCTTGAGATCAAGCGCATCGTGAACGAGCCCACCGCAGCGGCGCTCGCCTACGGCCTCGACAAGAAGGCCGACGAGATCATCGTCGTGTACGATTTCGGCGGCGGTACCTTCGATGTTTCCGTCCTGGAAGTCGGGGACAACGTGGTTCAGGTCATCTCTACCAACGGAGATACCCACCTGGGCGGCGACAACATCGATCAGATAATCATCGAGTACCTGGTGGCGGAGTTCAAGAAGGATCAGGGTATCGATGTGTCCGGGGACAAGATGGTCCTGCAACGGCTCAAGGAAGCTGCGGAGAAGGCAAAGATCGACCTGAGTTCCCTGATGGAGACGCAGATCAACCTCCCCTTCCTCACCGCTGACGCCGCAGGGCCGAAACACCTCAACCTGCGTCTTTCCAGGGCCAAGTTCGAGTCGATGATCGACGACATTGTGGAACGAACCCTCACGCCGTGCCGCAAGGCCCTCGATGACGGCAACAAGCGGCCCGGAGACATAGATCAGGTAGTGCTCGTAGGCGGTTCCACGCGCATCCCGATGGTGCAGCAGGCGGTGGCCAAGTTCTTCGGCAAGGAGCCCCACAAGGGTGTCAACCCGGACGAAGTGGTCGCTCTGGGTGCGGCAATCCAGGCCGGCGTACTCTCAGGAGACGTCAAGGACCTCCTCTTGCTGGATGTGACGCCACTCTCCCTCGGCGTGGAGACCCTCGGCGGGGTAATGACAACAATGATCACACGCAACACCACCATCCCCGCAAAGAAGTCGGAGGTTTACTCTACCGCAGCGGACAGCCAGACCTCCGTGGAGATTCACGTTCTCCAGGGGGAGCGGAGCATGGCCAAGGACAACAGGACCCTCGGGCGCTTTCACCTGGAGGGAATCATGCCGGCGCCGCGGGGAGTCCCCAAGATCGAGGTCACCTTCGATATCGACGCCAATGGGATTGTCAACGTCTCGGCCAAGGACATGGCAACGGGCAAGGAGCAGAAAATCACAATCACCGCCTCCTCGGGTCTGAAAGACGGGGAGATCGACAACATGGTCCAGGACGCCGAGAAATACAAGGTGGAGGACGAGCAGCGAAAAAAGGACATCGAGACCCGGAACAAGGCCGAGCAGCTGGCCTACGCCACCGAGAAGACCCTGGAGGAGCACAAGGACAAGCTCCCGCAAGAGGAGGTGGCGAAGGTCGAGGAGGCCATCAAATCCCTGCGGGGGGTCATCGATTCCAACGACGCGTCGCGGATAAGTTCGGAGATGGAGAACCTCACCAAGGCGTCCCACAAGCTCGCGGAGTTGATGTATCAGGCGGCCGGAGCGAGCGTCAGCCCCGGAGCGGATCCCACGGACGGCGCCCCGGATCCGGGAGCGTCCGGTCAGGCTGAAGAAGAGGGTGACAGCGACGTCATCGACGCCGAGTTCGAGGAGAACAAGCAATAAGAGCCTACCGGGATAGGCTCCAAGTTCACGATCGGACGCCTGGCCTCGACTTGTTTATGAACAGTTGCCACTTTTCCAGGGCCAATGGTAAAATTGATTCAATATGACAAAAAGAACGGCACTTGTGGCGATCACATGGTTGCTCTTTCAAAGCGTGGTTGGTGGCTGCGCTTCAACGACAACGGGCTTATCGACGAGCTCGGATTCCGATGCGGATACGGATACGGATTCTGACACGGACACCGACACCGATTCAGACACCGACACCGACACTGATTCCGATTCGGATTGCACATGCACCGACGTGACCGATTGTTGCGACGGCTGCTATCCCATAGCCGAGGATGAACCCTGCGATGACGGCGATCTCTGCGCCACGGACAAGACATGTGAGGAGGGGGAATGCTCGGGCGGCACGGTCATGGATTGCACGGCACTGGACGATCAGTGCAATCTGGGAACCTGTAACCCGACGAGTGGGGACTGCGAGCCCCAGGCGGCGTATGAAGGAGATCCATGCGACGACGGCAACTCGTGTACTGCAGACGAAGTATGTACGTCCGGGGATTGCATCGATCTGGACGGGGATGACACTCTGTTCTTCGAAGATTTCGCCGACAACACCGCCGGCTGGACACTGGGAACACAGTGGGAGATCGGCCCCGCCGTGGCCAGTGTATGCTCCACAAGCGGCGGCATGGCCCAGGATCCCGGCACCGATCACACGGATCCCAGTACCGATAACGGTATTGCGGGAGTGGTAATCGGCGGATGCACCGGAACCACATTGCATTCCTTCTACTGCATCACGAGCCCCGTAATCGACACTTCAAGTCTGACGTCGTTGTGGCTTTCCTACTGGAGATGGCTCAATTCCGACTACGATCCCTTCATGCACAACACTATAGACGTGTATGACGGTGCCTCCTGGACAAACATCTTTGCCACCGGGTCTTCCCCGTGTACGACGGATTTCGCGTGGACCTATTTTGAATACGACATCACGACTCACATCAGTGCGTCTACTCAGATTCGTTGGTGTTACGACATCGCCAGCAGCGGCAACTACGACGCTTCGAGCTGGAACATCGATGATATCGCCATAGGTCCCACCCCCTGCGCACCATGAATATTTGACATTAAGTGAAGATTGTAACCGAAAATGAAGGGAAAATGGGGGAATGGTAGGTCATAACGTTGAAAGAATGTTCGACGTGTTTTCAATACTGATCCTGGTTTCCGCGCTGTGCACCTGCGGATGTGCTAGCAAGGGCGCTGGCGATGACTCCGACAGCGGGACTTCGGACACTGATTCGAATACGGACAATACGTTTCCAAAGCGCATAATCGCAATCGGCGACAACCACGCCGATCTTTCCCAGGCACGGAAGGCCCTGCAGATAGGTGGGGTCATCGACGAGTCTCTCAACTGGATAGGTGGAGACACCATCGTGGTTCAGACAGGCGATATATTGGACCGCGGCGTTGAGGAGCGGGAAGTCATCGATTTCTACGAGAGCCTGAGACCCGAGGCCGAGGCGGCGGGCGGGCTGATCATCAACATGAACGGAAATCACGAGATCATGACCGCCTACGCGGATTACCGCTACTTGCAGGAGGGAGCGTGCGCGGCGTTCTCCGATCTTACCGGCCTCGATACCAGCAACCCGGCGTTCGACGAGTTCACCGATGAGAACTGCAAGTTGCGCGCGGCCGCGTTCTGGCCCGGAGGTCCATACGCTCAGATAATTGCTGACTGGCTCATGGTTGTCCTGGTTCAGGATACGGTCTTCGTTCACGGCGGGATTCACCAGAAGCACCTCGACTATGGAATCGATGAGATCAACGCCATGACCAGGGCCTGGCTGATGGGAGAAGGAGATCTGGACTACAACCAGGTCGGCGGGGGCCCGGACGTGTTCTCGGTGGACTGGGACCGCACCTACAGCGATGACGAAATCCCTCCGACAGTAGACCAATGCGACGATCTTGCGAGTGTTCTCGAGCAATTGGGGGTTGTGCGCATGGTCGTCGGTCACACGGTTCAAGGTCATATCAACGCCGTCTGCGACGATATGGCGTGGCGCATCGATACGGGCATGGCCGTGTACTACGGCGGCGTGGTCGAGGTTATTGAGATTCTGGACGGAAACATCAGCGTATTGGTCGATCTGGCAGGGTAGCCAGGAAATCTCCGATTATCTCCGCGAGTCGTTCAGTGGCTTCCCACTGGGGAATGTGTCCGACCCCGGGAAGGACAACCAGGCGGGCTCCTCGGATCCCCCTGGCGAGTTGCTCGCCCTTGTCCGGAGAGGCGACCCGATCTTCCGATCCGTGGACCACGGTGCAGGGACAAGAGATCTCGTTCAGCCTGGAGCCAAAGTCGAAGCGTCCGCATGCCGCACGCTGGCCGGCTATTCCACGGCCCGTTGCCCGCCGTTCGATCCGTTCCGCGACAAGCGTCTCGAAATCATCCGCGCGATTCGAGTAGAAATCCTCACTGACGCATACGGCGAGAGTCTCGCGAACGATTTCCTCAACCGGGCCTCTCGTACGCCCCATAGCTGCGATCGCGTCCGGAGTGGATCCGAGGGCGTCGGACCGCCCGCCGCGCGCTGTACTCAGGAGGAGGAGCCCGCTTATGGCCTCGGGGAAGTCTGCGGCCAGTTGCAACGCTACCAGCCCGCCCATGGAATGTCCCACCACCGCGAATCGATCCACGTGGAGGGATCTCGCCAGACCGATTGTGTCAGCGGCCATCTCCTCGATTGTATACGGGCCAGTGGGGGCATCGCTCTTGCCGGAACCCCGGTTGTCCACCAACAGGCATGTGAACCGGTCCTTCAGGAGCGCTGCGAGCGGGTTCCAGACGGTCAGGTCCAATCCCAGCCCGGCCAGGAAAATCAACGGCGGGCCGTTTCCGCGCACCTCGTGGTTGATCATCAACTAGCGACCACTCCGCAGGTTTCGCAATAGCCTGCCGAGGGGTCGAGAACGCAAGGGGCGTTCGAGAATCTCCGACGCGCCGCTCCCCTTTGCCGCGCGAACCACATCCGGGCTCATGGTCAGGCTGGTGGCGACCACCTCGGTGGCGCTGGTGGCCTCGTTGGTGGTGAGGCTGCGAACTGCGGCGAACCCGTCCGCCTGACCCATGAAGAGGTCAAGAATGACGAGCCGGGGATGAAGCTGTCCGGCAACGATGAGAGCCTCCGGAATGGAGCGCGCCACTACACCGACGATGCCGGTTCCCTCTCCGGAGAGATTTGTAAAGACGTCGATGGTGGTATCGTCATCGTCCGCGAGCAGCACTACTACGCTGCGGCCGTCGTCGGTCAGGCGGCGAGAGGAAGAGCCCCGCCGGAACAGCCGCTCGTGCTTGAGGGCGGTCCGTCTCGCGATCCTCGCTTCGGATCCGTCGGACGACACCAGAGTCATGGACTGGCCGTTGGTCGGAAGGAGGAGCTGCTCGCCGATGAAGCGCACGAATTCTTTCTCGTTGGACATGAGCTCCAGGGCCTCGTCGGCAGACAAGTAGCCGGCGGCCACGTGTGACAGCACCGATATGTCAATCCCGAGGGATAAGGAGAGGGCCAGAAGCCGAGCCGCGTCGTTGACCGCAATCTGCCCGTGCTTCCAGCGACTCGTCCTGGCGCTCTCAAGGCTGATCATCCTTCCCAGCTCGGCGTCGCTCATTTTTTCGGATGTGCCAAGTTCGTCCGCCACGGTACGCACCAGGCGAAACAACTCCAGGCTGCTCGGAAATAACGGGATCTTGCTCAACGTGTGCTCCTCTTGAAAAAGGTTACGCCGATGTTAAGGGTTCATAGAAGAACTATTTACTGTTGCAAAGTGGAAAATTAAAGGCGAAAAAGAGCCCGCGAGGGCTTTCTTGTCGTAGAGGAACAAGTTGATGGCCGGGCGAGAGCGCGTAATCGAAACACCAGAGGTGCTCGTGCAGGGCAATGTGGCAGTGGCGGAAGCCGCCGTTGCCGTGGGTTGCCGGTTCTTCGGCGGTTATCCGATCACTCCTTCGAGCGAGATCATGGTTCGCATGGCCGAGTTGCTGCGCGCTGGTGACGGCGTGTTCATACAGATGGAGGACGAGCTGGCCTCCATCTGTGCCGTGATCGGAGCTTCATGGAGCGGTGCAAAGTCGATGACCGCCACCTCCGGACCGGGCCTGAGCCTGATGCAGGAAGCCCTCGGCTACGCCTACTTCACTGAAACGCCCCTTGTGCTGGTGGACATCCAGCGCGCGGGGCCCGCCACGGGACAGGCGACCCACGTGGGCCAGGGCGACATGATGCAGTTCAAGTACGGATCCCACGGAGATGTGTTCCCCGTAACCCTGGTCCCCTGGTCGGTGCAGGAGTGCTACGATCTCACCATCCGCGCGTTCAATCTCTCGGAAAAGTTCAGGGTGCCCGTCTTCCTCGCCGCCGACGAGGCCGTGGGACACCTGCGGGAGAACGTGGTTTTTCACAGGAATTTCGAGGTTGTGGATCGGATAAAAAAAGGAGCGGGCGATCCCTTCGGTTCCCCGTTGCCGGACGGGGTTCCGGTCATGCCGTCTTTTGGAGATGGCGGG
Organism: Deltaproteobacteria bacterium; assembly: GCA_030621515.1. Classification (GTDB taxonomy): domain Bacteria; phylum Myxococcota_A; class Polyangia; order JAAYKL01; family JAAYKL01; genus JAUVAN01. The sequence goes on along the minus strand of JAUXHN010000002.1, from coordinate 16,761 downwards.
CGGCTGATGGTAACCGGCTCCACCCATGACGGCCGGGGATTTCGGAAGGTGGACGACCCGGAGATACACGACGCTCTGGTCACGCGGTTGATGCGAAAGACCCTGGATAACGTGGACGAGATCGTGGAGACCGAGGAACACATGCTCGACGATGCCGAGGTTGCCTTTTTCGCGTACGGCGTCTCCGCCCGATCGGCGTTGGCGGCGGTAAAACGGTTGCGCTCGAAGGGCGTCAAGGCCGGGTTGCTGAGGGCTCTGACTATCTGGCCGTTCCCGGAGAAACAGGTGACACAGCTCGGTGCCAGGGTGAAGGCCATCGTGGTTCCGGAGCTGAACAAGGGTATGATGGCCGGGGTGGTCCGGGGGTTCACCGGCGCGCCGGTGCACGTTTTTGCGCAGACCAACGGGAAAATCATCGAGCCCGATAGCCTGGTGAAGTTCGTGGAAGAGCTGCCATGACGCGCGACATGAACAAGTACCTGCGGCAGGGGTTATCCGGAACGCGCTTTTGCCCGGGGTGCGGGCATGGAATCCTCATGGGCGCGATCCTCAGAGCTGTCGATCGACTTGGCATAGCCATGGAAGATCTGCTGTTTGTCTCCGGAATCGGATGCGCGGCGTGGATCCCGAGCCCCAACATAGGAACCGATACGCTTCATACGTTGCACGGGCGTGCGCTGGCTTTTGCCACCGGCGCCAAGCTCGTCAACCCGAAATTGACCACGATAGTTGCGTCGGGGGACGGAGATCTGACATCCATCGGGGGGAATCATCTGATCCACTCCGCGCGGCGCAACCTCGATGTCACCGTCATCTGCGCGAACAACCTGATCTATGGAATGACCGGCGGTCAGACAGCGTCAACCACGCCGGTGGGAGCGCGCACGTCAACAGATCCCGACGGAAATAACTTCAGACCCTTTGACATCTGCAACCTGGTGATGGCATCCGGAGCCAGGTACGCCGCTCGATTCCCGGTGACCCGCCCGAACCAGCTGATCGACGCCATCGAGAAGGCTCTGCGAATCGAGGGCTTCACCTTCGTCGAGGCGATTAGCCCGTGTCCGACCCAGTTCGGACGCCGCAACTCAACGGCGGAGATCTCCGAGTTGTACGACAGCGTGGATTCCAAATGCATCTCCAGGGCGGAGGCACAGGCCATGGATGAGGACGAGCGATTACGTCACTTCGTCATAGGAGAGTTCGAGCCATGACCCGCGCCATGAGCAAATCTCCGGTCCAGGTGCGCATCGGCGGCGAGGCGGGCCAGGGCGTGATTCTCGCCGGCGTCATGCTCGCTCAGGCGGCCATGGGGGATGGTCGCAAAGTGGCTCAATCCGCGCGTTACGGCGCTGCGGTTCGTGGCGGCGAGGCAACTGCGGATCTGGTTATCTCCGACACGCCCATCGACTATCCCCATGTGGAGACCCCGGACATCCTCGTGGTCTTTTCCCAGCAAACCTACGACAGATTCGCGCCGGCCGGGACCGAAGACACAAAAGTGTTCTACGATCCGTTCTTCGTCACGCCGTCGAAGACCGCCGGGGGAAGTCTCTGGGAGATCTCCGCCACCGAGAAGGCCATCGAGAGGTTCGGCAAGAGCACCTCTTCCAATCTGATCGTCATGGGCTTCATCGCACATCTCACGGAGGTGGTATCGGAGGAAAGCCTGATCGCCGCCATCGAACAAAACCTTCCGCCCAGGCACCGCGCTGCGGGCCTCGAAGCGATTCAGATGGGGAAAAAGGCGGCCCTGGAGGTAGGTGGATGAGCGGCGGCAGGACTCACAGGCCACAGCGCGATTCAGCCAGGTGCATGGTCTGCGGCGGGTGCACGTGGCAGTGTCCGGCAACGGTTTTTCCGAGCCTGAGGAGCGAGGAGGGATCCCTGAGGGGTGAGATCTACCGCTCCCGTGAGTTTCCCGGCGAGATGGCCGACCGGCCACCCTGCGTGATGGCGTGTCCCCTGGGTCAGGATGTTCCGGGATATATCAGCGCCATAGCGAGGAATGACGTGGACGAGGCGGCAACCATAGTGCGCAGGACCAACGCCCTGCCATCCGTGTGCGGCCGCGTCTGCATCGCCTCATGCATGAGGGCCTGCACAAGGGCGAGAATCGACATGGGCGTGGACATTCGCTCGCTGAAACGCTTTGCCGTGCACGTGGTTGCGGATGCGGAAGTTGAGACAAGGGTCGGGGTCAACTCGGTGGCGATTGTCGGATCCGGCCCGGCAGGCCTGGCGGCTGCCCACAGATTGAGCCAGCTGGGTGTTCGATCGGTGGTGTTCGACGCGGGTGCGAATCCGGGCGGCTCAATGGCGGACACGGTGCCGCGATTCGTTCTGCCCCGTGAGATGGTGGCAAAGGACGCGACCCGGCTGGAGCGGATGGGCGTCGAGATCCATTCGGGAACTCGCATGGGGGAGGACATGCCCTTTTGCGATCTGGAGTCTTCATATGGGGCCGTGCTCGTGGCTACCGGAGCGCGACGGGATTTGCCGGCTGCGTTTTTGGGATCAGATCTGAAGAACATTGTCGGCGCCGCGGAGTACTGCCGAAACGAGCGGCGGATGGACGGCGTGGTGGTTGTGAACGGCGGCGGTCCGGCGGCAGTGCAGGCGGCCCGGCTGGCCGTGCGCCTCGGAGCCCGGAGCGTAACAGTGATCCATCCTGCGCCTCTTGAGCAGTGGCCGGCGGGAGATCACGCCATCGGGCTTGCGCGCGAAGAGGGGGTGGAGGTTCGCCCCATGCATCGAATAATAAAGGCGGAGGGTCAGGACGGGATCCTCACGGCGGTGCTGGTGAAGACCATCAAGGCCGATAACGTGGACGAAGTGGGCAGGTACAAGCTCACTTCCCACGGTCCGGTCGAGCATCTGGATGCAGGGCTCCTGATCGTGGCCGGCGAGCGGAGATCACCGACCGCGGATCTGCCCGATCTCGACGGCATTTCGCGCGGGATACTCGGCAATCTACTGGTCGACGGAGAGTACCGCCTCGGGCGGAAACGCTGGTACGCAGCCGGCGAGTGTGCGACGGGAGCGGCCACGGTGGTCGATTCCATGGCCACCGGGAGGCTCGCGGCCGAGACGATTCATCGCGATCTCGAGTTGGGAAAGTGATCGAATGACCATTTCACTCACCATAGACGGCGAACAGGTAACGGCGAAGGAAGGACAGAGCCTCCTTGCCGTCGCCCGGGCAGCCGGGGCCATGATCCCGTCCCTGTGCGCCCATCCCCACCTCAAACCTTACGGCGCCTGCCGTATGTGCCTGGTGGAGGTGAAAAAGAACGGCCGGACCCGGATCACCACATCGTGCAATTACGAGGTGCTCGACGGGATAGAGGTGAGGACCGACACGAAGGAAGTCCGGCGACACCGGAAGATGGTGCTTCGCTTGTTGCTCGGCATGGCGCCACAGGCCGCCGCGATCTTGGGGATGGCAAAGGCCAATGGAGTCAATGAGCCTACCTTCACGCCTCGGGAGCCGCCGGCGGGGCGGGAAAACTGCATACTGTGCGGCCTGTGCGCCCGCGTCTGTCAGGAGGTAGTGGGAGCTTGCGCCCTGACCCTGAGTGGCCGGGGCGATAAGAAAGGGCTGGAGGTGCCGTACGCCGATCGGGTGGCCGAATCGTGCATCGGATGCGGAGCCTGCGCTGCGGTCTGCCCCACGGGCGCGGTGGAGGAGGAGAGCATCAAGGTGGAGGTGCTGCGAAGACGTCCGGCCACGGAAAGAAAGTGCCGGTACAACATGATGGGCCTGATGCCCGGCGCGCTGTGTCCCAACAACTACGACTGCGCCTCCTGCGAGGTGGATCAACGTTTCGCCGAGGCAGCTCGACCGCAACACCCGATATTCGCCGCGAAGGGCCTCGTTTCTCCGAAGGGTTGGGAGGAATAAATGACCACGCGTTCCGATGTATGCACGGTGAAGGGGGAGAAACGCGTCGCTCCGACAATGGCGCCAGGGGCCGAACGTGTAAAGAGTTTCGACGAGGCGGAGCCGACCCTGACCCTCGCCGAGGCGTCCTACGAGGCGCTTCGATGCACCGTATCGAGCCCGTGTCTGTACTGTGACGTCTGTCGGCTCATGTGCCCGGACCTGGCCATCACCCGCGATCCTGAGTCGGGAGAGATCCTGATAGATCTGGATTTCTGCAAGGGTTGCGGATTGTGCGCCCACTACTGCCCGCGCGGTGCCATCGAAATGGTGCTGGACGAATAGCGTCCATATTAAACCATATTTTAAAAAAGTCTTGACTATTATAAAATCAGATTTAAAATAGTCTCATGAGAAGAACGCAATCCAGCCAGATATTGAAGGACCTTGAAAAGAAGATGGTGTTTCTCACCGGTCCCAGGCAGGTGGGCAAGACCTGGCTCTCGCGCAAGATCGGGGAGAAATTTGAAAACACGACATATCTCAACTACGACAATTTCGATGACAGAACGATAATCGAGAGTTCGTCCTGGTACGACAAGACAGACCTTCTGATCCTCGATGAGTTGCACAAAATGAAAGGTTGGAAAAACCACATCAAGGGGGTTTTCGACACTCGTCCGCCAAATATGAGAATTCTGGTAACGGGAAGCGCCAGGCTTGATACTTTTCGGCGCAGCGGAGACTCGCTGTCCGGCAGGTATTTTCTGCACAGGTTGATGCCTTTCTCTGTGGCCGAGTTGAAGGACACTCCCATGGACGGCGAGCTGGATCTTCTGGTTGAGAGGGGCGGATTTCCCGAACCACTTCTCGCGCAAAGCCCGGTCGATGCGCAAAGATGGAGGAACCAGTACAAGGAAAGCCTGATTCGTTCGGATATTTTAGATTTTGGGCGAATCGGTGAAATCAGAAATATAGAGCTCGTTTTTGAGTTGCTCAGAAGAAAAACAGGCTCCTTGCTTTCCTACAATTCAATTGCGAAAGATCTGAAGATATCATCGCCCACCGCAAAGACCTATGTGGACATTCTGGAGGCTCTTTTCATAGTGTTCAGGGTGACTCCTCATTCCAGAAACATCTCCCGTTCTATTTTAAAGAGCCCCAAGGTTTACTTTTTTGACACGGGTCTGGTTGTTGGTGACGACGGCGCGCGGTTTGAGAACACCGTCGCGGTGAGCCTCCTCAAGGCGGCGCTGGCAAAGACCGACGAAACCGGAAATCTTCATTCGCTTCATTACCTGAGGACAAAAGAAGGCAAGGAAGTAGATTTCTGCATGTGCGAGGAAAACGACCCCTACGTTCTGTATGAAGTCAAGGTGAGCGACCATAAGGTCAGTCCCGCGTTGAGGTACTTCAATAAGAAATACTCGGTTCCGTCTTCACAAATCGTCTGGCGCCTGCGCCGGCGAAAGACGGTAGACGGCATAGATGTTGTAGATGCCGGTTCTTTCTTGAAAGATCTCTACCGATAGAAACATGGGGGTGGAAAGAATAAGTGCCGTCACGCGGCCTTCACGACCACCTTCCTGGGTTTGAGGGCATCCGCCTTGGGGAGCCGCACGGTGAGAACTCCGTTCACGAGCTTCGCTTCGATCCCGCTCTGGTCGATTTTGTCGCTCAGGGTAAACCGCCGGGTGTACCCGCCGATGCCGTACTCCCGATATCGGAGCTTCCAGCCGGAATCCGGATCGACGACTGTGCCGGTGACGGTGAGGACCGAGTCCTCGAGATTCACGTCCAGATTCTCGGGCGCCACCCCGGGCATGTCCGCGACGATGACAAGGTCTTCCTCGGTCTGGAAAATATCCACCGCCGGTGAATAGTAGGTTCCGGACCGGGTGGGCTCTCCAGCGTGGCCGGAGATCGGTTGTTTCTCTTTTGGGGCCAATTCCGTTTTTTCTTTGCGTCTGGTCATATAGAGTCTCCTTCCACGATGTCAGTTCTTGACGGTGATCTGCCTGGGCAAGGTATGTGCGGCCCTGGGCAATACGATTTCCAGAACGCCGTTCTCGTACCGGGCGTCGATCTTGTCCGGATCGATGGGCTGCCCCAGATCGATGGTGCGGTTGAAGCTCCCGTGGTCTCGCTCTGCGCGATGGTAGCTCCTTCCCGCGATGTCGGCGTCGGGGCTTCGTTCGCCCTTGACGGTCAGCTGCGTCGCCGTGGCGGTGATGTCCAGATCGTCCAGGGATATTCCCGGGATCTCGGCACGAACGATGTATGATTCGCCGTTGTCGTAGGTGTTGATCGGCGGAAAGACACCGCACGCGTTTTTCGAATAATCGCGCTCGCCGAACAGCTCGCCCATGTGCCGTTGCCACCGGCTCATCTCCTGCCAGATGTCGTTGAAATGATGTGTTCTCAAAACTGTCATTGTTCTCCTCCGAATCTTTGCCGGGTGTTCTCCCCGGTTTTTCTCTTCGCAAGGCAATGTGGGCACCGTTCCCGTGCGGTAAAGCCCGGGTTGTGTTTTTTTTGGGGAGGGAAAAAACCGATCATTGAAAGGACGTTTTATGGTGCCGTAGATCGCAAGCGGGTTAAAATGGTGTTCAGGAGGACGCCATGAAGAGAATCTCAATATTGATGATATGCATTGGCGTATTGGCCGCAGTCCTTGTATGGAGCGGCTGCGACGACGAGGGCGGTGCGGACGAGTTTGCGGAGGCGCGCGTGAGGTGCGTGCAGAAGATCAATGATTTTCGCGCCACCGTAGGGATACCGGCCCTTGCCCGCTGGAACAGCGGAGAACCCTGCGCCGACGACGAGGCAAAGCAGGACGCCCAGGCGGGGAGTTCTCACAGCGCTTTCGGAGAGTGTGGCGAGGCGGCCCAGAACGAATGCCCGAGCTGGCCCTCGGTGGACGATATCATCGACGGATGCCTCCAGAGTATGTGGGACGAGGGGCCGGGCGCGGACTACAGCGTTCACGGACACTACATCAACATGAGCAGCGCCAGCTACGAAAAGGTAGCCTGCGGGTTCTACAGGACGTCCAGCGGCGCGATCTGGTCAGTACAGAACTTCAAATAGTTCCCGTAAAACGAGTTTTTCAGAAAAAACAGGTGTGAAATTGCAGAACGACAGACCGTCCCGCAGAAAGTTCTTCGGCGATTGCGCCGTCGCGGTGGCCGCCGTCGGTGTGGGCGCGGCGATGGGTTGCGAGAGGGAGGCCGACCGGACCGAAGCGGAGGCTCCCGGGACCTATCACGAGCCGGGTGAATGGTGGACCGAGGGCCGTTACGTGGTTCACCGAACGGTCGATGCATCCAGGCTCAATGATGGTCTGTTGAGAGCCAGAATCGACGGATCCTGGCGCGACGTCTCGGTGGTGAGCCTCCCGGACAGGTTCGTGCGATGGAGTTTCGAGGAGAGGATAGCCCGCCTTGCAAAGCTGGCCGCCGTGGGGTTCGATACCAGGGATCTGGACGGGCCCCACAACGCGTGCGTGGCCACATACGGCGGCTGGAGCCGCGACTCGGCGTTCTCCCTCAACACAGCGTACAAGGGGATGGGGTTCACGCCTACCGAGGAGAGGCTCCCGGCCACTCTCGACGAACTTGAGGAAGAGTCGGCTCGGATACGCCGGGCGTCCAGGGGCGATTTCATGGCCGACATGCGTGAGAAGATTCGGTTTCTGGCCGGTCTCTACAACGACGCGAGCCGCTTCGACATGACCAGGCAGGTCTCCCTCGAGCTCTTTACGGAACCGGGATACGCCACTCACACTTTCCTGAACATGATGGCCAACCCCATCGCCTCCGCGTCGTTCCTGGCCTATCCGACCTTCGAGATTCGGGCGGTTCCGCAGCTCCTGCATCCGGGAAACCCCGCGCTCACGTCTCACGAGCGGGATGTTATTCGCTACACGAACGCGATTCACGATTTCGTTCACGGTGGTACGGGGGATCGGATGACCTGCATCTACCACATTTGCGAGGTGTTCGACGACACGCCTAACAAGGGTGGAGCGGGCACGCGGCTTGTCTGAGAGCGCGATTCGATCATTGTTGATGTCGGCGATTCGGGGTGTTCACCAGATTTCGCTCTGGTCGTATCCGCATACGGCGTAGGTGTCGTCGTTGTCGTCTCTTTTTTCGACGCATGTCTTGTCGATGTCGGCGCAGTCGAAATCCTCTTCCGGATGGGTGTCGTTCCTGTTCATTGTATCGATGAAGTCCAGGAGGTCGCAGAAGAAACCACAGCTGTCATCGTAATCGTCTTCCCAGTAGTCATCGGCATCATCGGGGCTTTCACGGGACGAGGATCCTCGGCGAGCCCGGAGCCGCCCGGGTGACGATCTCGTAGTTGATGGTGTCCGCGAGCCGGGCCAGATCCTCCGCGCTGACGGACTCGTCCCCCATCGTTCCGAGGAGGATTACCTCGTCGCCCGCGCCGGCCTGCGCGACATCGGTGACATCCACCATGGTGAGGTTCATGCAGATCCGTCCCACCACGGGAGCGCGAGTCCCGCGCACCAGGGTGTGAGCGCCGCCGGACAGCTTTCGATCGTAACCATCTGCGTACCCGACCGGAAGAACCGCTATTCGCGTGGGGCGGGTCGCGCGGAATGTCCGCCCGTAGCCGACGTACTCTCCCATGGGAACGTCCTTGATCTGCGCGATGCGGGTCTTCCAGGTCATGACGGGCCGCAGATCCAGGCCGTTGCGTTCGAGGACGGCCGCCGAGACCTGGGTCTCCCTGGAGGGCCACAACCCGAACAGGCCGATGCCCACCCGGACCATCCTGAAATGCGTGTTCGAAAAAAGGATCGTCGCCGCTGTACAGGCGGTGTGGGGGATAGGTACGGCCACGTCCAGCTGTTCGAGGAGCGTCTCGAATCGGTCGATCTGGCCGGCGGCGAAGGTGTGATCGGTGGTGTCTTCGATATCCGCGAAGTGGGTGTACGCTCCCTCGATCGACACGCCGGCGCCACGGAGAAGCGAGATGGCCTCGGGCAGTTCCGCGCCTGCCAGTCCCTGGCGATTTGTTCCGGTCTCCAGTTTCAGATGCACCGGGATTCGGGCGCATGATGGGTTGTCCAGAAGATCCCTCATCCCGCTGGTCGACGCGATCGACAACCTCAGGCCCGCCTTGACGGCGCCGTCGATTTGCTCTTCCGAGGTGGCCCCGAGGACCAGGATCGGAACGGTGATCCCCGCTTCACGAAGGGCTATTCCCTCGCTCGTCGTGAAGACCCCCAGCCAATCGACGCAGGATTCCACAACGGTTTTCGCAACCGGGAGCATGCCGTGTCCGTAGGCGTTCGCCTTGACCACCGCCATGAGCGCGAGGTCACTCCCGATAAGTCGGCGAAACAGGGTCGCGTTGTGAAGGAGAGCACCGCTGGACAGCTCGATCCAGTTGTTTGCATGCTCGATGTCGCGATGGTCGATCATCTCACCTTGATGAAGTACGCAGTTCGGGGTTTTCAGTCAATAAAGAGCAACGAGCGATCGACCCGGGATTATTCCGGATCCTTGCAGCACCGAAAGCCCGCGTAAAGGCTGGTCCAACCGGCGATATAGTTGCACTGCAGGCGCCAGTCCGGGGAAGCGCAGTTGAACGCGCCTCCGCGAATCTCCCAGGAGGTCGATGTCAGGGCGATTTCCCATACGTTTCCGCAGATGTCGAAGGTACCCAGAGTATTGGTGCACTGGAGAAAGTCACCCGTCGGGAGAATTTCGTGGCAGCCGTAGGTATAGCCGCAGTTGTAGCCCAGGTCGCAGCTGCTCATGGGTATGCTGTGGCTTATGCACCATTCGTCGCACAGGGCGCCGACGCTGTTGCAGAGGTTTTGATCGAAAGCATCGCCGAACACGTACACGAAATCGCTCTCACCGGAACACGCCTCGAACCATTCCTGGGATTGGCAAAGACGTTTACCCGCTGCGGCGCACGCCGCCTGGTATGAGTTGACGATGGGCGTGCTGATCGGATTGTTCCACCAGGGTTGTTTCCCCGGGACGGAGTGGGCGATGCCGGTGGCGATGCCCTGGCTCGTGCTGGTGGCGTCGTCCCGTGACGCTTCGTAAATATCGATGCAATACGATTGAGAAACCCCCGGCACCGAAGCGGAAGAAACGAAGACCATGTCCGGCGGGCATCCTCCGTCCGGGAACGAATCCCCACCGTCCCCGGATCCCGCATCCACCCCGGTGTCAGTGCCGGTGCTGCTGCCCGTGTCCGTGCAGCCGCCTTCATCTTCGGTTTCGCTGTCCGAGTCCGAGTCCGAGTCGGAATCTGTATCCGTATCGGAGTCCGAGTCCGAGTCGGAATCGGAATCCGAGTCGCCATCGGCGCCCGCGTCCATGTTCAGCGAGGCCCAGTAATCGTAAGTGTTCGGAGAGCAGGCGACCGACGGGATCGTCGCCAGAAAGCACAGGATAGGGTAAAGATTCTGAAAGTCATGTCGAGTGAACATCTCATCAACATGATAACCTCGAACAATGTAAAATGGATAAAAAATAATGAGCGTTATGATATAGGGTCACAAATGGGCGTTCGGTTAACGGTTCTGGCTCTCGTGGCTGCCATTCTTCTCGGTTGTGGCGAATCGAAAGAGATTTCTGTGGCGGTGGATGGGGGTGTGGATTTGATGGAGCCCGACGCAACAGCGATTGTCACTCCGTTCTCCAACCCTCCAAAGCCCCGGGATGATCCCGAAGCGGTGGTAAGAATGCTGGACACGGCCCGGCCGCCGTCCAACAAGAAGAGTGAGCCTGTTCTCGAGCGACCGTCGTTCCCATTACCCGGCGCCGGCACTTCTATCCAGATCCCGGGTGGAACCCTGCCCCGGGGAAGCGCGCCGAATGACCCGTTGAGAGATCATTATGCGGAGAACGACAACATCCCTACCCCCATAACGCCTTTCGAAATAGACGCCCTTCCCTTTCCAAACGATCCGGCCCTTCCATTCCTCACGGGTTTGACCCGGGCAGATGCGGAAATTAAATGTGCCGAGCAGGGAAAGAGACTGTGTGCGGAGGTGGAATGGGAGTGGGCCTGTCGAGGCGAGGATGGCCGTCGGTATCCCGGTGGAAACCACTATCGCGATTCGGACTATGCCACGTCCGATCCGATCCTACCGTCCTCGCCATTCGGTGTTTTTGCCATGGGCCGGATCATGGAGTGGACCGCGAGCCGGTGGGGAACGGACGCGGATCAGGTAGAGCGGGTTGCGGTGCGCGGATATTCAAAGGGGGAGCTTTCCGCGGGAAAACTTTTGTCGGAGCGAAACGGAAGGCGTTGCGCCAAGCGTTGGCATCGCATGCCCGAAACCTCGGCGCCCAACCTGGGTTTCAGGTGCTGCAGCGGAAAGGTGAACGAAGCCGCCTGCTTCATAGAACGAACCCGCCCCGCTGTCAGCATCTACAACAACATGAAGCCCGACAAGTTCGCACGAATTATCAGAAGCATCCCCGAACTCTCGATGATCCACGACAACCCCCACATGTTCAGTGATGCGGATGTGAGAGCGGTTCTGGCCCGGCGATCCAGCGACCGCAAGGAGCTGGCGCGGCAGGGGATACATTTTCGTTGGAAGCCGTTGCGCTGGATCCCGCGACAGGGGATGGAGCTGTGGGTTGCCATCGGGCGTTCCAACCGCCACGCTTTTGTGGTCGCCCTCCACGAAGTCGAAGACAATGAAAAATACGTGTACGCATCGAGTGTGATTTTGTGGAATCAGCCGACACCTCTCGCGCTGGCATACAGAGAGGGTCACAGGGATCAACTCTTCTGGGCGCCCTGCTGGGGATGTCGCGACGGGGGTACCGTTGAATTCGATGACAAGAAGAACGAGACCATAATCACGTACAAATGGTAATTTAAAATTTGATGGAGGATTCCGGAGCTAGCGAAGCTCGGCGAGGCGCCGATCGAGATCATTGAGGCGTACCAGGAACTGCCTCGTCCGTTGTGCGGCCCTGCGTTTCCTTAGATGGTCGAGTATTCCATCGTCTTTTATCGACGACTCCTCACCCATGAAGAATCGTTTTTGAAAATCAGAAACGACGTTGTTCAACCAGTTCATGCCGACCTCCTTGCCCCATCCTAGGTTCCTGCAAGTGTCTTGCCAAATTGCGCAAATCCACTGATTGTTGTTAGTTTTCCTGTATTTAGAGGTGAATATGCGGAATTGTAAAAAAGGGGTGGCGCGAAGGTGGTCACCCGGTTACGCGGCATAATCAGGTTAATCCAATGCCGGTAGGCCGGTAAAATAGAGTAATATCTAACAGATAAGTTGGTGCGATCTGTTTTTCGCACGAATTGGCCACAATTCGGCGAAAGTAGCGAAAGCAACTTGGCGGTTTTCCAAGATCGGTTATGTGGATTATACTTCGATGCCACTTAATGTCGTGCAATTTGCTAGAAGGAGGATCGGGATGAAGATGACCATTAGACACGTGCTTGTGCCGTTGTTTGTTTTTGTGTTTGCCGCAGGCTGCGGAGGCGCGTCTTCAAGCTCGGCGATAAGTAACTCGAACTCCGTGCGCGGAGACGCGGTGGAGATGTGGGCCACGTCCGATGGCGAGGAGTTGTCCATCTACAAGGTAGAAGGGCGCAACTACCTCCTCGGGAGGATGGGTCACGAGTATCAGATCTGGGTAGCCAATCGCACAGAAGCGCGAATAGAGGTCGTGATATCGGTGGACGGACGTGATGTCATCTCCGGAAGAAGCGCAAATTACGTGGAGGACAGGGGATACGTGTTGTCGCCCGGGGAGGAGATTCGGGTGGAAGGGTTCAGGAAGAGCCTGCGGCAGGTAGCGGCGTTCGAGTTCTCGTCGGTGGAGGAATCGTACGGCGCGCGGATGGGCGACGAATTGAGTGTCGGCGTCATCGGTCTCGCGGTGTTCGACGAGGAAGAGAGGGGCGACCACGACAGGCCTGTTCCAATAGCATCCGGAGACGATCCTCGCGATTACGAGGAGTCGGAGATGCCCTCGACCCGTCCGGCGGCCTCGTCACACGGAAAGAGCGTGGCCATGGAGCCGATGGACGATCAGGCGACCCCGGGGTTGGGCACAAAGTACGGCGACGAGAAGAGCTCGCAGGCGGAGATCGTTCCCTTCAGACGTCGGGATCCGGACAGGCCGATGGGTTTGATGGCCCTGTACTACGATGATCGCGAAGGGCTGGAGCGAATGGGTGTGGTCTTCCCCGAGGATCCCTCTGTGGATGATTTCTGTTCCGGACCCAATCCCTTTCCCGGTGTGGAGTGCGACGGTTCATACGCGCCGCCACCGCCGCCCCTGAAACAAGACCGGTAAAATTTTGTCGCGAAATACAGATGAAAGTCGCGCCAGTATGATCGGAGACCCCGCAAGAATCGAGTACCGGGGCAAGACGCTGGAGGTGGTAAGGGGAACGACGGTCGAACAGCTCATGAAGATCCATCCTCATGAGGAAGACAATCAGGTCGTCGCCGCCGTGATCAACAACCGCGTCGTGTCGCTTCACGCCCAGATCCTTCGATCCGGGACGGTTGAGCCGGTGCCGGTCAGATCCCACCACGGTGCTCGTATCTACCGGCGCCATGTGACGATGATGTTGTACGAGGTGTTTCATCGTCTGTATCCCCAGGCGCATATATTCGTGGGGCAGGCCATCTCCGAGGGCTACTACTTCGAAGTGAACGGGGTCGAGGTCGACGACGGGTTTCTCGGTGAGATCAAGCAAGAGATGAAGGCCCTGGTCGCAAGAAAAGATCCGTTCGTCTTCTTAAGAACCCCGGTCGAGGAAGCGCGCCGCCTGTTCGCACGGAAGGGAGAGTCGGTGAAGAGGATGGTCCTGGACAGGTGGCCGTCCTCTCACGTGGGAATCATGAGCCTCGGAAACACGGTGGATTTCTGTCTCGGCCCGGTAGCTCCCCATACCGGGTATTTCGGCAAGTTCGAGCTGTTCAAGCTGGGGGACGATTTCGTTCTCCAGTTTCCAGACCTGTTGCGCCGGAATATCGTGAGGAACGAAGGTCCACAGCCCAAGCTTTACCAAACCCACAAGGAGGCCAGGGAGTGGAGCCGCCGGCTCGGCGTGGCCCACGTGGCCGACCTGAACGCCGCTTGCGTCGACGGGAGCATCCGCGAAATCATCAAGGTGGTGGAGGGACTGCACGAGAAACGCATCTCCGACATCGCCGATCTTATTGTCTCGAACCGGGGCCGCAAGCTGGTGTTCGTGTCGGGGCCTTCATCGGCGGGGAAGACCACTTTTGCAAAGCGGATCTCCATACAGCTCATGGTAGCGGGGATCCGCCCCACGGCGCTGTCCCTCGACAATTACTATGTCGATCGCCATCAGACGCCCAGGGACGATTCGGGGGAGTTCGATTTTGAGGCGCTCGAGGCCATCGATCTCGAGAGGTTCAACAGGGATCTTCGCAGCATCCTCGACGGCAAGGAGGTGCTCGCGCCGGTCTACAACTTTCAGAGTGGGAAACGGGCGCACAGGGACAAGTGGATCCCGATCAAGCTCCACGACGATCAGGTATTGATCATAGAGGGTATCCACGGGTTGAACGACGCCCTCGCGCCTGCCATTCCGGCATCGGAGAAGTTTCGAATCTACATCAACGCGCTCAACCCACTGGCCATTGATGAGCACAACAGATTGCATACCTCCGACACGCGGCTCATCCGAAGGCTCGTGCGGGATCGCCATTATCGGGGATACTCCGCCGCGCAGACCATCAAGATATGGCAGTCCGTGCGCAGGGGAGAGAGACGGCATATCTTCCCGTTCCAGGAGTCGGCGGACGTCATCTTCGACACCTCGCTGATCTACGAGTTCTCGGTGCTCAAGATTTTCGCGGAGCGCTATCTCCTGGAGGTACCCCGTACGAGCCCTTCGTACGCGGAAGCCTACAGGTTGAGAGAATTTCTCTCGATGTTCATACCGGTCATGCCTGGAGATGTGCCGCAGACCTCACTGATGCGCGAGTTCATCGGAGGGTCATCCTTTTCGTATTAATGCGTTACCAGAGACATATGTTGATGTCTGGCAGATAGTGACCGTTGAAACCGTCGCCCACCCAGATGTAGTAGGTTGTGCCGGGAGCAACCGCGATCGATCCACCGTATGCCAGATCTCCATAAATGGAATGGCAGTATTCCGATGTACCAGCAGGATCGCAAGGTGTCCCCGTGATCTCTATGGCCAGATAGCCGTTGCCGGAAGAAGTGCTGTAGTTGGAGATGGATGCGTCGAAGTTGAGCTGGGTCTGAGATGATCCTGTTGTGTACTCGATTACCATGTCCCCCCCAGTGACCGGATCGCAAGTGAATGAGTGATCCGCTATGGTATTCAGATTGTCGGCGACCCACCACCAGCAATCCTCTCCCAGGGTGTCCAGGTAGTGATTGGAAGAGAGAACATCCGCCGGAGACGTGCAATCATCTCCTTCGAAAACGGTAACCAGGAATTCAGCGGACGAGAAATCGTTGGTGCCTACCTCGGCGATAGCCTTCATGTAGAACACGTCCCCCGCGTCTGGATGGTAGAAGAAGGAATCGGCGCTGTTTACGGTGTTGTGACAGAACAGCTCCGTGCCCACCGACGGATCGCAGTCTCCAAGGAAGATCTCGTAGTTCCTCCACAGATTGGTGCCGTCCGTGACATTCACGTTGCTCCACGAGAACTCCAATGGATCATCTGTTGCGGCAGTATAAGAGGCGATGATATCGGCGCCGTTCTCCGTCCAGCAGGTGCCGGAGCCGGCGTTGGTTGTATCCCCCGTCGGCAGTGTCGGGGGGGGAAGCAACAACCCCCGCTGTCAGTGTTCCGAACTCCGTGCAGCTGGTCCAGTTGTAAGGCGTTATCCAGAAATGAACGGTGTTGCCCCCGGATACGGAGGCTCCGCAGGTGTCCTCCACCCCCGGGGAGATGGTGATGGTGTACTCATCTCCCGCATAGACTCCCGAGAAGTCGATGGTGTAGGTGCTGCCGTCCACACCGGTAATACTGTCCAGGTTTCCGCCACCGATGTCTTGGGTCCAGGTAACGTTGGTGGTGTTCACGTTGAACACATCCTCGCTGAAAGTCAGGGAGTACGTGCCGGATGTGGTCGACGAAGAGAAAGTCCAGTCAGTCGAAGTAATTGTTGGATCACCGGCAACCGGATCGACGCACGATCCGGTATCTGTATCGGTGTCCGTGTCGGAGTCCGTATCAGAGTCTGTATCAGAGTCTGTGTCGGAGTCTGTGTCGGAATCCGTATCAGAGTCTGTATCGGAGTCTGTGTCTGTATCAGTGTCCGCATCGGTGTCTGCGCTTGCGAAAGGCGCCGCTTCGTTGTTGCAGCCGAGTTGAGCCAACGCGACAGAAACGATTGCGACCGTTAGAAATGATGAAAATCGTGCCATTGCAGGATCTTTCCTTTTGTTTTGGGACCGACGCGAATGTCGCGAAGGTCTACTTGTTGTTGCGTCAGCGAATTATACCATATGCCAGGAGAGTAGTTACCTATTCTCCGCAATGGCCAGGGATTGGACTGTGGTTCATGCCGTATGGAAACAGCTACTCGAGCAAGCCGACTATTTCACTAGCTTGGAGGGCTGAACCGGCAGGGGTGGCAGAGGCAACGGAAGCGTTTTTCGCTTCAGCGATGAGCTCTTTTTCTTTGGGGCAGCTTTTTTCTTGGCGGCCGGTTTCTTTTTGGCAACCTTCTTCTTGGCTACCTTAATTTTTTTTTTACGACCTTCTTTTTGGCGGCCGGTTTCTTCTTGGCAACCTTCTTTTTGGCGGCCGGTTTCTTCTTGGCAACCTTCTTCTTGGCGGCCGGTTTCTTCTTGGCAACCTTCTTCTTGGCGGCCGGTTTC
>JAUXHN010000213.1 GCA_030621515.1 Deltaproteobacteria bacterium | reverse complement strand
GAGGATGACTGTTTCTATTGTGTCGCCGTCATAGACGACTTCGAATTCTTCGAAATATCCAATTGCCGCGCCGAGTGGTGACGCGCTCCAGATGATGCCATCAATGTCCGGTTCGCATTCGGCGAAGATGCACTCGTAATCCGAATACACATTCCAGACTGCGTGGTAGGTTCCGTGTTGAGGCAAGACCGGATAATAGCACTCGCAATCGGAGCAATACTCAAAGTCGGGGATGGAGAGCTTTCCGTCCCACGAAAAAGAGAAGGACTCGTCCGGTTGCAAGAGTTTCACAGCGGAAACGACGCCGCAGTCTATGCAGCAGTTGTCTCCCTCATCCACATCGTCGCAGGACAGCGTACACCACGGTTTCTCAAAGTAACAGTTCTCCCAGTCGCTTCCCTGGAGGCGCTGGCAGCCCGGCAGACTCTCTCCCATGGTCCACCAGTCGAGGAATTTTTGCGAACCGGAAGAGTTGGTGAGGATAAAAGTTATCGCCCCCTGGGGTTCGATGTCAGTGTCACTGTCGGAATCAGTGTCACTGTCGGAATCGGTGTCACTGTCGGAATCGGTGTCAGCATCCGTGTCGCTTGCGGACATCGGCAATGCCTGCATTTCCCAGCAGCCGGCGGAAGAGACGGCCCAGAGGATCCATATCGCCATGTGTGTTCGAGTTCTGTTCATGGTGCGGCCTCCCCCGGCTAGATGAGAGCTTCAAGGATACCCGGCAGGGTAGTTTTTTGAGACGAGGGTGCACCGGCGAGTACGCATCCACATCCGGTGGGCGGATGGTGAAAGACGGTGGTTTGTTGCTCGCCCTGGCAGATGCCGCCGGGATGACACGAATCGTTGATTGTCGTCGGATCGAGATCGTCGCACGGTTCGCCGTTTTCGAGGATGTTCAATGCGCAAACCCCCATGCCGTCACACGTGTCGGGGGCGTCGCATGCAGATGGCGTTACGCCGGAGCCACACGGAGTGCCGGAAGGATCGAAGCAACTCTCTTGCGTTTCATCGCAAGCGGCACAGCACTCGTCCCCGTTGATACACGGATTCCCAGCGTGAAGACATTCGCCCGAGGCGCAGATGTCTTCGCCGTTGCAAAAGAGCGAGTCGTCACACTCGATTCCGTCTTCCACTGCGTCGTTCGTGCATCCGTCGAAGGAGCACTGATCGATGGTGCAGAGATTATCATCGTCACAGTCGATGCAATCCACGGCCGACAGAGCGTTTATGATGCCGTATCCGAAAACGTTGTTGGGTACGTCACTGAGCCCGTCGCCTCCACAGCCCTCGTCGGTCGTCATGGGGTACGCGCTCGTCCGAATGAAATCTTCCAGTTTGTCCACGTCGCCCGCAAGGGTCGGATCGGCCGAGATCAACAGCGCCGCCAGGCCCGCCACATGTGGTGAGGCCATGCTGGTCCCGTTCCAGGAATCGTACCCGCCGCCGGGCAAACAAGATCGGACATTGACCCCCGGCGCCGACACATCGGGTTTCAGTCTGTCGCTTCCGTCTATCGTGACGGGGCCCCGGCTGCTGAAGCCCGCGATGTCATCGCTCGAGTCGACCGCTCCCACGGAGAAAGCGGCGTCGTATATTGCCGGGGGGCTGGCTACCGTGGAGCAGCTGGATCCTTCGTTGCCGGCGGAGGCCACGACGAGGATTCCCGCAGTCCGAACGTTCTCGACAACCTCGAGCAGGGAATCGTGGTCGCAACCCTCCGAGGGCGGGCACCCCCAGGAGTTGTTGATCACGTGTGCCGCCAACGAGGGATCGCCGTTGAGGACAGGATCACCGCCCACCGGGTAGGGGGCCATGAAGAACTCGAAGCACTCGATGTAAGTGGCCGGCGTCCCGACACCCTGGTCCATGTTCCTGCAGCCAATCCAGCGGGCGCCCGGCGCCATGCCGATCTGATTGCTTCCGCCATCGTCGCCCATCACGGTGCCGATGGTGTGGGTGCCGTGGCCGTGATCGTCGCACGGGACGACCGAGTCCGCACCGCAGGCGCCGCCGCCGGAGTGTATCGCGTCGTGCCAGTTGTAGTCGTGATCCACAGTGCTGCCGTTCCAGCCGCGATACTGATTGATTATGGCCTGGTGGTCCCATTCGAGGCCCGTATCATTGCCGCCGACAACCACTCCCTGTCCCGTGTAACCGAGCGCCCAGACATCCGGCGCGTCCGTGGTCTCTATTCCCCACTCCGTTGCGTTGATTTCTTTGGAGCTGAGCGGTGATCGCCGGGGCGGTGGGATGTCAGCCGCAACCGAAGGGTTGGGAACCAGGCGCGCAACGTCGTTTCTGGACGCGAGTTGTTTCAACAGCGTGGTTTTCCCATGCACCAGGACCGCGTTGATCAGCCAGAACGATCGGTGTTCGACGCCCATTTGCCGCAGATGCGCAAGGATGCGCGCCTGGGAGCGGGACGCCGTCCGTGTGAGTTCATCAAATACGAACCGTCCCTTCTCCTCCCTGGCGGAAAGGAGTGCGGCGTTGCTCAGATCGGAGCGTTCGCTCATGATCACCAGGAACTGGAGGGGTTCTTTTCCGGATGATTCCAGTAGAATCGGAGCTACCTTGTCATGCCATGTGTCGGTCTGGCCCACGCATGGGGCCGACGCAAGAAGGATTGCGATAATTGAGACAGCCAGTGTGATTCCCCCGTTCATCCGGCTCCTCCGTTGATCAGTGAAGGGTGCGCTTGGCGCTGCCTTCGATCGGATCCTCATCATCGATTTCGAAGAAATCGATCTCCTCGCCGGGGATCGGGATGGCCATGGGGTGGGGCGCCATCCTCCAATCCTCCGGATCGAGTCCGGGTTTGTGCACCGCCACGTCTTGCGCTCCCAGGGTCCACACCAGGCTCGTGGCGTCTTCAGGAAAGGCGCCTGCAGGAAGTGCCCACGCGATGTCCTCGTCATTGATGAGGATCGGGTATTCCTGCTCCCAGCCGCTGTCGTTGCGAAGTCCATGCCGGGTGTAGATTTTTGCAATATCAAATATATTGGCCTCGCCGCCCTGCTGCTCGTAAAGCTCGGCTACCTCCGCGCGAAGCTCCTTGAAGATGGTTTCGAGCGCATCCCGGCCTTGCTCGGCTTCCTCCCGGCTGTTGAACCGGGCGATGATCACGGCTTGCGTCTCGGGCGCCGCAGGATAGGATTTGTTGAACGAAGAACTCATCTCACCTCGTGGAATAGCACAGGCTGATGGAGAGATCCATATCGACAAAGTGATCTCAACCCGGGTCGTATTCACCACCAACAAACCCCATATAGAGATCGTAAACATTCGTCAATCTGACCTGGAAATCGAGTAAGCCCTTGTACTTCTTGAGATAGACGTCCACATGCTCGCGATCTTCAAGGAGCTTTTGACTGGCTTCCTCCAGTTCCAGGGGTGTCATCAGCGCCGGGTTACCGTACTCCTCGGGGCACGGTGCCAGGTAGGGTTGGGCTATCCCGTCGTAGGGATTGTCGCAGCAGTCGTCCTGCGGCCAGGAGGTGATCTCCTCGTCCTCGGGTGTGATCGGATCGTCCCCCGGATCGCAGTCGCTCGACCTTGACTTCGTCTTGTTGGCAAAAGCAATCATGGCCGCTGCGATGCCCTCCTCTGTGAGGTCTTCGGTCGTGAATGGGTGGAACACCTCGTTGATACCGTATTCGGCCAGGGCGGTGTAGATGATGTCGCTCTCCGAATCATAGAAGGAAACGTAGTCTCCGAGGGTGTCAATGGTGTCCCCGGAGCGGAACCATATGCGCGAAGTGTTGTAAAAGGACTGATCGTAGTTGTGCTGGAACCGGGCCATGCCCAGGACCATCGCGTACACCTGCACCGTGAAACCGGTGACCGGATCGATAGGGGTCCACTGGGTGTCGAAGAAATCCCCCGGATCGTTGAGGTCGCTCTTTGTGGACGCAGAGAGATCCGGGCTCGATGCGTAGATGTTCGGGTTGGTGATGTCCCAGACAGGGTTGGCCCAGTCCCTGAAGAACAGGGCCGGGCAGGGGTTGCCCGTGTTCGGATGGACCGGGTTACCCTGGTACAGTTCGGGGAACTTGTTTGAGCCCATGGCGTTGGCGGAGTGCCTCACCGGAGTTACCGGGGCCCACCGGTCCCATTTCTCGCCCATCAACGACGCGAAATTTCGTTTGATCTGCCAGTTGAAGTTGTCGAAGAAGCTGATCCTGAACAACCTCAGGTCGTGGGCCGTGTCGCGCCCGACGAAGTGAGTGGCGGAATCCGACAGACCGTTTATTGCCATTACCTTGTCGTAATAGTAGCCGACGTTCCAGAGGCAGCGCCAGAAGGGCTCGCCGCAGTTCTCGTCAGATCCGCTGCCCGTGTAGTTGCTGTAGAGAGTCTGGAAGACACGCGCGCCCTGACCAATGTCGAAACCGGCCGTACCGGACAGCAGCGGATCGTAGTTGAGGCTGTAAAGCCCGTTCTCCGGTCTCGGCCCCGGGCTGTAACCGTCGATGGCGTCCGGCGCGGCCAGGGTCTGCATGAGCATGTTGAAACCGTCGTGGACCGCCATGGTGTATCCCCCCCAGGAGTTGAAGGGATCGGTCATCATCGACTGGAGCGCACGCTCGCTGTACAGGCCGGATACGAGTTCCACATAGAGCGCATAGATGTCATTGTACTGCTTGGGAACGCCGTAGATCTGGTCGTAGTAACTCGAAGCGTAGTCCTGGGGCAGCTCGCCGACCGCCCCGCGAACGAACGACCGACTTATATACCACTGATCCCAGTCGGCGATCATGTGGTTCATGCGCTCCCAGTCATCCGCCCCGTAGTCCCTCTTGCGGCAAGAGTTGGAGATGTCCACCCGACTGTCCGTGCAGTACGCGTACGGAACTCGAATCACGTTGTCGGTAATGTCCAGGAGATCGAAGCCGGGCGCCCAGAAGTTGTTCTGAGAGGCCACCTTCCAGTTGAACTGCCTCACGTCGCGCACGCCCCTGTTGTCCTGGGTATTGAAGCCGCGGTTCGGCTCGCTGGTGTAGTTGTCCACCCAGTTGCGGTAGAACTCGGTGTAGTGAGGAGCGATGAAGTAGTTGGTGTAGATGGCCACCGGGACCCCCATGTCCCTCAGATATCGATCCAGCATGTACTTCACGGTCATCGAATCGGAGTTCATCTGTGGTCCTTCGAAACCGTGGGGCCATGCCCACACCGCGTATCCTTGCTCCTTCTCCATGGGCGCGTCGAAGCAACTCCAGGGCTCCAGCGTGATGCTGTCCGTCTGGACCGAGGCCACGGTCGCCTCTTGCGCGGTGACGCTGTTGATCACCCGTGCGCCGATCTCTATGCCGGCCGTGGTGAACCCTGCCTCGTCGTCCACGATGGTGCACACGTCGGGGCAATCGGTGGTGGCGAAGCCGGGCCTCATGGTCTTGTGGAATTGCCAGCTTCGCGGTTCGTTGGTCAGATCGTCCGAGCCGTGCCACGTTTTGGGATAATCCTTGTACACCTCGAAATGGTGTCCGTAACCGTACAGGGTCGCGGCCCAATCGTACCGTCCGAGGCTCATCTCATCGAGATGGTTGGAGGCCGAGTAGTCCATGACCGAGGAGTAGGCGAAGTGGTTGAGCTTCTTGTACACCTCGTACTTCGACAGAGGATCCCCGCCCTCGTCGCTCCGGTCGAGAGAGCGTGGTCCCAGGGTGGGATCGGGATTGCCGCAGCCGTCGGCTTCATGGGCGCCCCAGGGATTGTCCGAATCCGGTTCGTCCATCGGCGGAGCCCACTGGTCTCCGTACTCCGCGTCGGAGCATCCGTGCTCGCGGATTTCCCAGTAGGGCTCCAGGTAGTTCAGGTAATCCTGGGACCCGGCGAAGTTGTGGCGTAGCCCGAGTGTGTGACCGATCTCGTGCATGGTTGCCGACCGGACGATCTTCTTGCGCGTCATCCTCCACAGGGCGTTTTTGAACACGGGTCCTCCCCCGGAGGGGAGCTTGCCCCTTGCCACAAGTCGCTGGGCCTCGTAGGCGAGTGAGTCCGCCGCCTCGTCCCCGTGGATGGCGAAATCACCGGCCTTGAACTCCGAGATCCGGTTCATCAGATCGCGCCGATAGCGAGCCAGCGCGAAGGGATTCTTCCTGGTTACCAGGAGGTAGTCCTTGATTTCGTCGCTCTGCCATGGGGTCATGGGGCTCATGCCCGATCCGACGAGCAGGGTCGTCGCATTGGCCTCGGACAGGAGCGCGCCCTCCAGGTATTCCCCGCCTTGCGCAGTGGCGATAGATTCTATCATCTGCCCGTCGGCGTGGATGGATCCCGCGCCGTAGGCAACCTCGGCAGCCGCCAGGAGATCGTCCTTCATCAGCTCGACGGGTGACTGTTGGGGTTTGCTCGTTCCGTCCCCCGGCTCGAAGGTCATGGTCCCGAGCGCGGCATCGTAGGACAGGCCGAACTTGTCGCCCAGCGAAGCGTTCGCGCGCATGATGGAGCCCATGGAGGCGAGCATGCCTGCGCTGGAATGGATCCTCTTGGTCATGGCGTAGGGGTTTGTCAAAGAGCCCGTATACTGGTTGCGCCACCCGATGAGATCGTATCCGTCTATGTACTCGTTGGAGTCGAGGTATCCCGTCAGGAGCATGGTGCGGTCCACTATCCTGGACGAGACTTCGTTGTTGTGCAGGTACAAATGGGCCGTGCCCGAGAGAATCTCTCCGGTTATGGGATCCGAAGCGGAAGGTCCCATCCCGATGATCTTCAAGCCATCGAACCACTTCTCCACCCACCACACGAAGCTGTGCCGGATGTCCCCGAGCCGGGGGGAGGCTTCCCTCATCGAGCACAGGGGCCAGTCCGCCGCCTCGGCCCAGAACGTTCCGGTCTTCGGGTTCACGCCGGGTCGTTCCGGTTCGAAGACGCAACGGCTCATCTCCTGGATCCTTTCCCAACAGATGTCAGGCTCCACATTGTGCGGATCGTTGTCGGGTCCGAGGACCGGATTGAACCGGCAGATGGTCAGGGGAGGCCGTTCCACGTCGTACCAGTATTCGTCGAAGCCGAGGCCACCGGTGGGCATTCCGTTGCTGTCCTTGTCCAGCAATCCGATGCCGTAGAAGTCGCCGGTCCCTCCCTGTTCGCGATACATGTCGTCGTTGACATATGGAGTATTGGCATGAACCTCTTCATTGTAACTGCCCGCCGCCTTGTGTTTGAGGATGTTGATCAGGCGCACGAACGGGGCGTTCCATCGATCGGAAATCTGCTTTATCATCGGGCGGTCGTCCAGGTCGCTCTCGTCGGCGTTGGCGAAGGCGAACGCGTCGAGGGACGCCACATCCGGCGTGTGGTTCGTCTCGTAGCTCCAGGTGCCGGGATGCTCTTCGTTCGGAGGGACGAACTTCGGCTCGCTCGGGCGACGAACCAGCTCCTCCGGCCACTCCTCGTTGACGTAGTAGACCATGGGTCGCACGCGGCGCTCGTTGTAGGGGACGGTGCAGTAGAAGGTGGGCTCGCACTTCGCCACCAGATCCTGGGGGGGAACGACGAATTTGCACGCGTGACGCAGCTCGTATTCGGTTCTGTCCACGGGGCGCAGATTCGCCTGAAGGTCGCAAACGCTGGGACAGCTGGCCTTGCTCGTCGGATCGTCCGGGTCGAACTCCACGCAGCATTCGGCCGTGGTGTGGCACAGTCGGCGGTTGACGGGGTTGAAGAGATCCGCGTCCGAGGCGCTCCAATCGATGCCCTCCGCGTCTGCGACGGAATGGGTCTGCTCCCATATATTGTGACGGCGCAGGTAGTACTTGCGCGTGTGTTCATTGATGCCCTCCTTCTCGTCGAAGACCAGGCGG
>JAUXHN010000114.1 GCA_030621515.1 Deltaproteobacteria bacterium | reverse complement strand
TGAAGGCACGGTAGTAACGCTGACGGCAAACCCGGTAGCGGGCAACCAGTTCGTCGCCTACCGAATACGTGCCGGTCGCCGGCTTGGACACAAGGTCCAATAAATCAAAACTGATTGTCACCGACTCCGGATCGGTAGACGTTCCACAGTCGCTCACGATGAGCTCATCGATCACCGAGCCGCTGACGACCACCTGGTCGACGCACACGTAATCGATCTCAATCTGCACGCTCTGGTACCGATGCTGGGTCGGCATCCCGAAGGTGTCGTGGCCGCCGGTAGCCGCCACCCTCCAGTCCACCGAAACGTAGGGAACCGGGTTGGTACCCGACGAGGCCGTGACCGAGACCCCGCCCGCTGACGGAATTATCTCGAGCACAGTTGCGCCACGGTACGGACGGACAATCCCGGTAATTGAAAGGGTATCGTACATGGCGAAACCGGTATTTGTACCGTACATGTAGAGCCCGCTGTACTCGCCGCCCGCAGGATCGGCAAGCCACGTGCCGTCGGTCCCCTTCTTGCCCACGACAATGACGCCGTCAATCTGGATCTCCGTCTCGCAGGGAATGTTGTCGGGGAACTTGTTGGGAAATGCCAATTCCGCAACCTCGGGGATGGTCTTGTTGCAGGTTGCTCCAAGCAGGCAATCACCGCAGGTCGACGCCTCCTGGTATGTGACCGCGCAGGAGTAGTTATCGTTGCTGTTAACCGTGAACAGCTCCGCCGAGTTTGCGAGCCCGTCACCGTCGAGGTCGGAGGCAGAGCAGACATCGTTGGGATCGAGGGGACACGGGTCGCACGCATCGCCCACACCATCAGTGTCGAAATCACGCTGTTCGAAGTTGTAGACACCCACGCAGTTATCGAAACCATCGTCCACACCGTCCAGATCCGCGTCGGTTCCTCCGGTGCTCAGGTCGGGCAGCTCGCACGATCCGACGGCGTCCGACGGGAAGTCCGTCCACAGGGCCAGGTAGACATCTGCGACGCTGTCGTAATAGGTGTAACCGTCACCGTAAGTGTCACCGCTGTATGCACTGAACACATCCGACGCCAGGGTGGCCACCGTCATGCCGAACCCGCTCTCCTCCAGGCAAACATACTTGGTGTGAACGACCGAGCCGTCGTCCATGTCCACCGAGTCGCAGGTGTGGCTCGTGCCCTTCTGGGCGATGACGACGCTCTCTTCACCGGCGATCACCGTGCCCCCGACGAAGGTCCCTACAATATCGGTGGGCTCCGCGTCGATGAGCGCGCGGTAAGGTTGCGACACGTTTCCGTCAACCACAACGAAATCGGCGTAGAAGCCCACTTCCAGCTGTCCGATCTTCGCGGCGCTCCCCCCTGCTCCCAGCCCCATGATCTCCCCGGGATACCTGGTGACCATTCTCACCATCTCCTGATCCGAGATGATGTTTCCGTAGAAGCCCTGGTTCAGCTGGTCCGCGCACTTGAGCTCGGATAAAATGTTCACTCCACCGGACGGGACCCAGTCCGGGGCGAGGGTCATCTTGACTCCCAGGTTGTATGCCGTGGCCAGGTCCGGGCCGGCGCGGTAGAGGTGGATGCTGTTCCTGGGCGACCAGACCAGACTGGCGTCTGCGGCCGCAATCTTGCCCAGATCGAACGCGGTCAAACCCACTCCGTGCACCACTATCAAACCGTCGTGAAGCAACCCGAGCCACTCGGCGCCTGCGAACTCCAGGTTGGAGAACCTGCCGACTCCCTCGGAGATGTGGGCGTGCACCATGGAATAGCTCACGCACTGGTTGTCGGGAATGCCGCCGGTCGACGTCAGGTCGAGCTGGTAACATATGTAAGGGGGTGTATCGGCCGCCTCGAACCCGTGAGCCGTGTTCGTGAGGTTCCTGATCATGCCCTCGTAACAGGAATGGGTTCCGCCAGTGGTCTGCAGGGCGGTTGTGCCACCGAGGGCTGCCATCACCTCGGTCATCGCCGTGTTGATGCACACGTCACTCGGACGAGCGGCCTTGAAGTCGGAATAGTAATCCGACGCGCGCCAGTCGTAACGCCGTGAAAAGACCATCCCCGGAACGCGGATCTTGGGAAGCGTGTTCCAGGTGTTGTGGTTATGCGTATCGATTATTCCCGGATAAATGAGCCTGGCGCTGAAATCGATAGTGGTTGTGCTCACCGGAAGAGTGCAGGACGAGACATCCCCGACGCAGGTTATCTTCTGGGTGGATCGATCGAAAACCAGGACACCGGTCGGGTACACCGTTTCCGGAGTGACGATGTTCCCGTAAACAGCCCACATGTCGGGCGCGCTCCCCGTATCGGTATCGGTGTCCGTATCTGTATCGGTGTCGCCCGAACCGCAATCCCAATCAGTCGGCGCCTGTCCGAAATCAGAGAAATCGTCGACGGCGGCTTCGTTGAAATAGGCAGTAGAATCAAACGCGGAGCTACCCATAAAAGACGTGGGATCGCAACGGCGCAGGGTCATGTCCTGCCAGATCTGGGTGGAGGGCTGCGTGTCCAGCTGTCCGAAAGCGTCAATAACGACGCCCGTGTCGTTCATCAGCGCCAGCCGATCGTCACCGTTGAACCATGTGACATCGGAGGAGTAATCGCAAATGCCGGAGTACACGTCTGTTTCGAGCATGGCGTCACAGATTGTCACCACATCCCCGTCACCGATCGTGCCGCTCAGGGTGAGGGTGTTCCCGCAAGACGTGTTTGCGTTGGAATAAACGCAGATGGAGTAGTTGGTGACGTCGAGATCTCCGGGGCCGCAATTCATGATCTCGATGCCCTTGTTGTAGGAAGACCCCTCCAGATACTCCGAGATAATCAAGCCAACGCATGTGGTCTCGGTATCCGTGTCGGTGTCCGTGTCCGTATCTGTGTCCGTGTCCGTGTCCGTGTCGGTGTCTGTATCCGTGTCCGTGTCTGTGTCGGCATCAGTATCGGTGTCCGTTCCCGAATCCAGATCATTGTTCCCCGAATCTCCGTCACACCCACCGACCATCGACAACAGCGCGCAACCCAGCGCAATCGACATTCCGTGCAAAGACTTCATTGTTCGTCTCCTCCCGGGATAGGTTCTTCATCAAAGTTAGCACATGGCACAAGCAGCCGCATTTACAAATATGCCTACTAGTGATCAAGCTGAATGTGGATCAGGAGAGTGGTTCTTAGAGCCTATCCCAGCAGGCCGGACCGAGCATGGCATTCGAGACACGAGCAGTGCAAGGCACGACGACGAAGGACTGGCAGCGCCAATTCGAGGAGGAGAAACGCAGCAATTCGATGTGGATCGGTTGCCAGGCGACGGGAGCGCCTGCTGAGATAGGCTCTTACTCGGCAGCGGGGGCGACCTCATCAACTCTGGACTTGTCAATTCGGATATACTCCGCAACCTCATCCTCAACATTGATACCGCCGAGAAATCCCACCGGCTCCTGGGAGCAGATCTCGCTGATCTTGTTGATGAGGTTGGTTTGAGTCTCCCTGATTGACTTCATCAAGTCGGACATCGCTCTCAGGCGAGTAATGTACTTGTTGAAGTGGGATTGGGTGGCGTTCTTGAGGATACCCGCCTTGGAGTGGTCGCCGACCGCCATCACGTAAAGGTTGGGCTCCTTGGTCAGCTCTCCGTCACCCGGTTCGGAACTGTACAAGACTCTGGCATCGCCGAAGGTGCCGGTGTCCACCTGCACCTGGCATTTCATCAAATCCTTGTCCTCGGCGCATGCGCCTATCACGACCAGGTCCGCCACGAGCTGGTTGCCGGCCTTTTCTTCACGTGAAAAGACCACACCGTACTGAGTCTCGAGGAGCTTCTTGAACTCCTCTCCCGCTGCGGCAAGCTGTTTCTCGTCGTTTTTGGTTTCACGCCGATGATCGTCGATGAGCGTGGCCAGCTGGCCCCACTTGTTGAAGTAAGTGTTGAGCCACTGCACCGCTGCCACGTCGAATTTTTTGTAGTTACGCTCGGTAAAGATACGCGCGGTGACCGGATTCCCCTGCACGTTCGTAGCGAGGAAATCGATATGGTTTTTTGAATATTTTCTCTTCATGGTATCGGCGAGGGCCGAGTTGATCATTCCCTCGACCTCTTCGAAGAGAGCGGCGCTTTTCTTTAGTTCGTACTCGACTATGAGGGCATCGCGAATGGCGATGTTGAGTTCGACACGGCCCGAGACCGAGGTGCCGCCCATGAATCCGATCAGGATGCTGATGAGGGCCACCAGAGCCCCACCCAGTATGAGCGGCTTCTTGGTTTTACCCGCATCGGCCGCCGAAAAGGCCGGTCCCTGGTCGACGCCGCCGATCAACCCCTGGTCCGCCGGAACGTACGAAGCCCGCTGAACCGGGAGCGAGTCCGCTCCGAACGGGTCTCTCGCAACCTGCTCCTTGCTCGGTCCTGCCGGCGCCGCCGGCTCGGCCTGCTGCATGAACGGCGGAACAACGGGTTTGGGAGCGGCGCCACCGAGGCCTGGCAACGGCGCGCCGACCTTCTTGCCCCCCAACCCCGGCAGGGGCGCGGGTTTTGCGCCTCCACCCAATCCCGGAAGCGGTCCCGGGAGTATGGGGTCTGCCTTCTTCGTTACTTTTCCTTTTAAATCTTCGCCGGTTGGCTTGTTCTGGTCAGCGCTCAACTTCTACCTCCGCGTGATGGATATGGCCGTCAAACAGGCCCATTGACGCGCCAGATTACTGACAATATCGCCACCCTGTCAAGCTGTGAGGACTCAATGGCGAAAGAACCATGCGTGTCCCGCTACGCAACATGATCACTTTGATGCATTGTCAGTTGTCTTGAACTCGCTTTCGTACAATTATTGCACCACTGGAGGTAATACAGTTTGCCGATCATCGGCACATGGCGGCGCTGCTCGAGGTTGTCGGCTTTGCTGGCAATGACGATTCTGTTGCTGGCATCCGGATCAGTGGATGCCTTCGACCGCACCCTGGGGATCGGAGCCGCCGGGGGCTACTCCACGCTGCTTCGCAGGATCGCATCCGAGCCCCCCTCCCTGCACGGAGCGTGCGCGCGGGTCAGGTTGAGCTACGGCTTTAACGATACCTGGGGCCTGTTCGCAACAGGCGGAATGTCGTGGTACCAGGACCATGCGCCGATGATCTCCTTCACCACCGAAGATGAAGACGGTGAGATCGTTACCGGGACCAAGCACGACGTCAAACGAACCGGGCTTCGAACCCGGGACCTGGCGCTCAGCCTCGTCTACGCTCTGGATATCATGCGCGTGACCCCGTTCCTGGCCATGGGTGTTGCAGCCACCAATACCCGGGTGAAAATTGGGACGACCGCCGTTACGAGCTTGGATGTCGCCATCCGGTTCGAAGTGGGATTCGACGTGGCGCTGGCCGAGCACTTCGCGATGGGCATCATCGCCGGCTTCGATAATTTTCTCACCGATAATTCCGAATATCTTTCCTCCACCAATATTCTGCTTTCCGCCACGTTTTTCTGGGACCTCCGGAATTTTGGACACGCGGCTGACAAGCGTTAGACTTGACCCCATCCCGGCCCCGCCGTCGCCAAGGCTATGGCGGGCAGGCTTCCCTTGTAATGGGGGAAGGGCCCTGCTCCGCTCGCCAGCGAGCTACAGCAGGGTGGCACGAAGATGGAGGCCAGCATTTAAATGTACCGTTTTATCATCATTGCTTTCGCGCTGACGGCCTGCGCCGGATCGTCCCCCTTCGAAGGACCTGTCCACAAGATCTCCTTTGCGCGCACCGGATGGAAACCGCTCATCGCACACCGGACGCCCGACTCACGCGATAATGATGAAAGTAATGACGACAAGATCGACGACGGCGATATCAGGTCAGAGATGCTGGCCCGGACAAACGAGCTTCTGGGCGCGAGCCCCCACCGCTCCGATTACGGTACACACGACCTGAAAACGATCCTCGATTCGGTCATGCCGGGACTTGGCTGGACAGCCAATAGCGGCCTTTCCTCGCTTGTAGACAGAGCAAAGAGCGCCGGCGCATACCGCACGTCAGCGAGACCTGACAGGGGTGATATCGTGCTGTTCCACAACCAGGTGGACGCCAACGGAAACGGCGAGCTCGACGACTGGCTGACCGGCTGCGGCGTGGTTATCGACACAAAGGGTCGACGGTTCGAAGCGGTCGTACGCACGGGATACGCACCGCGACGGATCGTGGCCTGGCCCGATGGCCCGGATACCACTGTGATCGATGGCCGCAAGGTGAACAGCTTCATACGAATACCGCACCGCTCGGACCCGTCGGGCACGGCCTACCTCGCCGGTCGGCTGTACGCAGGGTTCATCGACGTGGAAGCCCTCGCCGAGTCCGGCGTGGACAAGTAGTAAAAACATGTCCGGCATACGCATCGACAAGCTCCTGGTTCAACGTAACCTCGCACCGTCCAGGGAGCGGGCGCGGGCCATGATCATGGCCGGCAACGTCCTGGTCAACGACTCCCCGGTGACCAAGGCCGGAACAAACGTCGAGCCGGATGCGGACATCCGTGTCCGCGGCGACGACAACCCTTTCGTGTCGCGAGGCGGGCTCAAACTGGACGGCGCCCTGAACGACCTGGGAATCGAGATGGACGGCAGAATAGTGCTCGACGTGGGCTCATCGACCGGAGGATTCACCGATTGCTGCCTGCAGCGAGGCGCGAAGAGAGTCTTCGCGGTAGACGTGGGAACCAATCAGCTCGCGTACCGACTCAGGCAGGATCCGAGGGTATGCGTCATGGAAAAAACCAACGCGCGCAACCTCACCCCATCCATGTTCGACGAGCGCCCGGACATCGCCGTCATCGACGTTTCCTTCATCTCGATAAAAAAGCTGCTCGAGGCGGTGGCCACGTGCCTCGACAAGACGGGATCGATTCTCGCCATGGTCAAGCCCCAGTTCGAGGCGGGAAAAGAAAAGGTCGGGAAAGGCGGCGTGGTGCGCGATGCGGACGTCCGGGAACAAACCGTCACCTCGGTTGTCGCGCATGCCACAGAGCTGGGCTATCGCCTCGCGGGCCGAACCGACTCCCGCATCCTCGGCCCGAAGGGCAACCAGGAAACCTTCATCCACCTGGTACGAACCGACCCGATTTGACCGGTCCACGTGCGGGGAATATACACAGATGCTTCGTTTCAGGATTTAAAAGGAGTTGTATGACGGCCGATATCAAGAATCATCCCCTCTCCGAGCGCTTCAAGGATCTCTCTCCCGATCACGTCCTTTCCGCGGTGGAAAAAGGGGGCAGTCGGTGCACGGGCCGGTTCATTGTCCTCAACAGTTACGAAAACCGGGTCTACCAGCTGGAGATGGACGACGAAACCTGGGTGGTGGGCAAGTTCTACCGTCCGGGGAGGTGGTCGAAGGATACTATCCTCGACGAGCACCGGTTCCTGTCCGAGCTGGCGGCGGAGGAGATCCCTGTGGCCTGCCCCGTCGAGCTATCGGAGGGAGAGACGATCGGTGTGGTGGACGGCATCATGTACTCCCTATTTCCGCGAATCGGTGGGCGCTCCCCCCAGGAGATGACTGACGAGCAAGTAAAAATCACCGGCCGCCTGATCGCCCGCATTCACAACGTGGGAGCCAGAAACGACGCACCGAACCGTCTCGCGCTCACTCCCGAGACCTACGGGAGGCGCAACCTGGAGTACCTTGAGGAGGCCGAGGCAATCCCAGAGGAGGCGAGGGAGAACTACGTGCAGACGGCCCGGATCCTGCTGGACCGGATGGAGCCTCTCTTCCAGGGGGTCCCCACCCATCGGATCCACGGCGACTGTCACCTCGGGAACCTCATCGAGACACGTGACGGCTACACCTTCCTCGATTTCGACGACATGGTGATCGCCCCGGCGGTGCAGGACATCTGGATGCTGGTGCCCAGCTTCGACGACTACGGACAGCGCCAGAGGGATCTCCTGCTCGAGGCCTACGAGGAATTCAGGCGCTTCGAGCCGGTCTGGCTGCACCTCGTCGAGCCCTTGCGGGCGCTTCGGTTCATCCACTACTCCGCCTGGATCGCCAGACGCTGGCACGATCCCATCTTCAAAAAAACCTTCAACTACTTCGGGACGCTCCAGTACTGGCAAAAGGAAACCCTGGACCTGCGCGAACAGATCGCGCGGATGGACCAGACCGGCTACGGGTATTGAAGCGGTCAGGACGCTCAGGACAGTTTCGTCAACTCCTCGAATAGCCTCGACGCGTCGACGAAAACACATTCGACATCGCCAAAATCGATGATGTCTCCCAATTCGATGAGGCGTGGCGTTGAACTCCCCAGCCGCTTCTTGTTCACGACGGTTCCCATCGTGGAATCGGTATCGGTCAACCAGTGTCGGGTAATAGATTCCGCGCCGTCAGTGGTCTGCTCCACATGGATCCTCGCGTGAAGTTTTGAGATGGTCGTATGTTTGATGGCGAGGTCGTTGTTGGCGGCGCGACCGATGCTTATCCAGTCGGCCCATGCGTTGTTCGTGTGCTTCTTCAACTCCACGACGAAGCGTCCGAACTCGAGTACTTTCGACTCGATGATCAGGTCGCCCTCAGTGTATCCGGGCGGCGGTATTGTGCTGGCCTTTTTCTTGCGCGATATCTCCGCAAGTTTCCCGATGGAGATCACACCGGTGACGAAATCATCCTCGTTCGCGTCGGGTATTTCGCCCAGCAGATAGAATCCGCGGTACTGGCCGACAAAGGCCCTGGGACCCATGAAGCCGATGGCGTCTTTCATTGTTGAGAGCAGGTTGTATCTGTTCAAGGCCTTACCCCCGAGAACTACTTATACCGTTACCCGAAGGAGGGTGCCAGAGTCATTTTTAGCTCATTTTGAGTTCATTCTGAGTTCATTCTGAGTTCAGAGCGCTCCCTGGATCTGAATGAAAAGGATATCGTCGTCCAGCTCGGACATGGACGGATCGTCCGTCAGTTTGCGCATGTATTCCAGCTGTACTTTCAGGAGATCCTTGAAGAGATAGCTCACCGCGAAGGTCCAGTTATCCTGCGTGACTTCTGCGCCGGTTTCGTTCCAATCGCTGACAGACCTGTCGAAGCGAGCGCCGATCTCGAAAAAATGCCTCTCCCAGAAAGCCGAATCCGCGAACGCGGAGATGAGAGGGTTCAACGTCCACATCAAGCGGGATTCCCATCCGAAATACAAAAGATCCGTCCTGCCGTCATCGTCGTAGTCATCGTCAATGAGGCCGGCTCCGTACATCCCCACCGCTCGTAAACCGATCCGCGACACGTCGATCTCGAGATCCGCCGAATAGCTCAGTCGATTGAGATCGTAGACCACGCGCCCACTGTTGAAAACGATGTTGTCATGCTTGTTGTAGTTGAAGTGTCCGCCCACTGATACCGTGTCCAGGATCTCGGCGATCTCCAGGCGCGCGCCATAGAAGAACTGCCCCTTGTTTGCAACGATGTACTCCCTCCTCGCGGCGCCGCTGATGAACAGGTTTGCCCCGAGCCCGTTGCCCACCATCAAGAAGTAGCGAAGGGCACAGAAGCCCGTATCGATGTCCCCCTTCAAACCCAGGCCCATATCCCTGTAGTAGGAATTGACCCCGTAGAAGAGCGATGATCTATAGGTTGTTCTGGACAGGGAATAGTCGGCCAGGTCGCGGGCGATGTTTGTGCGGAGGATGAAGTCCAGATCTCGGGCGTTGACCATGGCCTCGTACGAACTCGGGATCTTGAACTGGCCGAAATAAATTGACAGCCACCGGGCCGGATGGAGTCCGGCGTAGACATCCAGAAGACCCGGGTTCCGTTCGAGTCTCATCTGGGCGGAGATCTCAACATGCCGATCGAACCAGAAAGTATACGCGCCGATCCTCGCCCGGTGGAGGCTGAAACCGCTGGTAGCGTTCGTCGCCTCGTCCCCGCTGGGATGCTGGTGCAGCCCCTCCGCCTCCTCCATCTGCTCGTAGAGGGTGATCCACATCTGGGCGAGGCCGGTCACCTGCAGGTGATCGTTGACCTCGTAGGCTGACGAAGGCCCAACCACAAAGGTGAGCAACACCGCCGCGAGGATCGCAAAAAAGACAGGAGCGAGTCGCGAGGATGGGCGACCGCCCGTGTCAGTCGGCATCGATTCCGTGCCCGTACACAATGATGGATTCATTATCTATGTACGACCAGCCACCGTTGTAGTGATCGAAGTCCTCGTACCCCTCGGGCAGTGGGTTTACACGAACTGCGATCACGCCACGCACCATGTCTCCGGCGTTGTGATCCTTGCTGTCGTCGTAGTCGTACCCGTCGTTGCAGTCGGTGGGGGAGAACATGGAGCCCCGATCCGGCTCGTCGGGAACCGACTGGGGAAGCACCACCCGGAAGGGTCCCTCGCCGTCGATCTTGCCCTCCGTAATGTCGAGGCTGCTCGGATCGAGGGGGAGTCCGTCCCGCTCGTAGGCCATAATGAGAAGCTGATCCCCTGTAATTTCACCGTCGCCGGTCAGATCCGAAGGCAGATTGTCGGGGTACATGACGAACCCGCACTCGGTTCCGAGGGTGGCAGTGTCCAGGCCGGAGTAATAAAGCCCGGTCGGATAGGTCTTTTGAATCTGTTCGGTGGTAAAATCCTTCATGTAGCCGTCGGGAGCGATGACCGTGATCCCCTGAATGGCCGAGTCCGTGAGATCCACGCCCGCTTCCGCCAGAAGGATCTCCACGGTCACGCCGACATACGAGGCATAGTTGTCGAACTCCTGTTTGTGAGAGTTCACCAGCATGAACTGCTCATGAGAGGCCAGACCCTTGAGCTGGTCCTTGGTGAACGTGATCATGGGCGCCACCTCCTGCCCGGGTTTGCTGTCGGGATCGCCCGGATACTTGAGATCGGCTATCTCTTCCTTGTTGGGAAAGCTGTCGCTGTCGCTGTCGTCGGTGGCGATGCTCTTGAGCGCGTCCCTGGTCCTTCCGGCCGCCATGTATGCCGCGCCGTACGGGTTGAGGGTCTCCGCGTACGTGGTCGGTTGGGTCTCGATGAAATCCTCGGAGGGATGGATAATCAGGTGACAGAAGTCACAGGAGTTCTTGAACGCGGTCTTTATTCCATCGTATGACTCGTAGGAGAAAGTCCCCCCCGTATGACATGTCTGACAATCGTCGAGCCTGGTGCCCAGCGTATTCGGGTAGACCGACACGAAGTTATTAGCGTCGAGATCGTTTTCGTGTCCCTTGTACGAATTCGATGAAATCAGGTCTTGATCATCACTGTCGGATGAACACGACACCACGCCCGCCGTACAGATGCCGATCAGCATCAATATTGCCCAGAAGACTGCTGACCCCATCCCGGCCTTCCCCTGCGAGGGGAAAGGGAAGTTGTTGGAAACCCGCGTTTTACTCTTGAGGTTACGCATGGGAAATTTTCTCCTTCTCGATTGTTGCAGGAACGCTGATTCGTCCCAGATCATCAAATTCATATCCGGCTACACCCGAGGCGGACACGGACTTCAGTTCGCCAAGAATGAAGTCCAGGAAACCCACCATGTGCGGACGGGAAAAGAACTGGGTGGGAATTGCAATCCGGTAGGGCTCGGTGTGAAGGGGAATGAAATCCAGACCGCACAGATCCGCAGCGACCTGAATGCCGACCCCGGCGTCGGCCCTTCCCGTCCGTACGGCCAGCGCAACCTCCATATGGGAAGAACAGGGCCCCATGGTCCGGCTTTCGCCTGCAGTCCCGCGCGAAGGGTCGCCCCCCCCCAGATCCTCGAAGAGGCGACGCACCAGTTGAAACGTACCGGAGAGTTGCTGACGCTCCGCGAAGCAAAGCCCAAGATCCTCAACGCTCGCAAGCCCGGTGATCCCCGGATTTCTCGATCGGTCGAAGATAAGCCCTTGCCGGCGGGAGAAGAGGTCCATCATGTAGCACCCCTTGCCCGAACCCGCTGACAACTCCCTGGCCTGATCGCTCGCGATGTGGCAGCCCGCCAGGTGCGCCTTGCCGCTGCTGACTGCCTTCAGCCCCGCCATGCTTCCAACGGTCGCGGTAACCACCGGTACATTGCTCTTCCGCGTAAAGCCCTGCGTCACCCGAGAGAGCAGCCAGTCGTCGCTCCCCTGCATGATGACCATCTCTTCCAGAATGGAATCGATAACGCCGGAGCCGGGGTAGATCGTGTTCTGCTCTATCCACCGATCTACTAGCTCGCGTGGGAACAACCACTTTCCGGAGATGCGCGAGGCCGGAAGCTGCCCGTCCGCGACCATCGCGTAGACCTTCTTCTCGTTGAGATGCAGGTAGCGAGCGATCTCCTTTGTCGTCATGTATTCCACTGTCAACCCTCCCCTCCGGTAAGCTCCTGAATTTGCAAGCATACTAGCAGACCAAGCAAACTGTGCAAGAAAATTATTACCAAAAATAACCAAAAATAACCCCCGCATTTAACAAGGGTGCCAGACTCATTTTTCGGGACTCATTTTTCGGGGGGACTCATTTTTCGGGAGTCGGCTGGATCCTACTCCGGCGGCTCGTAGTCGCCCTCGCAGACGCCTACCTCGAAGAACAGGTAGATCAGCACCCACTCCTGGGAGCGAATCTGAGTGGATGTGGAGTATTCCACCACCTGGTAAGCAGAGTAGAAGACCTTGCCGCAGTCGTAGTTGTAGGTGATGGTGAGCGGGTGCCCGTTTTGCCCCGCCACGTCCGTAACCCAGGTAATGGGTACGACCGGCCCTTCGATGGTGCCGTCGGCCAGCACGCCGTGGCCATCGTAGGCGGTGTCGTTGAGGGAGTCGATGAGGCACCATCCCCCCGTGAAGGGGTAGTAATCCAGGGACTCGCCCGCCAACAGGTTGGGAACGGAAACCACGTCGAGCCATGCGCGCATCTCGGGGTCGTTGATAGTCCCGTACGAGTCCCAGGAGCCGATGTTGCCGGCATTGTACGCGTTGTCGTCGCCGCTGAACTCGATTACCTGAGGGAATGGCTGCTCCGCCCACTGAGAGGCCCAGCACGAGGAGTAGATCTTGCCGCCCGACGAGACGTACTCCTGCAGCATCGGAATGTTGTTGGCGGCAGTCATGCCGCTGTTGATGCAGGGGAAGAAGATCATGTGGTAGTAGTTCAGGTAGCTCTGATCGGAAAAGATGTGAGCTGTGGCCCCTATGCTTGGGCTGCCGTTGTCATTGTAAAGGTGGAACGAGAAGGGCAAGGCGGTATCCAGGTTGCCGCTTGCCGTCAGTGAACCGAGCCCCATCTTGGCGAGCATATCCTCCGGGTAGTCCGGACCGCTGGTCAGAACTGCGTAGTTGGGCATCTGGTCCAGGCCGTCGGCGCTGTCCTCACCGGGCAAGGTGGTCTTCTCCACGGGGACATCCAGGACACTGTCGCCGGCCACGTCGATGGCCCGCTGCCGCTGATAGAAACCCTTCCGCGATACAATGTTCCAGTCACCCTCGGGAATCTGATCGATGAAGAAGGTGCCGTCCGCGTTGGTCAGGGTCCACTTCAGGCCCGTCATATCGTCACAGATGTAGCAAAAGGTGTGGTCCTCGATCTCGGGACCATCCCCGCCGGTGACGTAAACCAGGGCGCCGGAGATGGGAAAACCCGCCGGAGCCTGGACCCGCCCCTGGATGGCTCCGAAGTACCCGGTCCCCCCCGTGTCTGTATCACTGTCCGAATCGGTGTCCGAATCGGTGTCCGAGTCGGTGTCCGAGTCGGAGTCCGAGTCGGAGTCGGAATCGGCGTCCGAATCCGAGTCTGAATCCGAGTCCCCACTTGCGTCCGGGTCCTGGAAAGGTGCCGGCGCATAGTTGGTGCAGCCCCAACAAACGATCC
>JAUXHN010000155.1 GCA_030621515.1 Deltaproteobacteria bacterium | reverse complement strand
ATGAGAAGGAGGCCGTCATCCAGGCCACCGTCGGTACCGTCGATAGTGGAGAGATCATGAAACTGGTCGGCATCGTCAACGCTTTTGTCGATTCCGAGGTTCGCAAGGAGTGGGGCGTTTTGGCATTGAACGCCGGTGACAAGCCATCCGGCGAATTGGAGAAAAAATATCGCGAACAATTAGTCGAACGAGTTGTAGAGATGGTGAGCTACGATGTTGTCGCCCGCTTGGGGAACGATCACGACTCGCTCGGGAGCATTGAAGAAACCATTCGCTTGGCGGCGAGCCGAAAGATCTCTCTTGGCGACAAGTCGCATTTACTTGGGTCCGTTAAAGAAATAATGTCGTATCTCAAGGGAGATGAAGCCGAGTTGGAGATAGACTCAGCGGAGATCCTTGCGCGACTCAGGGTTGGGGCAAGTCAGCTTCTTGCACAGGGGCGGTTCTCTTTGAGCGACGTGAAGGCGCTCATCCAAAAGGAGCTTCCTGCAGAGGCTATCGAGGAAGACCCCGAGTTGGCAGGCGATATGGCCGCCTCCCTCGTGCGGTTGATGGACGATCGGGCAGAATCATTGAGGATTGAGGCCATCCTCTCCAAGCTCATATCATCGCTGCCACCCAATTTACAATCTGACGACTGGCTCATCGACGATCTGAACGGTGACCTCTGGGAATTGAATGATAGCCGCGTCGCCGTCGAACAAAACGATGATCCTGCGGTGTCCTCGACCGAGATCTCCCTCGCGGTTACCGGCATGCCGAGCATTTACAAAGAACTGGACGAGAGCCTGGTAACGAGCCAGTCGCGTAGTTTGATGATCGCCGTCCTGGTCGTCTTTCTCCTGGTCGCGCTACAGTTCCGATCGCTATGGGCCGGGACAATCGCCGTTATTCCGATCCTGTTCACCGTCTTGTTCAATTTTGGTCTGATGGGTTACCTCGGTATTCCGCTGGACATCACGACGATGATGATCGCGTCGGTAGCCGTGGGTATCGGCGTGGACTACGCAATCCATTTCCTGTCGCGGTTGAGGCTTGAACGCCAGGCAGGGCGAACAATCGAAGAGTCCTCGATAGAAACGATGAAGACCACGGGCATCGCGATTACCATCAACGCGTTCGCTGTTTCCATGGGATTCATCGCCCTGATGTTCGGCAGCGTTGTACCAATGCACAATTTCGGTTGGATGACGGCGCTCACCATGATCGTAAGCGCGACCTCAGCCATGATATTGATTCCATCAATTCTCATACTGGCAAGACGCGGCAATTTTCTGACCAGGAGAGGTTCGAGAACAGGTTGCTCCTGGCCCAAACAGGCTTTTTCCTGGACAGCATTTAGGGGGCGTCAGTCGATGTCCGATGCTACTTTCGATGAGGCATAGAATGAAACATGAAAAGATTGGTTTGGCTCTCGGGGGCGGGTCGGCGCGAGGTTGGGCTCACATTGGCGTGCTTCGAGCCCTTGCTGAAGCCGATATTCAAATAGACTGCGTCGCCGGCACAAGCATAGGAGCGTTGGTAGGAGCAATATACGCCTCGGGGCGGATAACACTGCTGGAGGAAGCCGTTCTCAAGATGGACTGGGGTCGGATCGTGAGTTTCCTTGACGTCGTCTTTCCCAGGTCCGGCCTGATCGATGGAAAAAAGATCGAGACGTTTTTCCGAGGACATGTTCAAAAAACACGCTTCGAAGACCTTCGGTTACCATTTGCAGCCGTCGCGACCGATTTGCGGTCGGGCTCGGCGGTAGTCCTCAAGAGCGGTGATCTCATTGAAGCTGTCAGAGCGAGCATTTCGATTCCCGGGATCTTCACGCCTGCGGTATTGGATGGCCGAGTGCTTGTGGATGGTGGGTTGGTGGATCCGGTTCCGGTAACAGTTGCCAGAAGCCTCGGCGCGGATCGAGTGATCGCGGTCGATCTCAGTCACTCATTGAAGGAAAAGCCTCCGATGAAGACGGGCGGCGGCAGCCTGGTGAAGAATGAGGACACCGAGGAAAAACAAATGTCCGCCTGGTTGACTCATCTGCGAAAGGAGCTGAACCAACGAGCAGAATCTGTGCATCCGATGCTATCCAAACAGATCAATATTGGGCGAAACGATAGTGCTACTCCCTCAATCTACGACGTTCTCGGAACTTCGATTGGCATCATGGAAGTACGGATAACGGAAACGAACTTTCAAATAGATCCCCCCGATCTGGTGATTAGACCCATGTTCGACGATTTCATGTTCCTGGATTTTCATCGAGCAAAGGAAGCGATAGAGGCTGGTTATTCGGCAACTCTGGTCGCTCTGGAGACATGGAAATAGAAGATCATATTACACTCATCGTCAATGCGCTCCTGTTCTTCAGTTTCTATGCGTTCGGCGGTTGGGTTGTCGAGGTTGTTTTCAGATCTGCCAACCAGAAAAGGTTTGTGAACGCGGGGTTTCTGTACGGTCCGTTCGTGCCGATCTACGGTTTTGGGACGGTCGCGGTGATTGGATTCCACACTCTTTTTCCTGACTCGAACATCATATTACAGACGTTGGCCTACGGGCTGGCGATATCAGGAACTGAGTACCTGACCGGAACGATCTCGGAGAAGATGTTCGGGTTCACTTTGTGGGACTATCATGACAACAGGCTCAACCTGAAGGGCAGGATCTGCCTGAAGTACTCGCTGCTTTGGACAGGAGCGGCGCTCCTTTTGGTGATGTTCATCCATCCCTTCGTTGAGCGTACCTTCTCTTTCATTGATGAACGGCATCGGGTATGGGTGGCGACCCTTGGGGCGGCTTATTTCCTTGTCGATGCCACAGTGTCAGTGATTGCCGTCACTTCTTTTAAGAAACGCGTTCTTTACCTTCGCTCGCAGTATCTTTTTATCGACAACGAGAGGATTCAAAACATACTTGGGTCTTTCAGAAGGTTGCTGGATGCGTTCCCCCGCCTGCATGTCTACCTTCATGGGCAGATCACAGGCGGTATCAAGAGCCGCGCCGAAAGCCTCTTGACCGTGTTCGAGGAGACGCCCAGAAAAACACGAAAAGAAGAACGCGCAATTGACGAAGAATATCTTCGCATCATCGCAGACATCGAGCAAAACGAAGACTTCCTGCGGCTGAGAGATTTCAAGCATCATGATGACACCATCCTCAATCACGTCGAAGCCGTATCGTATCTGGCCTACCGGATATGCAAGCGCCTTCGTCTGGACTTCAGATCGGCGGCACGGGGGGGATTGCTGCACGACTTCTTTCTCTATGACTGGAGAAACCATGACGCGCCGGACCTGCCTCGCGAGAAATATCATGGATTCGAGCATCCCAAAATCGCCCTGGAGAACGCCGAGCGGCACTTTGAGCTGAACGAGATCGAGCGTGACATCATTCTGAAACACATGTGGCCGCTCACTTTGATTCCACCAAGATACAAGGAGTCCTTCATTGTCAATTTCGTCGATAAGTATGTGTCGTCACGAGAATTCCTAAAAGGAATAAGAAGTAACGGGAAGCCAAATGAAAAAAGAAACCACTAATAAAAAGAGTCCACTATTTCGCGTTGTGTTCGCCCTGTCCTGCACTCTGCTGTTCAGCGCCGGATGCGGTCTGATCGTAACACGGAGCGTACTGGAGGCCGAGTGCAAAGAAGATGACAGCAGGAGCTGCTACGATCTCGCGTCGATGTGTAAGAAGGGACAGGGTGGGAAGAAGGATCTGGCCAAGGCGAGAATATACTACGGGATAGCTTGCGAGAAAGGTGATTCCATGGCGTGCATCTTCGCCGGCAGAATGTGGAGAAAGGGAGAAGGAGGTCCGGCTGACGAGAGCAAGGCAAGATATTACTTCATCGAAGAGAAGAGACTTTCTGCTGCGAAGAAGTCCGATTGACCTGATTTAACAAGGGAGAACTCCGAACTTGCTTTGGTCACAGCGATATTGTCTTTCAGCAATTCTCGTTGCCTGGTTTTGCGCCTCGTGCGCAAGCGCAGAGAAGCCTATAAAGACTCTTCCAACCGGTTCATTGCAGGACACTTTCAAAGGAGAGCAGGGGAACGTTCTTCGAAAACACGGTACACCGGACAGGGCGTATCAGAAATCCTTGGGCGTTACTCAATGGGTATACTGCGGAGATCTTGAGGGTTCGCTTGTCATCGAGTTTGATTCAGCCGGTTCCGTCCTCTCCGTACAAAAAATCAATGACAGACGAGTATGCCCGCGCAAGGATGACCGAACATCTGGAAGGGAAAATGGTTCTCGGGGCGGCAAGGATACGGCCGGTTATGACTGAAGGAATCACGAGTAGCTTCGTAACGAAGATTCACGTGCTTGCGCTTGTCCTCCTTGCTGCGTTTGTGGTTGGATTCCTTTCAGTAGGTTGTAGCAAGCCCTTTCGTGAGTGTGATTCCAAAAGTAATAACGGCTTTAAATCTCCAACCTTGACGACATCAGGATCGACCGACGGACCCGTATGGTTACAGGTGGGTGAAAAGGCAGTACGAGCGAGCTTCTATTCGAACCGCATTGGTGGAAAGAATGAAATCACGCGCAGAAACGCAACGGTTGGTGCATATGGAGCACTGATCAGAAACGCAATTGACTACAAGCGCGATAATCCCGAGGCAGATTTAGAGATACGCTTCGCGGTCTACAAAATGGACCTCGATCTTTTCATCGGTCGCCTGGCCGGTTCAGATGAATATGACTGCTGGAGCAACAGAAGTTCCGAGTGCCTGGATTCAGAGCGGCTCGCATTGTCACTGATAAGGGCGGCACACGAAGGGATTTCGGTCAAGCTGATATGGCAGAACCCTGGGGTGGATGATGGCCTGGAGGAGTTTTTTAAACAAACCTCGGACATGGAAAACCTTCAGTGCCGTCGAGTATACTGGCTTCTCGGCAACACAAAAGGCCAGCAGCATAACAAATTCATGCTGGTTTCTCACTACAGAGATGATGATTTGGATTTCAAGGACGCCGTTTACGTGAGCACCGCCAACACCGACTACATAGGTTTTAGCAATACCGGATTACTCATTGACAACAATACAGGGCTTTATCTCGCCTACTTGAAGTATTTCGAGAAGATTTTTGACTCGGCTCACAAATACAACGATCCCAAACTCAACCGGGAGAGTTTCTGGGGTCAGGTACGAACAGGTTCAGACCCGCATGACTCCGAGCCAACGCCATTCGCCGATTACTGCCATGACAATAACAACTTGAATTATAGCGACGGTGTATTTTCGGCGTACTTCTATCCCATTCCGCAACACATAGGCAAGGACTGCTGGGATATCGATTTCAACCCGGTAGCCAGGCACGTGGAGGAGATGATCGATAGTTCATGGACAGATTCATGGGTAGACAACACTGTCAAAATTAACATGTTTCACTGGCGTCTTTATGAGGGTGGTTTTGCCTGGACATTACTATCAAAGCTTCAAAACGAATTTACGCCACGGTATATTTCAGTCGTTACGGCAAGAGACCGTCGCGATGCTCTTTGTGGAGAACTGTGTTCATGGGTTGACGATTCATCGGAAACCCACATGGAATTCACGTTCGGTCGCCGAATACACGCGAAGGACTATTTGTTTGAAATTGAAAACGGACGCAACTCGAAGTATTTCGTAATTACCGGATCGGCAAATGCCA
The DNA here is from genome assembly GCA_030621515.1 of Deltaproteobacteria bacterium. Taxonomy (GTDB): domain Bacteria; phylum Myxococcota_A; class Polyangia; order JAAYKL01; family JAAYKL01; genus JAUVAN01. Next base: position 4,586 of record JAUXHN010000155.1, on the reverse strand, counting down.
AAAGCGATGCGTTTAACTCCAAGGCAAATAACCAGCTCGTAGTCTGCGAAACAGGGGAGACGCGCCCGATTTATGATCGATATGTAGAGTTCTTTGATGGTTTTCGTCGTTGATGATATAAACCAACACAAATTGAGACGCATGAGTTCAATACCCACCTCCCCCATTCAACTTCCCCTAACGTCACTTGCCGTCATCCTGGCATTGACCCTCTCTTCCTGTGCCGCCAAGCGTCCCATGTGGGCCGTAACGATCACACCGACCCCCGAGGCTGTTCAGGCGGCCATGGACCAGAATGCCTACTATCCTTACCGGGAGGACATCAATCCGGTCCACCTGCCCCAGTTCGAACCTCCCATGAGGCTTCGCCCGTGCTGTATTTTCGGCATGGATGTGAAAGTCAGCGTGAAGAACATTCCGGTCCCGATATATCAGGTTGTAAATATCATCGGAAAAAATGGGCTCGGACCACACACGTATGATTCCGGTTTTTTCGGCGGGCACGGCACGGACAAAAAGGCCGGGACCCATGAAAACAACGGGATCATATATACCTGCCGGGGAGGGTTCATAGACACGGCCCATGTGCGGGATTATTCGGACCTGACGATCTTTCTTTTTTTTGAATTTTACAAAAACCTGGGAACCTCCTTTTCTATCGAATTAAAGGGCGAACTTGGCCCAAGGGTCATCCTGGTCGATCCCATTGAGGTCAGGGGAGATAAGTTCGAACGGGCAAGGGTTGCGACGGTCCTGGCATCATGGACAGCATTTCAGCTCTCCCTGTGGCATGAAATCGCCCAGTGGCACGGCTACAGGGAATTTTCCATGTTTTCCGAAGAGACGTCGGCATATTCCATGGAAGATGCATACTCCAACCTTCTCGGAATATCGATTGCCAATGGCCTCATCTACAGTGCCCTGCTCTTTAACGACAACCAGTACGCCAGGAACTTCGACACCTGGATCCGGGCAACACTGAAGGCTCTTGGGGCGGTCTCAAAAAAAGAGAGTCGGATGTACATGCAACGAGTTGACGGTCTCTGGTGGGATTCAAAAAAGCGGCTTCCTGATAAATTTCTTGTCCTGAAACGGAACTACGCCATGAGCCATGTTCAAGCTCCTTTTCTGGTCCCTGATACCATCGAGTCAAATAAGAGCAAGCCTTCCCCCTGTTCCTCAAGTTCAGCCCCGGCGATTATCGAACTTGAGGAGACCCTCTACGAGAACCCTGTTGCAGACTGGGTTGAGATCCAACTGTTTGTGGATGCGGCATACAGGCAGACATTTGCCCCGGGGACAGCATTCAATACCCGGCCGGATGCCATCACACCGGATGAGTTCAAGGCCATTGCCGAGGCGGATGAGCGGGCAGACACCCTCAGCCTGCTGAAACGAAACGGCACTACCGGTGACAAGAAAGAGAAGGCGACGCCATAACGTTGTGCTCGAGCCCCGAACGCCACCTGTTTCGTTCGTACGAGAGAACCAATGAATGTGTTTTCCTCAAAAACACATTTCCCTCCGGGCGTCTGATCGGATACAAAAAGCATTCAAACCCGGATGGTTTCCGCTATCCGCGAACGAAGCATCTGAAAAGGGGTTCGAAATGGCTTTCAAAGATCGAGATTTGACAGACATCCACAGCTTCACCACGGATGAGGTCATGTTCATCCTGGACAAGGCCGTCGAGATGAAGCGAGCCCTTGCCGCGAAGGACGTGTCCAGATATCGATTGGCCGACGGGAAGGATCTCCTTGCCGCGCTGCTGTTCTACGAGAACTCCACGCGAACACGAACGAGCTTCGAGATCGCGGCCATGCGCTTAGGGATGAGAACAACCGGGTTTTCGAGCACCGAGGGAACATCCGTGAAGAAGGGCGAGTCCCTTCGACATACTCTCGACATGTATGAAGCGTATCTTTGCGACGCCGTCATCATGCGCCATCCGCTGGACGGCTCGGCCAGGTTTGCCGCCGATCATTTGCACGTGCCTGTCTTCAATGCCGGCGACGGCAAGCACGAACACCCGACCCAGACGTTGCTCGATCTCTTCACGATTCGCGAGCATCTCGGTCGACTCGACAACTTCGACATGGGGATAGCCGGAGATCTCAAGTACGGCAGGACAGCGCATTCACTGGCGATCGCGCTGGCCAAGTTCGAGGGCGTACGCCTTCATCTGTTTTCTCACCATGTGCTTGCCCTGCCGGATGTTCTGATGGAGATGATGAAAGAGCACGGCGTGGAGGTGACGATTCACGAGCGTCTCGACGAGATGGCCGGGGCAACCGATATCATGTACCAGACCAGAATCCAGAAGGAGCGCATGCCCGACCTGTCCGAGTATGACAAGGCCAAGTCCATGAGTGAGTTCACCGGGGCGATGATCGGGAAAACACGCGATGGCTTCGGCCTGATGCACCCCCTGCCGATTGACAAGGCCGCGCCCTCCATTTCCTCGAGCCTGGATGGAAACCCGAAGGCGCTGTACAAGGTTCAGGCGGGAAACGGTGTCCCCACAAGGCTCACTGAGCTCGCTCTTTCCTTCGGTTTGCTGGGAGATGATTTCGATGGAGAGGAGTGGAAGGATTCGGACTTGAACGGGGACTTCTTCGAGGATCTCAAGGTAGAGGACAGGCCGGTGAGAACCGATGTGTCCATACGCCCGCTTCGGAAAAACGGGGTGGTGATAGACCATATGCGACCGTACATGGAAGACGTTCTGGTTCGCATGCTCAAGGTTCGAGAGCGTGGTGACATCTACCGCGCGGCCACAGTGCGGGCGCTGAGCAGACCGGAGTCGATCAAGGGAATGCTGATGATCGAGGATCGTGAGTTCACGCAGGAGGAGTTGAGGGCCGTCGCCGCAATCTCCCCGGGATGCACGGTCAATACAATCAAGGAAGCGAAGGTGGTCAGAAAGCTCAGGTTGAAGCTGCCGGCTGTCATCGAGAACATCCCTCACATGGCTTGCTCCAATAAGGGGTGCATATCTCGTTCGGAGCACCTGGAGTCGGTCAAACCGGTGATGCGCAGAGCCGGAGACGAAAAGGTCCGTTGCCACTTCTGCGATCAACTGATGACGTCGGCGGAGATCGTCTGACCGGACGATAAGGAGCGAACGTGATGTCCGACGGGAGTGCGCCGAGCGAGATCTGGTTTCTGACCGCGCGTACCGGCAGATTCGATTACGCCGATTCCCTGCTGGGACGCTTCATCGGGCTCCTCGATGACTATCCTTTCACCGATGCGGTAGGGCGCGAAGACGTGGTGCCCGTGAAAATCCACTTCGGGAGCAGAGGTGCCATACAGACCGTCCGGCCTCCGTTCGTTGCGGAGGTCGTCAATGCGCTGAAAAAGATCGGCGCTCACCCGTTTGTGACGGATACCGTACGGATGCTGGGACATGAGTACCTCGAGGTCGCAAACCGAAACGGATACAACCGAGCTACCCTGGGAGCCCCGGTGTTCCTGGCGGACGGGATCTTCGGGAATGACTCCATTGAGATGGATGCCGGTGAGCTTCTGGGGACGCAGTGCGTTGCTTCCGCAATCCATGACGCGCCCTCGATGGTTGTCTTGAGTCACGTCAAGGGACATATCCAGGCCGGGTTCGGAGGCGCGATAAAACATGTAGCCATGGGAGGTGTGAGCTCGCACCCTCGGCACGGTACCTGGGAGAAGTGCAGGGGCAAGGCGCATTTCCTGATGGGGACCATCCCCGAGTGGAAGGGGGTCGATACTTGTAGTCTGTGTGGTATCTGCGCGAGGCACTGCCCCATGGGAGCAATCGAGATTGTCGACGATGAGGTGATTGTGTCAGACGACTGCTGGCGCTGCGGTCGATGTATATCCGCGTGTCCGGATCGGGCGTTGTTCACGCCCAAGGACGATGACCTGTTCCAGGAAGCGCTGGCGTTCCAGGCGCGCACGGTGCTTGGCACCTTCTCGCCGCGCAGTGTGGTGTACGTGAACTTCATGATGGAAATGCAACCCGAGTGCGACTGCATGGACAGCTGTGATGTGCCCATGATCCAGAATGTCGGTGTGCTCATCGGGACGGACCCGGTGGCCGTGGACGCGGCAACTCTCGACATGGTGGCCGATGCGCCCTTGCTGCTCGGTTCACGCGCCGACCGGCTCATCCGGGATGGCTATGACGGCCGGGATCCCTTCGGCGCCGTCCATCTGAAAAACTCCTGGGGGCATGTTCGCCACGCTGCGAGGATGGGTCTCGGTCGGATGGATTATACAATCAAGCGGATTTGACGATCGCGATTGCTTCATCCGGATCCAGCCGTGCTGACCGGCCTGTTCACCGCGCCCTTATGAGGGCGCGGTCAGGATGGCCTGGTTTTCAAGATTGATCTTTGATTCTTCCGGCCAAGCCCAGAGGGCTTCAATCATCGGGCTCCCATTCAGATACGGTGGTTCGAGCTTCGTGGTGTTTTCGTTGGTTGCGAATATATGCCTTCAACCCATCGTGGCTCGAAGGATCCACGGTCACGGCGTACACGCCGTCCGCCCAGCCGAATGGCATGTCGGGGAACTTCTTGTGCCAGGATCTCGACGCGAATCCCTTG
>JAUXHN010000244.1 GCA_030621515.1 Deltaproteobacteria bacterium | reverse complement strand
CGAGTTGGCGGCGGTGACGAGCCCCGGGAAGAGGGACGATCCATCCACGCGCTCTCCCGAGGCCAGGATCCTCTCGGCGTACTCGATGTCGCTGAACGGCAGCCTGAGCTCCTTGAATTGACCGTCGAGGCCGGTGTAGTGAAACGTGAACCGCTCGATGCCGTGTTCCCTTACCACCTTCAGCATATCGGCCCGGGTGAAGTCGTCACGATCCTTTTGAAGCAACCTCTCGAGAGGATTGGATAGTGCCAGGTTATCAACCACTTGTGCCTCCTTTTCCGTAGCGCCGACCGCCTTTTGAGAGCGACGAGCGAACGTGGACCATATCATAGACGGAAAGGGAGAGGGAGGGGGTGCCAGACACATTTGACAGGTGCTCTTGCAAGGGTGCCAGACACATTTTGCGGTTTATTGTTTGTCGCGCGCGTTCAGCTCGCGTTGATACTTGATGATGTGAAGTTCGATTACTTTTCGTCTGGAATCGTGAAACCAGGGTGAATCGAGGGCCTTGCGCAGGATCGTTATGGCCTGGTCGGGATACCCTGCCCCGGCTCTCAAAGTACACAGGTCCAGAACATATGTGAGATTCTCCGGCCTGTACCGGAGCGCCGCCTCGACGTACCGGGTGGCGGCGTTCACATCGCCGTCGCGTAGCATCACTATCTTGGCGCGGGTGTCGTACACCGTGGCCCTGACCTCATCGAGCCCGGACTCAGGGTGGCTTTCGATCCTGGCCAGCACCTCCTCGGCGTCCGTGAACGCATGTGACTCCACCAGAACCTGGCTGAGGTTGAGGAGGTTGAACAGGGAGTCGGGTCGATGATCTGTCTCGGCGGCGAAGAACGACACCTGGTCGTTCCATTCCGAGATCCGGATCCATGACAGAAGGGCCAGAAGGCACACGAAGATCGGCGCGGTAAGCCTCAGTCCCCGGGACCAGTTCCGTGCCGCGAACGGCGATATCGCGATGAGGAGCCCCGCGAGAGGGAGGTGGAAGTAGCGTGTCGGGAACCTGAGAGATCCTTCCGACATGTCCACCGCGAGTAGAGATGGCAAGGCCAGGAGAAGGAAGAAAACACAGCCGGTCCAGGCCGTCCCCGGGAATCGGCGCTTGACGACCACCCACGCGGTGAGTCCGATGATGGCCGTCCAGCAAAGGCCCGAGACGATCCAGGGAATCAGATCGCCGTCGCCGACGAAGGTGTGGGCTCCGCGGGGGATAGGAACGACTATCCGGTCCATCGCCTGGCCCACTCCGAGAAAGACCACCTTCCATGAGAAGTGAGCGCTTTGCTGGAGCGTCTGTTCGCGGCCCGCGGTGGAGATCACCAGGTATCGCATGACCAGGTAAGCGGCGGCCGGTATGAGCGAAACCAGCCACTGGACCGGTCGGGCGAGCATCTTGAGAGGGTGATCGGGTTTGGTGGAGCGTACGAGTAACCACACCGCCGCCGGGGCCGCCGCGGTCAGGACCCCGATCTCCTTTGAGAGGCAGGCAAGCAATCCCCAGAGCGCCGCCATTGGATAGCGATACCATTTACCGGGCCTTGTGAAGACGTCGTAAAGGGTGACCACCTGCAACGTGAGGAACGCGAAGGCAAGGTGATCCGACGTGTTCACCACCATGCACAGGACCTCGGCGCTCAGGGGATGAACCAGGAAGACCAGGCCCAACCACGGGGCAACCGACTTGTTGTCGGGTATGAGCCGCTTCAATAGCGCGATCAGCGAGAGGACCGCTCCCAACAGAGAAAGCACCGAGATGCCGTGGTAGGCGGGAGTCCACTTGCCGAAGAAGAAGCCGACGATCCACAGGAGCAAGGTGGTGAACGGGCGCCAGAAATCCGTCAGCCTGGTCGAGACATATGTGGAATTGTCCCAGAAGGGAGAGGTGAGGATGTCCCATAGCCTGGAAGGGTCACCCAGGCCCTTGAAATAAGTGATCAGGAAGGGGTCGTCCCAGACGAGATCGTTGCCGAGAACCTGAAGGATCGCCGTGGCCGCCACCAGGGAAGTGAGCAGGAAGATCAACCGGTTGGCGCGATTCTTCTTCCGGATGTTGCGGGGTTCGGACAAGGGTCAGAGATCCTCCATAAGAAACTCCGGCGCGGCGATCCCCCGGGCGGTGACGGGAGTATTGGGCCGGGTCAGCAAGAAGAGATCGAAGGGGATATATGGGATCTTCCGTATCCATTCGCTCCGCAGTTCCCTTGTGTATTTGATGTCACGCTCGGCGGCCTTGCCGCTCTCTCTGAAAAGCTGGGCTTCGAGGGATCTTCGTATGGACGGATTGGTTTCGTGGAGCAGCATTGCCTTGAGATGTTCGACCACCAGGCTGCCCAGCCCCTCTCTGATCATCAATGTCGAAGAGAGCAGCGATGAGTAGGGCGGCGAGCCGTTCATGTGCGCGGCGCGTTGAAGGATCGCCATCCCTTTTTGCCTGGACCGTTTCTTTTGAGGCGAGTTGTTGGGCCCCGGCAAGAACGGAATCATTTCGTAGTAGTGGAGAAAGCCCAGGTTGAACGCTATTTCGCCGTCATCGGGGAAATTTAATAGACCTTTTTCCAGGAGGGCGATCGCCATCTCCACCGACCGCCGGGTGATTTCACCCTGGTGGTAGAGGGTCAACCGCCCGCCGCTCCGGTATGCCCCGCGAAAACGTGGGTCCAGGGATGTGACAAGGTCGAGATAGTCGACCGTGTGGATAGCGGTGTCGTTCTGCTCATCCGGGCTCGAGCCACGTTTTATCCAGTTCTCCTTTCCGCCGAAGTAGACCAGGGTTGTCGCCCAGAGGACATCGGCGCAGGCTTCGTTGTATCCGATGGCAAAGGCGCGAAGCCAGGTCGCCGGCGGCAGGTAGTATCGGTCTTCGTCGGTGAGAATCCGATCGTAGATTTGCGCCGTGGAGGACCGGGCGAGGAGAGCGAAGCAAAAGAGGGCGAGCCCGAGGATCGGCAGCAAGATTGTCCTGAGTCTGTGGGCCGACATAATTGGACTATAACAGGAACGAAGGGAATGGATCGAGAGATGGTCGGGTCAAGCTACCTGACCTACTCCAGCGGATCCCTCTTGTAGACGCCGGAGGAGCCCTGGATGGTTCCCTCGGTGGTGTGGGCCGCGGCGCGCTCGAAGAGGGAGGGGACGCCGTCTCCGTCCAGGTCTCCACGAGCGGCGGCGTAGAAGGCCATGCCCGCGGTGGTGAGGGGGGCTGATGTTCCGAGCACGTTCAGGAATTGGTAGGCGTAGTAGAAATTGTCGCCCATGGCGAAGTCCAGCGCCTTCCAGGTAATGCCTGGTGACACCGCGTTGGTCCATTTTGTTGCGTGGTCAGAGGCAAGGTACTTCTCCGAGTTGGGAGTGGCATCGGGAGTCCAGGCGGCCGTGAGGGGCAGGCAGTGCTGCAGGATGGTTCCCGTCACGCCGCGCGCCACATGCTCGGCCTCGAAGTAGGTGACCCCACCCTCGAAGATACGGTCGATGTTCAGGGTTGCCTCGGAGGTTTTGGCCTTGCGCATGTAGTTGATGAAGGCCGGGATAGCCACGGCGGCGAGGATGCCGAGGATGGCCACCACGATCATCAGCTCGATGAGCGTAAAGCCCCGTTTGTTGAGTTTCTTCATTTTCTGCTCCTTGTTTAGATTCGATTCTCTTTTTGCCGGGCCTCATGGTCCGGGTTGTTGCGTTTCTTTTTTTTACGGGCAGCCAACTTCGTCTTCTTGAAGGTCCACGATCTTTCCCTTGCCGGAATAGATCTCGAATCCCCCGCATTTTGTATCTCCGTCGAGGTTCTGGAGCGCCTGAGCCGCGAACCAGAAATCGTTTTGATTCTCGATGTTCAGGCCGTCGAACGGGCCGTCGGGGGTTTCTCCGGGGGCTCCCGCCTCGCACGTGTAGCTGAAATAGACGCCGTGGTCGGGAGTCACGCCCAGCATGCGCCAGGCACCCGCCAGGGTGTCGACGGTGCCGGTGATGGGCCAATCCCTGGCGTCGGTTCCCGGGGTGCTGTCCGGCATCCAGTGGGTGGGGATCCACAAATCCGCGTACTGGTGGAACGAGGCGCGATAGGCCTCCTGCTTGATACGAATGTCCGCAAGCACGGACGTCGCCTCGGAGTTCTTTGCCTTCCGGGCGTACTGACCGTATGCCACGATGGCGACGGTGGCCAGGATCGCGAGTATTGCCACAACGATCATCAACTCGATGAGCGTGAACCCCCTGCTGTGTTGTTTGTCGGTTTTCATGTCCTCAACCTCCCTGTGGCAGCAATATCCATGCCTTGCGGTGGAAACTTACCAGAACGCAGAAAATCGGTTCGATTTCTATTGTCGGCATAATAATGCATAGCATTGGCGATATATTCTGACGAAAATTGTCATCCGGAATGACCAAAACCGTCATGATCATTCGTCATGCGAACCGTTTTCCGGCTTGTCTATCCTGTAGCGCAGGGATCGCACTGTGATCCCCAGAAGCTCGGCCGCCGGTTTTTGCGCCCCTTCTGACCGATCGAGGGCTTGCTCGATGAGCTTTCGCTCCAGGCTCGCCAGAGTTGCGTCCAGGTCGACGCCGCTGTCGGGAAGCGCCGTCCCGTTTTTGATGGGGGCCCGGTTGTCGGTCAGTATGCCGGGAGGAAGATCGTCCAGCTCGACCTGTTCCCCGGAGGCCAGGGTCGCGGAGCGCTCCAGGATATTCTTCAGCTCACGCACGTTTCCCGGGTAACGGTAGGCCATCAGGGCTCTCATGGCCGTGTTGCCGATGCCCTTTGCCCGGCTCCCGATCTGTTCCTGGAGCTGGGAAAGGAAGATTTTCACCAGGAGTGGGATGTCCTCCATGCGGTCTCGCAGGGGGGGCATGGTTATCTGGATCACGTTCAGACGGTAAAAGAGATCCGCGCGAAAACGGTTCTGGGTGACGAGTTCCTGCAAGTCGGAATTGGTTGCGGAGATGATGCGCACGTCCACTGGGATCTCGTTGGCGCCGCCCACCGGTCGGATCTTCTTTTCCTGTAGTACGCGCAGGAGCTTGACCTGGAGGGGGAGGGGGAGTTCGCCGATTTCATCCAGGAAGAGGGTCCCGCCGTGCGCAGCCTCGAAGAGGCCGGGTTTGTCCTCGGTGGCGCCGGTGAAGGCTCCCCGAACGTGCCCGAACAACTCCGATTCCATGAGCTGCTCCGGTAGCGCGCCGCAGTTGATGGCAACGAAAGCTTCGGAGGTCCTCGGCCCGTCGAAGTGTATGGCTCGCGCCACCACCTCCTTGCCGGTTCCGGACTCACCGGAAATATGGACAGTGGCGGCGGAGTCGGACACTTTCTTGCAAAGCGCTATTACCTTCCGCATGGGCTCCGACCTGCCGATGATATCGGCGAAATAGAACTCGCCTCGAACCCTGGCCCGCAGATCGATGTTCTCGCGAATCAGGGTGCGATGATCGAGGGCGTTCCTGACGATGAGCTTGAACTTGTCCACGTTGAATGGTTTTTCAATGTAGTCGTGGGCGCCTTTTTTCATGGCCTCCACGGCGGATTCGGTGGTGCCGAAGGCCGTGATGAGTATGACGGGGCAGTGGGGGTCTCGATCGATGGCTGCTGAAAGCACCTGCAGGCCGTTGCCCTTGTCCATTGCCAGATCGGTGATCACCAGATCGAAATGCTCGCCCGCTTCGAGCAAGGCCCCGGCCTTGTCTCCGTTTGGCGCAGTGACGATCTCATACCCCTCACGCGCCAGGAGAATCGAGATCATTTCGCGCACGGAGCGCTCGTCGTCCACAACGAGGATTCGTATGCTATCCGGCATTTGAAACATGGTAACCGAAAATCATCGGCTTTTCCTGTTTTCGTTGTTGTATGAATAAGTTTTCATAATGAAAATGAAATTGATGTAACATTGGTTATCTGCCCCAATAAAAAGCACTTCGAGTGCAAATAAACATGGAGGAACGCCATGAAGACATTCTGGATGATTGTGATTGCCTGGACTCTGATCGGCTGCGGGGGAGAGGCCCCCTCGTACAATGGTGACGCGGGCGCTACGGACACCGATGCCGACACAGACGGTGACACGGATTCCGACTCGGACAGCGACACGGATTCCGACTCGGACAGCGACACGGATTCCGACTCGGACAGCGACACGGATTCCGACTCGGACAGCGACACGGACACCGACGATTGTGGGGACAACAACATCACT
>JAUXHN010000341.1 GCA_030621515.1 Deltaproteobacteria bacterium | reverse complement strand
TCTCCATTATATTGGTATCCGCCGACTTCACCCGGAGCTTCGCCTAAAAAGGTTTCCCAGGCGGTTCCGTTCCACTCGTAGAAGGACGCACCGGCTGCTATGAAATGTCCTTCTCCATTATATACGTATCCGCCGACTTCACCCGGAGCTTCGCCTAAAAAGGTTTCCCAGGCGGTTCCGTTCCACTGATAGAAAAGGCCCTGATACTGTTCTTGCCCGTTGGTATCCGTGTCAGAGTCAGAATCAGAATCGGAGTCGGAGTCGGAATCAGAATCGGAATCGGACGTTCCGTCACCGCCGCCCGCCGAGTCGGGAAAGCACCCGGTGGCGCACACGAATGCGGCTATCACTAAAAAGAAATGTATTCTGTTCATCGTCGTTCCCCTCCATTCGAAAAATCGATTATAGCACCTTCGACGGATGTTTGTCCGCCTTCGCAGACTACGGCGCGATCTTTCAAAGACTACTTCGGACAATTTGGTGTATCATCCGGCGAACGAGGAGGACGTACATGATTAGAGAATCCAGTGTGATTCCGAGCCCGGCGTCTCGCATCACCAACAAGACCCTCGCCATTCTCGTGGGGGGCGGTCCCGCGCCGGGTATCAACGGCGTGATCCGTTCGGCGACCATCGAGGCGATCAACCTGGGCTGCAAGGTGCTGGGCATCTACGACGGCTACAAGTGGCTCTCCAGGGGATCGACAAGATATGTGGAGCGCCTCAACATCGACCGCGTGTCGAGGATCCATTACCGGGGCGGCTCCGTCCTCCGAACGTCCCGGGTCAACCCGACCGGCGATCCGGAGATGATGCGCAACGTTCTCGGTGTTCTCACGGAGCTGGAGGTTGATTACCTGGTGAGCATCGGCGGCGACGACACCGCCTTCACCGCGCGGGAGATCGACCGGATGGCCGGCGACCAGATGCAGGTCGTGCACGTCCCCAAGACAATCGACAACGATCTTCCGCTCCCGGGACAGATGCTCACCTTCGGCTACCAGACCGCCCGGGAGATGGGCGCCCAGATAGTCAAGAGCATCATGGAGGACGCGTTCACCACCAATCGATGGTACTTCCTCGTCACCATGGGGCGAAAGGCGGGGCACCTGGCGCTGGGCATGGGAATCGCCGCAGGGGCAACCCTCACCATCATCGGCGAGGAGTTCAACGGCAAGCCCATCCGCATGACCCACGTATGCGACATCCTCGAAGGCGCCATCATCAAGCGCAAGCTGCTGGGGCGCGACTACGGCGTGGTCATGATGTCCGAGGGGCTCATAGCGTCCATCGACGACAAAGACCTGGAGCACGTCAACGGCGCGGATGTGGACGATCACGGCAATGTTCGATACTCCGAGATCTCTCTGGCCAGGATCGTTAAGGATCGCGTCAGGAAACGCCTCGAGTCCAGGGGGATCGACTGCACCATCGTCAACAAGAACCTGGGCTACGAACTGCGTTCCCTCCCGGCAAACTCGTACGATCTGGAATACACCCAGAACCTGGGCTACTCGGCGGTGCGATACCTCCTCAACGGCGGGACCAACGCCATGATAGCCATCCGCGACGGCGGCCCCTACATCATCCGGCTGGACGAGGTCATCGACGAGGCAACGGGCAGGATCGCCACGCGAATGGTCGACATGGATAACCCGTACTACCAGATGTGCCGGGACTTCATGATCCGCCTGGAGAAGTCGGACTTCAAAGACAAAAAGCGGCTCTCCAGGCTGGCCCGGGTGGCAAACTGCACGCCGGAGGAGTTTCGCTCTCAGTTCGGATATCTCGCGGACAGCTAAGACGCTTTTTTTGTCTCGCTCACGGTCTTCTTGTCAGCGACCTTCTTTGACGAATCGCTCCCGGACTTGACCTCGGTCGCGGGCTTTTCCGCAGCCTCTTTGGCTGCATCGGATTTGTGGTTGCCGTAGTCGGTGGCGTACCAGCCGGACCCCTTGAGCACGAAGCTGGTCTGGGAGATGCCGCGTTTCGCCTGCAACCTCCCGCACGCCTCGCATTTCCTGATGGGTCGATCGGTGATCTTCTGTATCACCTCGAACTCGTGGCCGCATGCCCTGCAGTGGTATTCGTAGATCGGCATTATGGGGGGAACTTAATTGCGCAAGGAAAAATGTCAACCTCGAGGGATCGATTGCCCCGCCCGCTTCCCGAATGTATCATCCACCACCATGGACAGCGCCGACAGAGAACTGCTCGCCGCACAGCACATGGAG
>JAUXHN010000237.1 GCA_030621515.1 Deltaproteobacteria bacterium | reverse complement strand
AGCTGAAAATTCGGCTGTTTCTCATCTCATCTTACGATATAATACAGTCAGGAGGGGCAACTTTGTCGCCTAAGATCCATTATGTCAAGAATGACATATCATTGTGCGGACTACGTGCTTGGTCTACGCCCTCAAGATCGTTTTGCTTTTCACATTGGCAGCACACACTCAGCAATATCAAAAATACCCCTGGATATTTTTTCCAAACCGGCACTTTCCCTGCTTCATGGTTGGTTACATTTTGACCAGGATTTCCCATTTGGTTTTCTTGTCCTTCCCCACATTTCACTAATATACGATGTTATCACACTTCCGTTCTGCGCTTCTGAGAATATTCCACCACCAAATGTGTTTGATGGCACCACTATAAAAGCATGAACCCCTCACGCGAGTTGCGGACACATTAATATGAGCCCTATATATTTCCCGGTATCAAGCATCGGGTGGTAAACTAAGTGCTGGGGATTGATAATGAGAACACCGGTACATCCAACTGCAAACGCGCTCGTCGTCGGGGCGGTTTTTCTTTTCATATCGCTGATGCTGCCGTGCTGTTTTTCGAGCGGGACGCGTCCCGCCTCGGACGATCTCGACTCGGGGATCACTGACACGGATTCCGACACGGAACCGGAGGTGAAGTTCTCGTATATCTGGATAGCCAACTCCGGAGAGGACACATTGTCCAAGGTGGACACACAAACCGCGAAAGAGGTGGCCCGATACCGCACTTGCCCGCACACATACTGCGACCCTTCACGAACCTCGGTCAATCTCCACGGAGACGTTGTCGTGACCAACCGCAGTCTAGGGGGGGATACGTCATCGGTGACCAAGTTCGCCGCCGCGATAGACGACTGCGTTAAAGGCAAAGGCAACGATACTATCGAAACGTCCACCGGACCGACCGATGTTCTGCCATGGGGCGAGGATGACTGCATGCTGTGGCACACGGAGCTGCCTACCGAAGGATTCGTCGAAGGCTACGCCAACGGGGCCATGGCCACGGCCTGGGACAGCAAGGAAGACCCGCAAACCGGTTTGGGGGGGAACGTGTGGGTGGGCACATGTGGAAGCTATTTACCTATGCATCAACAGGTGGTCTACAAGCTGGACGGGGACAATGGCGAAGTCGTCGACCAAACCGATGTCGATAACATTGGTTGCTGTTATGGAGGGGTTGTCGACGGCAACGACGGCTTTTGGGTGTATAATGGTTACTCCTCGTTTGATGAACATAAGATCGTCCGGGTGGACATGAGCACCCTCCAAGTTACGGAATCCATATCGCTACAGAAGATCGGCCACGGCATCACGGCGGACTCCCAGGGACGAGTGTGGGTCAGCGGCGGGGGTTCCTCGTGTATGCAAGACGTAAGCGGCTACGTTTACCGCTATTACCCGGCGGATGGGTCCTTGGAGGTACTCGTGATTCCAGGTAGTTTTGAGCTTCTCGGCATCGCCGTGGGTGTGAAAAAGAGCGCCGGCTACGTATGGTCGGCCGACTTCGACGGCACTCTTTACAAGATCGACCAGGAGGACATGATCGTTGTGGATACCTACGATATTGGGGTCTCTGGTATGATCGGTGTTGACGTGGACTTCGAAGGCTACGTGTGGACCGTCAACCGGGTTTCGAACGCAGCCTATAAGTTCGACCCCGACACCGCGACTTACGTCACCGTCCCCGTCGGCAACAGCCCCGACACTTACAGCGACATGACCGGTATGCAACCCAAGAGCGCTATCATAGCCGATTAGACAGAAGCCGTGACGTGTCCGCCGTCGCTCGCTGAAGCGAGCTATGGCGAGATCTTGGATTTTGGAGTCATTATTTCCCGTCCTCCTTGATCGATTCCAGTTCCTCCCAGGTACCGTAGGCCTCTTTGAGTTGCGCTTCGATTTCTTCCAATCGACTGGTTGCGGGCGCAATCTTGTCGCCGCTATTTCGATAGAAATCGGGATCCGCCATATCCGCGTGCAACCGGGCCTGTTCCGTTTCCAGCGCCTCGATCTTCGACGGCAGCTGCTCGAGCTCGTGCTTTTCCTTGAAGGTCAATCTGCGTGGTTGCGGTGGCCTCTTCGGGCGGGGCCTTGTCCTGGGTTTGGCCCGGTGGGTCTTTGCCTGCGGGGCTCTTTGTGACATCCAATCGTCGTATCCGCCGGCGTATTCACCGATGCTTCCCCCGTCTTCGAACACGAGAGTGCTCGTCACGGAGTTGTTCAGAAATGCGCGATCGTGGCTGACCAACAACACAGTGCCGTTGAACTCGAGAATGCGTTCTTCGAGCAGCTCCAGGGTTTCCGTATCCAGGTCGTTCGTCGGCTCGTCCAACACAAGCACGTTGGCGGGCCTGGTGAAGAGCTTGGCCAGCAACAACCTGTTTTTCTCACCACCGGAAAGCACCCAGGCGGGGCTTCTTGCTCGGTCGGGGGAAAAGAGAAAATCCCGAAGGTAGGTGATGATATGCCGAGGTCGGCCATCGACGATCACCTGATCACCGGAGGCGAGCACGTTGTCGATCACTGTCTTTTCTTCGTCCAGCTGATGTCTGAGCTGACCCAGGTAGGCGACCTCCAGCTGCTCGCTGATCGTCACGGTACCCCGGCTGGGCTTCAGATCCCCGAGCATCAGCCGGATCAACGTGGTCTTGCCCGAGCCGTTCTTGCCGACGATGCCGATCTTGTCACCCCGATACACGGTGGTCGAAAAGTGCTCGATGATCGCCGGACCATCCCTGTAACGAAAAGACGTGTCCTTCAGCGCAACGACCTTCTTGCTCGTCCGCCCAGCCTCCTGAATGTGGATCTGCGCCGCACCGGTGGGGACGCGTCGCTGCCGTACGATGTCGCGCATCTTCTGGAGCGCTCGCACCCGGCCTTCATTGCGGGTTCGCCTCGCCTTGATCCCCTTGCGGATCCAGACCTCTTCTTCGGCCATCTTTTTATCGAAGCGGATCTGGTTTTGTTCTTCCACGTCCAGCGCGGAGTGCTTCTTTTTTTTATAGGAGGCGAAATCACCCGGCCAGCTCGTGAGCTTGCCGTTGTCCAGGTCGATAATCCGCGTCGCCAGGCGCTGCAGGAAATACCTGTCGTGGGTGATGAAGAGCAGGGTCGCTTTGTACCGCAACAAGAACTGCTCCAACCATTCGATCGATTCCACATCGAGATGATTGGTCGGCTCGTCGAGCAGCAGGATGTCCGGTTCGCTCACGAGGGCACGCGCCAGCAACGCACGGCGCTTGAGCCCACCGGACAGCTCTTCTACGCGGGAAGATCCATCCAGGCTCAGGCGGGAGATCACCTCGTTTACGCGATGGAGCTGCTCCTCCTTCGGCGCGATCGCTTCATCCAGCCCGCCGGCCACCACGTCCAAACAGGTGCCGCTCAGGTCTTCGCGAACATCCTGGGGCAGCCCCGAAATTCTCACCGATTCACCGGTTTCCACAACCCCCGAGTCCGGCGCGATTTCCCCGGCGATGATTCTCAGCAGCGTCGTCTTGCCCGCGCCGTTTCGTCCGACCAGGCACACCCGCTCGCCAGGCTCGATGCGCAGATCGACCGCATCCAGCAGGGCTGCCCCTCCGAAAGAGATATTCACTTTTCTCAGGGCAATCAGCGCCATTGTGTTGCCTTGTTCTTTCGCGAACCCTTACTACACACTGAAAATCGATAACTCAAGTGGCCTTCCGCATGGGTGCCAGACTCATTATTCAAGAGCTCTCGATATTTCTCCTGGAAATGACCTCCCAAAAATGACTCGGGCACCACTCATAGGGGTAGGAGTTGAAAGGCGGGGATTAATATCAAGAACCTTCTACCAGGTCTGGTGCTGGTCATGGCGGCGGCCGGTTGTTCCCAAAGCTTGCCGGCCGTCCCGGGTGGAGGGACTACCGACTCCGACTCCGATTCCGACGGGGATGTTGATACCGACGCTGACGGCGATAGCGATACCGACATCGACACGGACACTGACACAGGCACCGATACGGGAACCGACTCAGACACCGACACGGGAACCGATTCAGACACCGGCACCGGCACAGACACAGATACAGCCACTGGCTTCTGTGTTCCCAATTGGACCGAGCATATTGTGGATAATGCATTCGCCGGCGCTCAATCGATTTACGCCGCCGACATTGACGGCGACGGGGACATGGACGTGCTCGGCGCGGCTGCAAATGACAATGACATCGCCTGGTGGGAGAACATCGCAGGAGACGGTACCGTCTGGATAGAGCATACAGTGGACGGGGCATTCGATGGCGCCTGGTCGGTACACGCAGCGGACATCGACGGAGACGGGGACATGGACGTGCTCGGCTCGGCGTACTGGGACCATTACTTTACCTGGTGGGAGAACACCACGGGCGACGGCACCGCATGGGCCGAGAATAATATAGTCTGGTTATCTGGTGGCGCCTCTTCGGTATACGCGGCGGACGTTAACGGAGACGGCGACATGGACGTGCTCGGATCGGCGTATGTCGAAGATGAAATTGCATGGTGGGAGAACTCGGCCGGTGATGGATCAACCTGGACAGGGCACTCGGTGGATTGGGCATTTGACGCTGCCTATTCGGTATATGCGGCGGACATGGACGGAGACGGCGATGTGGACGTGCTGGGTGCTGCTGCAAATGACAGTGACATCACGTGGTGGGAGAACACCGCAGGCGACGGGACCGTCTGGACAGAGCACCTGGTAGACGGGGCATTCGATGGCGCCTGTTCGGTACACGCCGCTGACGTGGATGGGGATGGGGATCTGGACGTGCTCGGTGCGGCCAATAGCGACGGTGACATCACGTGGTGGGAGAACAGTGTGGGCGACGGGACCGTCTGGACAGAACACATTGTAGACGGGGCATTGGACGGCCCCAGGTCGGTATATGCGGCGGACGTTGACGGAGACGGCGACATGGACGTGCTCGCCGCATTGGATGGCGCCGATGCCATCATCTGGTGGGCGAACAGCACAGGAGACGGGACCGTCTGGACAGAGCACACGGTGGATGGGGCAGTCAATGGTGCTCAGTCGGTATACGCGGCCGACGTGGATAGTGACGGCGACATGGATGTGCACGGTGCGGCATGCAACGATAATACTATTACCTGGTGGGAGAGCGATTGCATTCCGTAAACGCCTCCTCCAAATGAAATCATGAACCCCTCACGCGAGTTGCGGACACATTATAATAAACCTCCCGGATTTCCCGACGTTATCAATCATCGGGTGGTAAACTAAGTACTGGGGATTGATTATGAGAACGCCGTTACATCCAACTGCAAACGCGCTCGTCGTCGGGGTGGTTTGTCTTTTTATTTCGCTGATGCTGCCGTGCTGCTACCCGGCGGGAACGCGTCCAGCATCCGACTCGGGAGTCACGGACTCGGATACGGACACGGATACCGACACCGGACCGGAATGGGGGATTTCGCATATCTGGATCGCCAATAGCTATGATAACACATTGTCCAAGGTCAATACACAAACCGCAGTAGAGGTGGCCCGTTACCGCACTTGCCCTTCAAGCTGCGACCCATCGCGCACCTCCGTCAACCTTCACGGGGACGCCGTAGTAACCAACCGGGATTCCAGCTCGGTAACCAAGTTCGCCGCCGCGATGAACGACTGCGTGGACAACAATGATAACGGGACGATCGAAACGTCCAACGGGCCGACCGATGTCCTGGATTGGGGCAAGGACGAGTGCATGCTGTGGCACACGGAGCTGCCCCTCTACCACGGGGCCAGAGCTACCGCATGGGACGGCAAGGAAGATCCGGATACCGGTTTGGGAGGGAACGTGTGGATAGGCACCTGTGGAGGAGACATACCACAGATGGTTTACAAGCTGGACGGGGACAACGGCGCAATCGTCGGCCAGATCGATGTCGATGCCGGTTGCTGTTATGGTGGGGCCGTCGACGGCAACGACGGTTTCTGGGTGTATAATGCAGGAATATTTGGTCCCCCGTCGGTCTTCCGGGTGGAAATGAGTACCCTTCAAGTTTCGGAAACCGTACAGCTGGGTGGCTATGGCATCACGGTGGACTCCCAGGGACGAGTGTGGGTCGGTAACGGATATTTCATATTCCGCTATGACCCGGCGGATGGGTCCCTGGACGAATGTTTGGTGGCGGATGCTTATGACTTTCGCGGCATCGCCGTGGGTACGGAAAAAAGCGCCGGCTACGTATGGGTCGCCGATTTCAACGGCACACTCCACAAGATTGACCAGGAGAACATGGCCGTCGCGGGCGCTTACGACATGGGGATAAAATTGGTCGGTGTGGCCGTGGACTTCGAAGGCTACGTGTGGGCCGTCGACCTCGAAGCAGACGCAGCCTACAAGTTCGACCCCGACACCGAAACGTATGTTACCGTTCCCGTCGGCGTCAGCCCATACACCTACAGCGACATGACCGGCATGCAGCTCAAGGGAGTTATTATTCCCGAGTAGACAGGAAGTCGTGACGTGTCCGCCGTCGCTCGCTGAAGCGAGCTATGGCGAGATCTTGGACTTTGGAGCACCGCTCAAAAAGCATGAACCCCTCACGCGAGTTGCGGACACATTAATATGAGCCCTATATATTTCCCGCCATCAAGCATCGGGTGGTAAACTAAGTACTGG
>JAUXHN010000186.1 GCA_030621515.1 Deltaproteobacteria bacterium | reverse complement strand
GACGGAGACGGCGACATGGACGTGCTCGGCGCAGCGACTGGCGCAGATGCCATCGCATGGTGGGAGAACACTGCGGGCGACGGTACTGCCTGGACCGGACACTCGGTGGATGGGGCATTCGATGGAGCCAGGTCGGTATACGCAGCCGACGTGGACGGAGACGGCGACATGGATGTGCTCGGCGCAGCATACGGCGACGATGACATCACCTGGTGGGAGAGCGATTGTATTCCGTGAACGTAATCTGAAAAATGGCCTCCACTTCCTCCCGCATCATCTTACTGAGAAATAACCCTGTCTGGATGAACCTATTTATAAACCGGTGATGTCGCTCAGAAGATATCCACCGCCATAGCTGATCGCGTTGGCGATGAACGAAGCCGCAACTGCTGTTTTCATCTTTATCGGACGGGCGATCAACCAGAACGAAAACGATTCCGCTATTGCGATGATCAACTCGCCGCTCACGATATACAATGTGTAGTTCGAAATAAGTTGGGGCCAGACAAACCACAATAGGGGATGGGTCACGATACTTCCGGCGGCGCCGGCGAGAGCAAGTCGCCAGATGGGAATTCTATTTTTTTCAGACGAGCCGAAACGTCCCACCAGCACGAAAATGGGGATCTCTATTGCCAGGGTGAACCCGAAGGCGCGAATCCAATATGGAAAGACTATTTCAAAGACTTCGGGGTCCAATTGCATGACTCAGTTCGAAGGGGCGTGCGCCGTCGATCGCTATAGCATCCCGAGGAGGCCGAGGCCGAGCAGGCAGTAGTCGACCTCGTCCGGGGTGTCGACGCAGTAACGCTCCTCGCAGATGTTGCCCATGCACGGGTCGTGTACACAGAAGTCGTCGGGCTCGACGTCGCAATCGCCGTCGTCGTCGCACTGATCGCCAGAGATATCGCAAGCCCCGTCGCAGTCGGTCTCGTCGTCGCAGTTGTCGTTGGTGCCGTCGCAGTAGCCCTGGCAGTCGCCGTCGTCCACGCAGAACGAACCGTCGCCGCCACAGATGCCCGGCGCGCAGTCGTTGGAGGCGCACATCCAGTTGTTGGTACACTCTTCGCCGGCGGTCTCCTTGACGCGACAGGTGCCGTCGCCGCCATTCCAGTCGCAGTAGAGATCCTCCAGGCAGGGCTCGGTAGGCGAGCAGTCATCGGTCTTGCCGCCGAGCGCCACACAGATGTCGTCCCCGTCACAGTACAGGCCTTCGGCGCAGGGATTGCCCGGAGCCTGGAAGTCGCACTCGTCACCCGCGCCGGGCAGCTTGCGGCACGCCTGGTTCGGGGCGCAGTACTGATTCTCGGCGCACTCGAAGTCCCAGAAGCAGGCGTCCCCCACTCCCTGGTTGCCGATCACCCAGATGTCGGCGCATAGCTCGATCCAGACCGGGTCGAGCTGCAACTCCACGCAAATGTCCTTCGGCGCCAGCAGCACCTCGAGACAGGCCTGGGCCGTCGCCTGATCGAAGGATGCGGTGCCGTTCTCGAACGCGTACAGCATCTCCACCGACCGGTCCTCGCAGAGCAGCTGCATATCGCCCCGGCATTCCTTCTCGGTAGTCGAGATCTCGATCCCGAGCACCTCCTCGATCTGGAGGCCGGTGCAGCACTGGAACATATTGTGACACATCACCTCTGCGATCTCCTCGCAGATGTTCTCTTGCGTGACGTTCACCGACACTCCCTTGGACTCGTCGGAGCAGCCGCCGGTCGGCAGCGCCAACGCCAGCGCGAGCAGTATCGTGATCGAACTCACGGACACAGATTTTACAAGCATCTTCATCTCCTCTCGTTAAGATCGTAATTCAGTATTTTAAGACACTAATACAGTCTTGTCTTATTTATGACGTAGGTTGCCGATCAAACGGGTCAAATCATCGCATATCGACAAAAATTGTCGTTCCAATCGAAAATGGGCGGGCGCGGGGATGGGGTTATTTCCTTCCGCACTCAGAGGCGCGGCCGGAGATGGTCTCGATGGCGTGGGGAAGGATCGGGGCGAGGAACCCGATGGACTCGGTCACGGCCCTGGGGCTCCCGGGGAGGTTGACGATCAGGGTGCCGTTTCTGATGCCGGCGATCCCCCGGGAGAGGGCCGCGTGGGGAGTGATCTCCAGGCTCTTCTGACGCAGGAGTTGGCCGATACCCGGAACCGCGCGTTCCACCACCTCCAGGGTGGCCTCGGGGGTCACATCTCTCGGCGCCAGCCCGGTGCCTCCGCAAGTGAGAACGAGCAACACGTCGTCTCGATCGCACCAGTTGATCATCTCGTCGGCGAGGGAATCGATCTCATCGGGCACCACGGAAATTTCGACGGTCCCTATCCCCAGCGCCTCGAGTGCCTCCGCAGCAGCGGGCCCCGTGAGGTCCTCCCGTCGCCCGTCGGATCGGGAATCGCTCGCAACTATCACGGCCGCTATCTTATTCATCCTCAAGAATCCTCCCTCGCGTAGTCGCCGCTCTTGCCGCCGCTCTTGGTTTCCAGGCGAACTCCCTCGATGACCATGCTTTTATCCAGGGCCTTGCACATATCGTAGACGGTCAACGCCGCCACGGACACCGCAGTGAGCGCCTCCATCTCGGCCCCGGTCTTGCCCGTAACCGTTATACTCGATTCAAGTTTCACTCCGTCTTTCGTCATGGTGGCGGTTACATCCACGTGTTCCAACGCGAGAGGATGGCAAAGGGGAATGGTGTCGGCAGTGCGTTTGGCCGCCATGATTCCGGCGATCCTGGCGATCTCCAGGGGATCTCCCTTTGGATTCTCGAGGTCGCGCAGGGCGGCGGCGGTCTGCGGTTTCATGGTCACCCGGGCCGACGCGCGAGCCTGGCGCCTGGTCACTTCCTTGCCGGAGACATCAACCATCTTCGCCTCGCCGCCCTCGCCCACATGAGTCAGTTTTTTCATGATTCAAATCCCAAATTTCCGGCGGTTCAACCGCCAACCTTCCACATCTCCGAGGGCGCATTCCACGGGGCGGCAGCCGGCTTCATCTGTATGGCTTTTCTCACCGCATCGCGTACGTCTTCATCAGTGTGCTCTCTTCTCAGTATCTCGCGGATATCCACGCTCTGCTCGGAGGCAAGGCAAACGCGAAGCCGACCGTCTGGCTGCAGCCTGAGCTTGTTGCAGCTCGCGCAAAAGGAGTGGGTCATGGGTGAGATGAAGCCGATCTTGACCCCGTCGCAGAGATATCTTCGCACGTGCGGATGTTCAGGGCTCGTGTCGACGGGCTCCATCGAGTGATCCCTGGAGAGCTGCTCGATGGCCTCGTCCTGTGAAAACAGTGGTTCTTTCCTGTCGAAGCCCATTCGCTCGATGAACCGCAGGCCAACCTCATGTTCCCGTGCGAAGGCCACGAATTCAAAAAGATTGTCCGTGTTGATTCCGCGCAGAAGCACCGCGTTGATCTTGATGGGGAATCCCAGGGAAACAGCTCGGTCCATCCCATCGATGACCCTGTGGAACTCATTGCCACCGGTGATCTCCTCATAGGTCCCGGGGTCGATACTGTCCAGGGAGAGGTTTATTCGCTGGAGACCGGCGGCTCTAAGCGGCTCTGCCATTTCCAGCAGTCGCACACCGTTCGTCGTCATGGCCACGGTCTCGATGCCCGAGATGGAGGCGATGGAATACACCAGACCCATCACCCCGCGCTTGACGAGCGGCTCACCGCCGGTGATTCTCACCTTGTTTATCCCCAGGGAGGCTGCGGCGTACACTACCTCAAGGTTCTCCTCGTGGCGCATTATCTGGTCGTGGGGGAGCTTGTTGGTAATGCCGTCCGGCATGCAGTAGAAGCAACGCAGGTTGCAGAGATCCGTTATCGACAGGCGCAGATAATTGATGACACGACCGTATCGATCGACGGTCGCCGGGGTGTTTGTGGGCCGCGTCACCATGAACGCTCCCAGACAACCACATCCACCGTACTGTCTCGCTCGATCAGGGTCTCTCCCTTCGGAGCCACGATGAGGCAGTTGCCGCTCTGGGCCGCCGGGAGATCCGCCGAGCCTTTATTGGCTACCGGGGTGACGGTGATCTCGTTCGCCAAACTCAACGTCCCGTGTATGTACCAGGCGCGGTTTGCCTTTTTGCGAATGTCCTTCGTCAACCTGGCGCGCACGGTGGCGATGCCGGGATTGCGGTACCCCATCCGAACGCGAAGCGCGGTCTCCACCAGGAGCCTCGCCATGACGATACCGGAAACCGGATTGCCCGGGAGTCCGAAGATCATCCTGTCGCCGCGGGTTCCGAAAACGGTCGGCTTGCCGGGCTTTACCGCGATCCTCCGGGTGTGGATCGTGACGTCCAGTTCCTTGAGCACGTCCTCGACAAAATCGTAGGCGCCGGCGGACACACCGCCGGACATGAGAAGACAGTCGTATTCGAGGCCCTCGATGACGGCGTTCCTCAAGGTTTCGACATCGTCCCCGACCTTGTGAAGAAGAACGGAGCTCAACCCGAGGCTCTTGACAAACACCGCGAGGGCCGGCCCGTTCGTGTCCCTTATCTGCGAGGGTCCCGGTTTCTCGCTCGGGGCGACAATCTCGTCGCCCGTTGTCAGGATGGCCACAGACGGCAGCTCGAAGACCGGCACCGGATCGCAGCCGACGGCGGCGAGAAGGGCCACCTCCTCTACATCGATGAGGGTGCCCTCGGAAAGCACCGTTGCGCCGGTCTCGACGATCTCCCCGCAGGGGCTGACGTTGGCTCCGGCGTTCACGGATCGATCGATTCTCACGGTCTTCTCGCCAAAACCGCTGGTCCACTCAACCTGAACGACGGTGTCCGATCCTTGCGGTACAGGCGCGCCGGTCATCACCGAAGCCGCCTGACCCGCGCCGATGGGGCCGCCTGGAGTTGTACCCGCCGGAATGTCCATCACCACGTTCAGGTTTGCCGGAACGACCTCGAGATCTTCTGCGCGGACGGCAAAACCGTCCATGGCCGACTTGTTGAACGGCGGGATGTCCACATCCGAAACCACGTCCGAAGCGAGAACCCTTCCGGATGCGTCGATCAACGGGACTCGGCATATTCCGGTGGGCCCGGGCGCATTTTCAAGGATGAGCTTCAGGGCCTTTTCAAACTCGATCATCGTAGTTTGGATGACAGAAGAATCAGGATGTGTCAACCGAGACATAGCGCTATCCACGACTTGACCGTCGATGTCTCGTGGAATATCCAGGATTCGATGGAAAGCCTTTGGATAGCGTTGCTCGGTGCGATTCAGGGAGCCACGGAGTTCCTTCCGGTCTCCTCGTCCGGGCACCTGGCAGCGGGACAACTGATCCTCGCAAGTTCCGAGGGCGGACCGATCCTGTCGGACAAACCGCTGTTGCTGGAGGTGCTGCTTCACCTGGCCACCGTGGCAGCCGTGCTCGTCGTTTATCGCCGCGAGGTCATCGGAGCCGTTCGCGGGGCCGGAAGAGGCATCTCGGCCCTGATGCACTTGAAACTGCGGAGAATCGCCGGTGTGGATGATGACGTCAACTTTGCGGTGGCGATCATCGTGGGCACGATCCCGACCGCCGCGATCGGGCTCGCCATGCGAGATCCCGCGGGCGCCGTTTCCCGATCGCCTCTTGCGCTGGGAATCAGCTTCACGGGATGCGCCTGTATCCTGCTTGCCAGTAGATGGTGGCCCGGAGGAAAAAGGCGCCTTTCATGGCGTGTCGCTCTGATCATAGGAGTCGTGCAGGGCATGGCGGTGCTGCCCGGGATCTCACGGTCCGGCGCAACGATTGTCGCGGCGCTCGCCATGGGGCTGAAAAGAGAGGAGGCCGCGCGGTTCTCTTTTCTCCTTTCCATTCCGGCTATTCTCGGCGCAGCCGTTCTCGAACTCGACGTCTCGGCCATCGCCGCGGGCGGGCATTCGTGGGCGTTCGCCCTGGGTGCGCTGACGGCGTTTGCGGTGGGTCTCGGTGCGCTCACTCTCCTGATCAGGCTGGTGAGAAAAGGACGCCTGTGGCTGTTTGCTCCTTACGTTGCGGCGGTTGGAGTTGCCATGATGGTGCTTTTCTAATAGCGATTCGCTTGTGATTGTTCCTTGAAGGAGGGAAGAGATGGACCATACGTACGCGGTGATCATGGCTGGTGGCGTCGGTGCGCGTTTCTGGCCGGCGAGTCGGGCGAAATCCCCCAAACAGCTCCTGGATCTGACCGGCGGCGGACGGACGATGATAGCGGCCACGCTCGATCGTCTGGGGCCCGATATCCCTCCCGAACGGGTGATCGTGGTGACCGGCGCCATCACCGTGGAAGCGGTGGCGAGGGCGCTGCCCGAGCTTCCTCGGGAGAACATCCTGGCCGAGCCCGTCGGCAGGAACACGGCGCCGTGTATCGGATGGGCGGCGGTTCACGTGAGGCAACGTGATCCCGAGGGCGTGCTCGCCGTGATGCCCTCCGATCATCTGGTGGCCGATGTGGACACCTTCAAGGCCTCGGTCAAAACGGCGGTCGCCTCGGCGCGGGATGGGGCGATGGTGACATTCGGGATCAACCCGGACAGACCGGAGACTGGATTCGGATACATCGAGATGGGAGGTTTGGTGAAACCCGGAGTGCGCGAGGTCGAGCGCTTCGTGGAGAAGCCGGATCTTGCGACCGCAAAAAAATATCTCGAGGCCGGCAACTTCACGTGGAATTCGGGCATGTTCTTTTTCAGCGCTGATCGGATACTCGACGAAATCGGCCGGCAGATGCCCGATCTCAAAAGAGGACTCGACAAGATTGGCGAGGCTCTCGCGGCGGGCCGGGAAACCGAAGTTCTACAAAAGGTGTTTCCCGGGCTTCCGGCCACATCCATCGATTACGGCGTGATGGAGGGTGCGACCGGGATCCTGTGCGTTCCCGTGGATTTCGGCTGGTCGGATCTCGGCTCGTGGGAGGCGGCCTACGAACTGTCCGACAAGGACGACGCGGCCAACGCCATCGAGGGGGATGTGATCCCGGTTGGATCGACGGGTTGCCTCGTGCGGGCGCCGGCCGGCAAGCTCGTCGCGCTGGTCGATGTGGAAGATCTGGTGGTGGTCGATACGGGTGACGCCCTGCTGGTGTGCAAGCGCGACAGGGCGCAGGACGTCAAGAAGGTGGTGGAGGCGCTCAGGAGCCGCGATCGAAAAGACTTGCTCTAGCTGTTCTCTTCTGGCGGTGGAGAAGGCGGCATGCTGGAGGGCCGCAGAAAGGTTTCGTCACTGGTGATGACTTCAATGAGCGGCTTCCATTTCTTCATTCTGTTGCTCTTGACCTGGGAAGTGAGCGGGATGTCTCCGGCGCGGAGCTTGTCCTGGAACTCCTCTTCCGAAAGAGGCCCTTCCTTCTTGCCGCCGGTGGGCTTGATCATCCATGTGCGATCCGACACATCCATGGAAGAAAGTATGCCACAAACCGCGATGTCGACCAAAATTATCAGCCGTACATGTTGCTTGACTGATCACGGATGGCAAACACCCGTTCAGCGTTGACCGGTTTGGAGCCCGCCTCTAAATTACGCACATCATGGGATTGAAATTGGAACGTCCACTCATCGTTTTCGATCTGGAAACGACAGGGGTCGATACTCAGCGTGACAGGATCATCGAGCTCGCGGCGCTCAAGATATGGCCCGATGGTGAGCGCGAGGAAAAGGTGCGCCGATTCAACCCGGGCATACCGATCCCCAAGGAAGCGACCGCAGTACACGGGATCACCGACGCGGACGTGAAGGACGAGCCCCCATTCGACAAGGTGGCTCGTGGCTCGAGGGGAATAGCGTCCTATTTCACCGGGTGCGATCTGGCGGGATACAACGTGATCAATTTCGACATCCCCATGCTGGCCGCGGAGTTCAAGAGAGCGGGGGAGAAGCTGGACGTGGCCGAGATCTCGGTGGTGGATTCTTTTCGCATATTCAAGATCCGCGAGCCCAGGGATCTGAGCGGTGCCCTGCGTTTCTACTGCGGCCAGGAGCACGCTGAGGCGCACTCCGCCATGGGAGACGTGAAGGCGACCCTCTCGGTTCTCGAGGCCCAGTTGAATCGCTACAGGGATCTACCTTCCACTCCGAGGGAGCTGGACAACGCCGTGCGGGATCCCGAGGAAGTGGATCGGCGGGGGAAGCTCAAGTGGATCGACGGCGAAGTTGCGGTGAACTTCGGGAGGCACAAGAGCAAGACCTTGAAATACCTGGCCCGGGAGGAGCCCGATTACCTGAGGTGGATGATTGACAACGGTGTCGTGGAAGACGCCGTCCATCATCTTCATGACGCGCTCCTCGGGCATTTTGCGACGAGAGAGAATGGGCCAAGGGGTCAGGCCTAGACAATAGACACTTTAGGGGGCGATTTCTCCGCATGGAAAAAGCAACGCACGTTGCTCGTGAAGTAAATCTGAATGCCGCAAAGTGTCTATTGTCTAGGACCTGTTGCCCAAATAAACTGGTTGCAGATATCTTTTTGCAATCAGGCTGATATGATCGTTGGTGTTCGGGAGGTTCACCAATGATGGGACTCAAGCCGCCGTCGCAAAACAAGCTCTACATTACTGGTTTTTCACTGGAGAAACGCATTCGCCAGGACCATCCGTTGCGAAAAATTGCCGAGGTTGTCGACTTCGATTTCATCTACGAGGAGGTCGCTGACAAGTACGGCAAGAAGGGCAACGTGTCGGTTCCGCCTCCGGTAATTCTCAAACTGATGCTCTTACTGGTTTTCTATAACGTGCGCTCAGAAAGAGAACTCATGGCGACTCTGCCGGAGCGGTTGGACTGGATTTGGTTTCTCGGACTGGATTTGGAAGACAACATTCCGAATCATAGCGTGCTATCCAAGGCCCGAAAACGCTGGGGAACAGACACATTTCGCCGTGTATTCGAACGAATTGTACGGCAATGCGTTGAAGAGGGAATGGTCGAGGGAAGCAAAATTTTCGTGGATTCGAGCCTGGTGGAGGCCGACGCATCGAAGGAATCGATTATAGACACGAGAGATTTGCGAAGCCAGCTGAGCGAACAGTACCAACAATTGGAAACACGTCTTGCCGAGAAACCGAGTGCCCGAAAAAACGGGCCGTACACAAAAGCAAATGCTCGCTTCATTTCGTCTACGGACCCCGATGCCGCAATAGTCAA
>JAUXHN010000339.1 GCA_030621515.1 Deltaproteobacteria bacterium | reverse complement strand
AGGCGGACAAACCAAACCGATCTGCCTCCAAAGGCGGACTTCGTCTTCCAGCCCTTCGTGGCGCCTTCCCTTGATCATTGGTAGAATGCTCTTACGTACAGAAAGAAGGCGGGGGAATGCGATACTTGCTTTTGATGGCACTTGCGACCGTGATGGTCTGCAGTGGGTGCTCACACGTTTTGTCCATCGAAGACGGTGGGACCGACTCGGACTCGGACGCAGATACTGACACCGACTCGGACGCAGATACAGACACCGACTCGGACGCAGACTCGGATACCGGCCCGGTTGAAAAAATTCCGGCGGAATGCACATCATCGCTGGTGCCGCCCTGTGGAAGCACCGCCTATGAAACCCCCCTTATATTAAGCGCTAACGATTTCGGACAAAACATACGTTTCGTTGACATCACCCTGGTAGTTGCCGGAGCAGCGAGTATTTATGCCGGTATTCTCGCGCTACGCGGCCCTGCGGGTTCTGAGGAGATTATTCTTATCGTTGTGAATCTTCTGACTCCTGAGATGTACACCATCAATCAAGTTGCGGGATCCGCTGTTGTACCGCTCGAATCGCAGGGACTTCTCGGTCCAAAAAACTCAGATGTTCAGCATGACGGATACTGGGCGTTCTTGTGTGGTGCCACCGAGTGCAGCCTTTTCAACAGCCTTGCCACACCAACCGTGGGTGCTCCACTAAATATCAAACTATGGAGCACCATGCCGAGTTCCATGATCACATCCGGCGGACACTGGAACATGGGAGATCTGGTCTGGGTTGGAAGTGAAAACGAGGTGCATATTTTGAATTACAGTGCCCCAACAAATCTACTTCCGTCTTCGGTGGCACAGTCGATCTCCGGATTCTGCGGCGATATTGGTGGCGTGTTCGCGGTTGGGCCAGACGGCACCGTAATTGAATTGACCCAATCCTCGTGGTCCGGGGTCGACGTCGGAACAACCGCTGATTTGACTTCCTGTGCGACGAACTACAGCTACGGTGGCGATGTTGTTCTTGGCGCCGCTGATGGTTCAGCCTCAATGGGGCTGGGCACAAACGGATGGATCGATCTTTCACAGGAATCCATAGAGTATGTGGTTTCCGGTCGTGACCCCGTGGCGGTCTCCGACTCCGGCTGTGTTTTTTCCCTGGACGACAGCTACTATCCAGATTCGCCATGTGTCTTCGGGGTGATGCCCGAGCAACCAATTGCAGCTGTCGGCTGGAGCTGTGAGCACTCCTACAACACCTCATATCTCTCGGAGAATGCTCTTTATGGCAAGGTGTCTTGCATCCACTTCTTTTAGGGTTTTGGCTACGAAATAACCGTCGGGCAACCCCATGCGGCCGAGATCTCCGGCGGAGATCCATCCTTGATGTCGTCGCAGGATACCGGGCAGAACTCCACCTGGGTGTGCGCCGCATCGACCCACTGCCAGCCCTCTCCGGAGCCGCCGCAGCCGTCGTTCATTGGTAAAACCACGCCGTCGAAATAGAAGTTCACATTCTCGGGATCCGCGCTCGCATCCGGGCTCTGCACGTCGAAGATACAGGTGATGACAATCTGCGCGATGTCGTCGAACGCGTTCTGCAAGGTGACCGAATCGGTGGCGTTGATGGGAACATTGTACGGAGCGGGCATACCGCCGGATGCTGCCACCGCAGTGAGTTCAGCGCTGGTGTAGTTGAACCCGATTGCAAAGGTCTTGATCTGGTTGGCAAGCAACAAGGTTGTTGTGGCCGCGAAGGAAGCCGCGTCTCCGCTTGAGCAGTTGGGCATGCCGTCGGTGACCACTACCAGGTACGAGCTGACGCCGGACTCAGGGAAGCCCGGGGCGTAACCGAAAATGGTGTAGTTCATCATGGCTTCCTCGAGTGGGGTCATGCCGGTGGGGTTATGGGTGGTCATCCAGTTGATGATCGATGTCTCGGTGCCGGCGGCCGGAGGGATCGTTATGGTCGAGTTGACCCCGCAGCTCCCGTCGATGGGGAAATAGTCGAACCCGAACTCGATGCCCGCGCTCGCCCACAAAGTGAGGATGTTGGTCAGCGCGGTTGTGGCCTGGGACCAGTTTGTTCCGCTCATGGACCCCGAAAAGTCCTGCAGGATAACCAGGCGAACGGGCTCGATTTCAATATTAAAATCCTGCTCATCGCAGATGGTGTCGCCGCCGTCGCCGTCGGCATCGGAGTCGCTGTCCGAATCGGAATCGCTGTCCGAATCGGAATCGCTGTCCGTGTCGGTGTCCGTATCGGTATCCGTATCGGTGTCCGCGTCACTGTTGCC
>JAUXHN010000304.1 GCA_030621515.1 Deltaproteobacteria bacterium | reverse complement strand
CACGGCGAGCCTGAATGCACAACACTGGTTTGGTGATCGTGCGATCATGAACCTTTCGGTTTCCCGCGTGGAAGCAAACAACGAAGCCCGACCGACCACGGAGATCGGCCGCACGGAGGTGACATACAGCGATAATTATAACAACACATTATCCGGTGGAAATGCGAACCAGTTCGATCACCACACCGTCCGCTGGGCAATAGATCTATCCACGACGGTTTTCGCCGGCAGTCATGAGCTCAAGATCGGGGCTGCCTATGAGAACATCTTATTGGACGAGGAGTGGACAATTCAGACTCAAGATGGAAGAGATGGTCTCGTCCTCAGATTCGACGTCGATTTTTGGTTGGCTACTTCCCTTCTGAATGACTTCGAGGTATCACACCGGCTTCCCTCTGTTTTCTTGCAGGACTCCTGGCGAGTCACCGATCGACTGACGATAAATGCCGGAGTCCGATGGGACGGTATCTACATCGTCAATCAACAGGGCGAACTTGTGCAATCGATCGACGACGGCTTTCAACCGCGTGTGGGTATCATTTATCAGCTCGATCAGAGGGGCCGCCAGAAGCTGTCCGGCTCCTATGGACGTGTTTACCAGCAGATGTCCATGATCGCTTCGAGTTGGTATTTTGGTAACTACTATCAGACCTTAGATTACTACGATGTGAATCCGCTGCCTGATTTCACGGCGACACCAACCTTCAGTCAGGTACTCGACAATTCGACCTACCCGTTCGATGACCTGGACGGCCAATACCTGGATGAATTCACTCTGGGTTATGAAAATCAGTTTGCTCAAACCTGGAAGGTCGGCGTTCGCGGAATCTATCGCAACATGGGAAGAGCCATCGAAACTACAGTCCTGTCCGATCCCATCCTCGGTATTACTTACCTGCTGGGAAACCCCGGGCAAGGTCGCATGGATCACCTGCCCAACGCCGTTCGGCGTTATACAGCTCTGGAATTTTCGCTCGAGAACACCTTTGGGAGAAAATTGAACCTGGCGGCGTGGTATGTGCTGTCCAAAACGGATGGAAACTACCCGGGCATCTTTGACACCGACAGCAGCAATCCACACTCCCATGTCACGAACCAGTTTTGGGATATTTCTCAGGTCTCAGAGGGCTTGCTTCCGAACGATCGTACCCATGTGCTCAAGACGTATGGCAGCTATGCCTTCGACTTCGGGCTGACGGCGGGCGGGTTCTTCACCTGGCAGAGTGGCACGCCACTCTCGGAATACGGTGGGACATGGCTCGGACCGAACGCGTTCAGCCATCTTGTTCCGCGTGGAACCGCCGGTCGAACTCCGTCCATCTGGGATGCGAGTCTCCGGCTCGCGTACGATCTCTCGCGGCTGACTGGAGGAATCGGCGGCGCCCGTTCCCGATTGCTGTTCGATGTATTCCACCTGTTCGGGCGGACAGAAGTGGTGGACATCGAACAGGTCCACTACTTTGTACTCGACACCGAGGGAAATCAGGCTGGACTGAACCCGAACTTCGGCAAAGTAAGGGCGTACCAACCACCGATGACAATCCGCTTCGGCTTCGAAACGTCTTTTTGATGCGACTTGTCGCGCCGCCTACAGCGGATCGGCTCGTAGAATATGCCCGCACCCTATGGATTTTCTTGAAAGATAGGGATTTGTGCGTGGCTCTTTTCCATCATGGCGAACTCCCGAATGCGAGCTCCAAGATCTCCTGGAAACGCGGGTCGGAGCGAAGAGGTTCCGTCCAGCGGAAGTGCTTTATAAATAGAGTGGACATCGACCTCACCTCGATGCACTCGCGGAGGAGTTCAAACGCACGATCATGCTCACCCAGAGCCACATGGATGATCGCAATATAAAAGGGATCGACATAGTCGGTTTGCGACTGCTGCTGCAACTGCACCAGGATCCTCCTGGCCTCTTCCTCCATGCCGACCCTGGCGTATGCGTTCGCGGAGGTTCCGAGAACGACCTGATTTGACGGGGCCGCACTCAAAGCACGCTCGATGTTGGCGATCGTCTCTTCCTTCATCCCTTTATCTGCATAGCACCAGGACAGGTGCATGTAGAGATAGGAATATTCGGGAGCCATCTCGACGGTACGATTGAGCTGATCGATGGCTTCATCTAAACGTCCGGCGTGCCAGTAGTAATACCCCAGGACGCCGCTTGGAAAGATCGAGAGGGGATCGTTTTCTGTTTGCCGCCTTGTAATCGCGATGGCCTCATCGATGCGGCCATCGAGCGCCAGAGCGAAACTGTAATCCTCCTTGATCGACTCGTCGCCGGGGTTGAGCGCGCCTGCCCGCCTGAAGCCTTCTTCGGCCCCATCAAAGTCCCAGTCGAACGCCAGTTCGACAACGGCCGAGGCAGCATGAGCCGCGCCGAGATCACCATCGAGCTCCAGAGCCTTCCTGGCCGCGGCCTCGGCCAGCGGGCGTGCCTCCAGCGGATGCATCATCGCGTGGTTTGTCAACAGGAAGTAGTACTTGGCCAATGCGGCGTAAGCAGGCGCGTAAGTCGAATCGATCTCGATGGCTCGCATACAGAATTCCATTCCCTGATGGATTCCTTCCT
The DNA here is from genome assembly GCA_030621515.1 of Deltaproteobacteria bacterium. Classification (GTDB taxonomy): domain Bacteria; phylum Myxococcota_A; class Polyangia; order JAAYKL01; family JAAYKL01; genus JAUVAN01. The sequence goes on along the minus strand of JAUXHN010000304.1, from coordinate 1,570 downwards.
CCGAAAGTTTGTACGCAAAGCGTTCGCCAAGGAGATAGAGACGGTATGCCTCCGGATCGACTTGCTTTTTGTTCGCCAGCCGAGCTGCTTCCTCGGGGGCTACGACCACGTGGACCGCGGCGGCGATTGTTCGCGCCATCTCGCCATAGAAGCCGACAATATTAATCATCTGCCGATCGAAGCTGTCTGCCCACAGGTTCTTGTTCTCCGACGCGTCGATCAGCTGCGCGTTGATATGTAGCTGATTCCCGGAGCTCACCACAGAAGCCATCACTATGGCAGCAACCCCCAGCTCTCTGGCGATCTCCGGGATCGTCAGGTCCGTTTCCTGGTATCGCATGACCGACTGATAGGGCCGTACTTGTAGGGCGGCAATCTTGGTCAGCTCGGTGATGAGCTCTCTCGTCATGCCATCGGCCAGCCAGTCCTCCTCCGGGTCGCCGGACAAGTTCACCATTGGCAGGACGGCAATGGTATCCAAGACATCTTCTCCGCCAATCGGGTAAAATGTCTGCGCCAGAATGGCCGCGATGGCAACGACCAGGACTGTTGCGATGCCCGCCGTCAGGCGCTTTCTTCTACGCAGCTTTCGTAGTCCTGTGAACTGCCGCTCCTTGATCCCCAATACAATCTTGTCGCGCTGTGTCTCCAGATCGACGAGAAACTCGTCCATCGTCGCGTAGCGCTTCTGCGGATCCTTGGCCAGCGCCTTCTCGATGATGTCCTCGAGAGCGACCGGAACGTCTTTCCGCGTTTCGGTCACCGGCTTCGGATCCTCGTTGAGAACCGAGTACATGATCGCCTGATCCACCTCACCCCGAAACGGGAGATTGCCCGAGAGCATCTCGTAGAGCATCACCCCCAGCGACCAGATATCGGTGCGGTGGTCCACCTTCCCCCCCATTGCCTGCTCGGGCGACATGTAGCGAACCGTCCCCACCATCATTCCCGATTTGGTGAGCTGCGTCTGCGTGGCCAGCTTGGCCAGACCGAAGTCCACCACCTTGGCCTGTCCCTCGCGCGTGATGATCACGTTTCCCGGCTTGATGTCGCGGTGAACGATCCCCTCGCCGTGCGCTTTGGTCAATCCCTTCGCCACCTGCACGGCGATATCAAGCGCTTCATCGATACTCATCGGGCCCGACCCGATCTTTGTCTGCACGTCTTCGCCCTCGATGAAGGCCATCACAATGAACGTCTGACCATCCGCCTCATGGACTTCGTGAATCGTGGAGATGTTGGGGTGATCGAGGACGGCCGCCGCCTGCGCTTCGTGGATGAACCGGGCTTTTTGCTGGGGATCGGCAAGCAGATGCGGAGAAAGGAACTTCAGCGCTACCGTGCGCCGCAGCTTCGTATCTTCCGCCTTATACACCACACCCATGCCGCCGCGCCCGAGTTCGGCGACGATCCGGTAATGGCCTATGGTTTCGCCGATCATTAGATCACCGTCCCGGTTATTACCAATTGAAACCTCTGAAATAATACCGGACAAACTCTTTATCGGGAAAGCGTTATTCTGGACAACGTTGGGGTGTCACCGGCGGTGACTGACCTGACCCCCTAGAAC
>JAUXHN010000151.1 GCA_030621515.1 Deltaproteobacteria bacterium | reverse complement strand
CAGGCCCAGGCGTGAAGCCGTATTGGCAAGTGATTTATCGAATGTCCAAAGAGGGATACCGGATAAAACCGCCGAACCCAGTAAATGAACATCAATCAATCCAAGCCCCTTGCCCATCAACTGGTTGTTTTCAATAAAAATCATTATTTCTTCCTGTGTCATTATCTCGACCACTGGAAGCGCATCGAGGAGTTCGAGGATCCCCCCCCTGTTTTTCATTGTTCCGCATGCGAGCTCACCTATGACAAACGGGTGGCACGCCACTTGTTCTTTATTCAGCATCATGGCGAGCCGGTCCTGTCCGAAACGAAAGTGGGAAACCCAGACCGATGTATCCACAAGGACCGTTTCAGTCATTTCCGGTCCTTCGTCGTCGTGGAGCACGAAGCCGCTTCTCGGTGCCTCCGATCTTCGCGAGGCGCCTGGCGCTTTCACGGGCGATCAGAGCCTCGAGACCAAGCCTCACCAGTGATGTTTTTTTCGTAATACCTGTGAGACCTGACGCCTTTTCGATGAGTTCCATGTCAATATTCAGTGTTGTCCGCATCGCATCACCTCTGATTTATGTGCATACATAACATGCATATAAGTATGCATTTTTTTGATGCATGTGTCAAGTGGCCCTGGGCTCAGAGGTACGATCAACCGATTTCAATGAGTCTCAGCCACGGCCTTGTCCAGCGCTTTCTGGGCGGCGTTCATTATCACGCGGCTGAAGTTGGTGGCGCCGGAGACCGCGTCCACATCGGTGGACTGACCTTCGACTATGCGATCCGGGATCCTGTCTTCAGCGTAGGTCTTCTTCAACACGCCGCCGAAGTCGACCACATCGCACGCCACGATCTTTCCGTCCTCCACCACCACGCGAACCTCTGCGGAGTTCGGGAAATCCCTGTACTTGCCCGTGTACTCGCCGTCCCGCACCAGGGCCGAGTTGATCCTGCCGCCGAGGACTGGCGGCATGGAACAGGCCAGCACAACAAAGGCCGCCAAGGCCAGCCATGGTGTCTTTCTGATCATGGGCGACTCCTCAAGATATGATCGATTCTACAACAATCCGGATAAAACACCGAGAATCACAACAAAGGTTGAACCAACATACTATTATGAAGACACTATTGGTAATAGTGGACTTTGGTGGCCATATTGAAACAACAAGTCACCCCGGGAGGATTACATGAAGAGATTACCCATTTTGACCATTCTCATGCTTTGCGTTGCATTTGCCCTCGGTTGCAGCGATAACGCACCCGTTTTCAATACCGGGGGCACGGACAGTGACTCCGACTCGGACAGCGACTCCGATGGTGACACGGACTCCGACACGGACTCCGACACGGACACCGACACGGACTCCGACACGGACTCTGACTCGGATACCGACACGGACACCGATACGGACACTGGTGACCCCCTCACCGACTGCGAGGTCGAAGCACTGACCAACTCCAACATGATATGCTGCCCGGTTATGCTCCCCGGCGACTGCAATCCCATGTCGTGGAACTGGTCGTCCGAGGATCAGTGGTACGGTTGCTGCACCGGCGACCTGGGCACGGCCGTGTATTGTGGTGAGGACCAGGGCAGCCCATACTACGAGGAGCAGGATTGCGGCGCCGATGTCTGCGGGTATGACGCCGCCCATGGTTGGCTCGACTGCATCTGACGGCAAGCAGGCCAACACTACCCCTGGTCTTTTCTTCCACTTTTACTAATATGTGCTCCACGAAAAGAAAGGAGCGCGTTCTCATGAACACTTTTACAAGATTGCTCATCGCGGCCGGTCTGGCTCTGACCATCGGCTGCGGGGGCGACGAGAAGACCGATGAGAAGGTCGGTAAAGTCGACGAAAAACCGATCATCGATGATGAGGAAACCTCAAAAGAGGAGGCTACGATCGTGGAACCCGGAGTGAAAGAGCTGGTGGCCAAGTTCTCGCCCACCGATATCGGCATGGACGAGGCCAGGATCCCCGAACAGCACAGGAAGGTCATCGCGAAGCTGGTGGAGGCCGCCGAGATCATGGACGACCTGTACCTGAACCAGGTCAGCGCGCAGAACCCCAAGTGGCGTAAAAAGCTGGCGGGAGATCCTTCGCACGTCGACACCCTGGCGGCGTTCGACATCATGTACGGTCCCTGGAACAGGCTCGACCACAACAAGCCGTTCTGGGGCGAGGTCGAGAAGCCAAAGGGCGCCACCTTCTACCCCGAAGATATCAAGAAGGAAGAACTCGAGGCCTGGATCGAGGCGCACCCGGATCTCAAGGAGGCGTTCACCGGTTACTTCACTATTATCGAGCGCGACGGCGATGGGTTGAAGGCAGTGCCCTACTCCGAATTTTACAAGAAGTGGCTGGAGCCGGCGGCGAAGCTGCTCGACGAGGCCGCAGAGCTGGCGCAGGACGCCCGGCTGAAGAAGTACCTGACCGCGCGGGCCAGGGCTTTTCGCGACAACGAGTACCGGCAGAGCGACATGGACTGGATGGATCTCGGCGACGGCGACATCGAGATCGTTATCGGGCCGTACGAGGTCTACGAGGACGAGCTGATGGGTTACAAGGCCGCGTTCGAGACTTTCCTGGCGCTGCGCGATCCGGAGGACTCCAGGGATCTCGCCCGGATCAAGTCCTATATGCCCAAGATGGAGGCGTACCTCCCCATCCCCGACGAGCACAAGAACCTGAAGAGGGGCTCCGAGTCGCCCATCTCTGTTGTGGAGGTGCTCTTCACGGCGGGCGACACCCGCGCCGGGGTACAGACCCTGGCCTTCAACCTTCCCAACGACGAGGTCGTTCGCGAGAAGAAGGGCTCGAAGAAGGTGATGCTCAAGAACGTCGCCAACGCCAAGTTCAACAAGATCCTCATGCCCATCGCCCACAGGCTCATGCGCGAAGATCAGGTGAAGAACGTTTCGTTCAAGGCCTTCTTCAACCACACCCTGGTCCACGAGACCGCCCACGGACTCGGCCCGGGCAAGATCACAGTTACGAGGGACGGAAAGAAGGTGAAGACCACGGTCAACGCCGAGCTGAAAGAACTCTACCCGGCCATCGAGGAATGCAAGGCGGATATCCTCGGCTCGTACCTCAATTACCTGCTCATCGAGGAGGGGATGCACGAGGAGAGCTTCGTGGAGAACATGTACGCATCGCTGCTCGGCGGGTTCTTCCGCTCGGTGCGATTCGGCGCCGCCGAGGCTCACGGCAAGAGCAACATCATCCAGTTCAACTGGCTCATGGAAAAGGGCGCCATCATCATGGAAGAGGGCAAGTACGTATATGTGTCCGAGAAGATGCGGGAGGCCGTCAAGTCTCTCGCCCACGAGGTCCTCATGATCGAGGCGCTCGGCGATTACGACAAGGCCAGGGTGATGATCGAGAAGTACGGCGACATGCCCGACCATCTCAAGGCCGCCCTCGACAGCCTCTCGGATATCCCCACCGACCTTCGACCCACCTACCTGATCGAAGAGCAGATGAAGGGTTGGTAGGGAGGAGAACCCATGTCAGCTCTGAACGATCTCTCGCGGGAGCAGCTAATAGAGGTCATCAATAACTTCGCCAAGAACTGGCTCGCACACGATGGTCTCTGGTTTCAGGCGGTGGAGCGGGTACACGGCATGGACGAAGCCATCCGCGCGGACACCGAGGCCTGGGAGAAGTTCTCGCCAATCGAGGCCAGACGCATCAAACGTCTCCTCGGCCTGAGCGAACAGGCCGGGCTCGAAGGCCTGCGCGAGGCTCTCGAATATCGCATGTACGCCGTTCTCAACCGCCAGAGCAGCGAATATGTGAACGGGCGCCTGCGCTTCTACATGAACGACTGCCGGGTCCAGAGTGCCCGCAAGCGCCGGGGTTTGCCCGACTTTCCCTGCAAGCCCGTGGGGCTCGTGGAGTACGCGACTTTCGCGAAGACCATCGATCCGCGCATCGAGACCACGTGCATCGCCTGCCCGCCCGACGACCACCCGGACGATTATTACTGCGGCTGGGAGTTCTGGATAAAATAGCGTCCATGGTCGGGTTAATGTATGGCATAATGGTAGACTGCAGACGGTCAAATATGCCGTGGTTCGGCGAGAATCACCACTGAAAGGAAAAGTCATGAACAAAACAAGATCCTGGAATTTGATTTTACTTTGCATCTGTACGTTGGCGGTTCTGTCTTTGGGACAGGCCGCCTGTGAGACAGGACAGGACTACCGGTCGAATTCGGACTCCGATTCCGATTCTGACAGTGATTCCGATTCCGACTCTGACAGTGATTCCGACAGCGACTCGGATAGTGACAGTGATACAGACAGTGACACAGACAGTGACACGGACAGTGACACGGACACCGGTGCCTGTACGCCGATCAGTTGGGGCAGCGATGTGATCGTCGGCAATACTGTCGCGAACTGGTCGGTAACCGGCTACATTGATTCAGACGGTGATGGATCGGTCGAGCAGACTGAAGTTTCGTTCAATCTCGAGGATCTTCATTGTTCAGGGAAGCAGTCGATGGTGCTCATGTTCGGGAGCACGTCGTGACCCAGCTGTCCGAGCTGGTTCAGCTCGGTAGGCGGATACGAGAGCCAGATAAACGCTGCAAACGGTGTGGTCTACGCGGCCTATGTAAACGGGTCTAGCGACGCGCCGATAAGCACTGCGGCGTCTTATATATCACCATACTTTGATGGTTCGTACTGGACCGGTGTCTGGCCGCAGATGTACGGCACCGTCTACACGCCGTTCACCGCCGTCATAGACCTGGAAACAATGATCGTGATCGACTGCAATGTCGGCACAACTGACCTCATGTCGACAACGGACATCATGAACGCGGTCAACGGGGCCAACGCCAAGTAGTAATTTCAGGCGAACCCTTCACGCATGCGCTCGAGACGGGCGTCAATCGCCTCTGCGAAGATGATGTAGAGAATTGTGGTGCCCGCGCCGATCACCCCACGCAGGGTGCCGGACACTTTGGACGCGCCCCCGCGCCTGTTGCGATAGTCCACGGGAACCTCGGTGATCGAAAGACCCTGCCTTGCAGCCCTGACCTGCATCTGGATGGTCCATCCGAAGGCCCGGTCGTCCATCTCGAGGGCATCGAGGGCTGATCTGCGCACCGCCCTGAACGGACCGAGATCCGTGTAGCTCACGCCGAATAAAAACCGGGTGAGGCGACAGCTGAGCCAGTTGCCGAAACGCTGGGTAACGGTCAGCGCTCCGGGCTCGCACCGGCCCATCACGCGGGATCCGATGACCAGATCGAAGCCTCGCTCCAGGATCGGCTCCACCAGGGTGTCCATCTGCTCAGGGTTGTCCGACAGATCTCCATCGAGGAACACCACAACCCCCGGAGCGTCCGGCGACCCCGGCGAATCCAGCGCTCTCACGGCCGCCAGGCACGCGGCGCCGTATCCGCGAAAGGGCTCGTCCACTACCACCGCTCCGTGTTTTTTTGCCTCGTGTGCGGTACCGTCGGTGGATCCGTTGTTCCCCACGAGGATCCGATCTACCCAGGAAGGCACCGCGTCGATCACCTGACCGATAGTCTTCTCCTCGTTCAACGCCGGTATGATCACGGCTATCTTGATATTGTTTTTCATTGTGCATTGCCGCTGAAAATACAGCCGTCTTCGGCCTCATCTTACGATACAATGCCTTCTGGAGGAGCAACTTTGTCGTCGAAGAACCATTATGACAATGGGGCTGTGCTTGTGTTTGTCATTGCGATGGCAGCAGCTCTCATGGCACCCGAGCATCTCGCGTCCGCGCCGCGCCCGGGGACGGCCGATTCGAGCGGCGCTTCCCCCAAAGAGCGCCACAAGCCGGTCCTGGTGATCGTGATAGTGTCAGACGATCCCGTCTTTCGCGCGAGGGAGCAGCAACTGGCAACCCAGCTCGAGCTGACCCTGGATGAATTTGCCATCGAGCGATTCAGACCTGACAAGGCGTATCTTGAAGCCGCGACTCCACTCGGCGATCCGTCATTCTCCTCGCTGTCGTTGCCCAAGAAGCTCAAACTTGTTCAACCTTTCGTGAGCAGAGTCGGCGCGGTTGCAGTGATCTGGATGGAGGACGGCGGTGATGGCGCGGCTTTCCTTCATGTGGCGTCGCAGAGCACGGACCGAGCATTCGTGAGGATTATCCGCGCCAGGGGCGGACCAAACGTGGAAGAGGAACTCGCCTTTGCCGCTCAGGAGCTGCTCGGGCAAGTGTACATGCTCAGCAACCCGGAGCACAGACCGATCGAGGAGGCCGTCGAGCGCGTCATGAACGAGGCCCGCACCCTACGTCCACCAAGTGTAAACTGGGGGGTGCTCCCGTTCCTCGAAACCGGTGGTGGCGTTTACGGACACGAGGGCTCCAGTTTCAGGCTCGGCGGCGGCATTGCGGCGGAATCCATCGTAGGTGAGTTGTTCTTCGCGCGTCTTTCGGTAGCGGTACTCGCCGGTCCGTTCATGGAGCCGAGAGACGGCGTCGTCTCTGGCTGGTCCATCGAGCCGGGATTGAAGCTGGGCCTGTCCTGGGAGGTTACCGACCGGATTCGGATCGGGTTCTTCGTCGGCGCCGCGCCGGTCTATTTGGCGGCCAATATGTCACTTGGTACAGGAGATCACCAGGCGTCAAATTGGTGGAATTTCCATGGCACAGCCGGAGCGGATTTACGGTTTTCCCTGGGCGATCGAATCGCCGTGGTAGTGGATCCTTCGTTGGGATTCTGGGCTGTGCGAAAGAGCTTCTACCGAGTCTCGGACGATAGCGCCGTGCTGCGAACACCATTCATCGGTTGGAACATCTCAGCCGGCGTGCTGGTTTCGATTTGGTAATTCGACCTGTAACATTTGGGAGCCCTCGTGCAACCCATAACTGTGACGAGAGCTCGTTGGGACATGAACGCTGACTCGGCTAAAACGCTCTCGGATGAGCAATTGATGACGCGGATCGCCTCGGGAGAGGTAGGGCTGTTGGGAGAAATCTACGTGCGTCACAATGCCGTGGTCAAGTCGGCGCTCGGCCGTTTTGCCCAGGATATCTCATTCGAAGAGCGTGAGGATCTCGCGCAGGAAGTTTTTATCGCAGTGAACGACAGCGCCTCCAGGTTTCCAGCCGGCGTCGAATTTCGGGCGTGGCTCTATGGCGTGGCCGTGAAGAAGGCCCGCGCCTGGCGACGAAACAACTGGATCCGAAAAAAGCTGCTCAGGAAAAAGCGCGGAACGCCAGTGGGAATGGCCCTCAGTGTCGATACTTCTCCGGCGCGACGAAGCGAGATGAGACAGCTGATACTCAAATCGTTGTCGAGTCTGTCTGACAGCGAACGAGAGGTGATCATACTGCGATCGATCGAGGGTTTCACGGGGGACGAGATCGCGCTGATTCTGGGGATCAGTCACGGATCGGTCCGGGTGCGCCTCCACCGCGCCCGTGCCAGAATCGAGGAACAGTTGGACGCGGAATTTATCGTGGAAGCATTGCGAGAGGACAATCCATGAAAGCCTGTGTTTGGCTACACGACCATCGAGATAACCTTCTTCAAGAAGCACAGAAGGCGTCGTTCGAGGCGCACCTCGAGTGTTGCGAGAAGTGCCGCAGTTCAATCTCGCTGTGGAGTGCCCTGGAGAACGAACTCGGCGAGATGGATCGCGAAGGAAAACAGAGCATGCCGCGGCCCAGCGCATCGGCCACGCAGGCGCTGGTGGCTCGCGCCCGGCGTGCTCACGGCCCGATGTTTACACCGCGTCTCGTGGCCGCGGTTGCTGCGCTCGCGCTGGTGAGTGTCGGCGTCGCACTTTATCTCACGCGGACAAACGAAAACACCACCGCCGAAGAGCGCGACTTGGTCGCAGCCCCACGCTCGCAGGATGCTGCTGTCCAGGCCGTAGTGCAGTACATCTCGCCAACAAAAACAGAAACCATTAATCTCTCGCTCACCCCCGGCGAAGTCATTCCCGCCGCCGAAAAATCCCGAACGCTCGTGCTGCTCGGCCGCGACCGGATCGGCTTCGACGAGTCGACCAGGGCCGTGCTCTCAGAGGTGGACGAGCGCACGGTCCGGTTGAAGCTGCTCGCGGGAACCATCGCGTGCGAGGTCGCTCCGCGCGGTAACGGCCATGCGTTCATAATCGAGGCCGGCGAGGTGACCGTTGAGGTAGTGGGCACGCGCTTCATGGTTTCGCGCGATGACGTCTCGACAACAGTTATAGTCGACAAGGGCGCCGTCGAGATTCATCACAAAGGTAAACGATCCGAAACAACGAGAGCCGGCCTCGGTTTAGAGATCCTCATTGACGGCGCCGTGAAGCGAATCGAGGCGTCAAAAGGGGAGCGCACGCTACTCGATCAGCTGATCACGGAGTATCAACGCGAACAAACACCACACGAAGAAATCGACGCTCCCCAGGCGGCCGGGCGGGCAGAATCTAGTTCCGATAAAGCCACGCGCGACTCTTCACACACTTCAGCGGGCCTCGGAACATGGCGCACCTGGGTGTTGGCCGGTCGCTACGATGACGCCGAAAGGGCGTTGACCGCGCATCTCGCGCAAAAAACGAACGATTCCGAGGCGCTCGTGCTGCTGGCGAACTGTCGTCGCAAGGCCGGGAGGTGGCGCGCCTCGGCGACGGCATACGAGCGCCTGATCCGGGTGGCAGCTCCGTCGCGGGCGAACATGGCCAGATTCAAAGCCGGCGTGCTCTATCAAGAGCGACTCGGGGAGCATGCAAACGCGGCGAAGTTGTTCGAAAGCTACCTGAGGGCGACCTCCGACCGTAAACCCCTGGAGTCCGAGGCAATGCTGCGTCTCGGGAAATCCCTGCTCGCGCTCGGACGCACCGAGCGAGCCGAGGCGGTTTTGAAAAAAACAGCGGCACGCCGGGACGGCAGCCCGGCGTCGCTAAAAGCACGCGAGCTGCTAGAAAAAATCAACGGCGAAAAATAATCCGGTAACAAAACACGCGGCCCACGCAACGGAGAAGATGAAACGCAAATGAGCTTTCGACGCAAAGGAGGGTGTGCACAATGAGAACGAACAACTTTTTAACCCTGGCCGGCGCCCTCGCGGCGATCTTGGTGCTGTCTTCGGGATGTGAGTCCACTACCTACGTCGACGATAAAGGAAACGACGCCGACGCGGGGACCGACGGGGACACCGACGGGGACACCGACGGCGATTCCGATTCCGATGGTGACGCGGACTATGTGGTGGAGCTATCGTACATATGGATCGCCAACACCGGCGACGGCACCCTGTCCAAGGTCGACACGGTCGATGCAATCGAGGTCGGTCGCTACTTCTCCGGGCCTCACGGGACTGGAAACGACCCCTCCCGCACATCCGTGAACCTTCACGGAGACGTGGTGGTGTCCAACCGCAATCCCGTTGAGGGTGGGGCCATGTCTTCGGTTACGAAGTTCCTCGCCGACACCGACGAGTGCTACGACGCAAACGACAACGACATCATAGACACGTCCAGCGGAGGCAGCGATGTGAAAGCCTGGCAAGAGGATGAGTGCATGGCATGGAGCACGCTGATCGGCGGGCCGGAATCATCTGGTATCCGGGCGACCGCATGGGATGGCGAGGAGGATCCCCTCACGGGCCTCGGCGGGCATGTGTGGGTCGGGACGTGCAACCTCTCGATCGGAACGGGGCAACAGAAGGTGTACAAGCTCGACGGCGACACGGGTGAGATTCTAGAGGAAATATCAGTGCCGGTATCGTGCGCCTACGGTGGCGCCATGGACGGCAACGGTGGCTTTTGGATTATCGACCACGCCTGGGTTTTGGACCCCGGTGCATTCCTCGACTATCAGCTCGTGCGCGTGGATATGGAGACTCTCGATGTCGAAACCCACGATTGGCAATGCGGCTATGGCATTACGGTCGACTCCCAGGGCCGGGTCTGGACAGGAGGAAGGCACAACACCGAAGAGAGTTGTATCGCGCGCTATGACCCGGCAACCGGTACAGAGGAGTACACGGTCATCGAAGAACCCTGGCCGGCAGGCACAAACTGGACGCGCGGAATCGCGGTCGGTTTGGAGAAGAGCGGCGGCTCGGTCTGGGCTGCAGAAACCGACGGAACCCTCTGGGAAATCGATGAGGATACTATGGAGGTTCTCGACAGCAATGTGGTCGGACTCGGGTTGGGCCAGATGATCGGCGCCGCTGTCGACTACGAGGGATATGTATGGACAGTCAAGAGTACAAGCGATGGCGGAAAGGCGATCAAATTCGATCCCGAAACCGCAACCTACGTCGAAGTAATGATCGGTTGGGAGCCCTACACATACAGCGACATGACCGGCATCCAGCTGGCCAACGTCACCATCATCGAGTAGTCGCGGTAAACGATTAAGGAGCAAACCATGCAAGACAGACCTATGGCAACAAGGACGTTGGCCGCGATTTTCCTGGCCGCGCTGTTCGCGTGCACCGGTTCTTGCGAAGACGGATCTGTTCACGGGTCGGGCAGCGACTCGGACTCGGACAGCGATAGCGATACGGACAGCGACTCGGACTCGGACAGCGATAGCGATACGGACAGCGACTCGGACTCGGACAGCGACTCCGATA
>JAUXHN010000292.1 GCA_030621515.1 Deltaproteobacteria bacterium | reverse complement strand
ACGGACACCGATACCGATACGGACACCGATACAGACACCGACACCGATACAGACACCGACACGGACACGGACACGGATACCGACCCATCGGAGGCGTGTCACCCGTCGGCGTACGGGTGGGATCCCGCCTGGGCAGCGCTGGAAGATCAGGTTCTGGTTCTGACAAATTTCGAGCGTGCTGCGGGGGCGAATTGCGGGACCGAGGGCGTCTTTCCTGCGACGGGGCCGGTCACCATGGATCCCTATCTGCGGTGCGCGGCCAGGGTTCACAGCCTGGACATGGGTACGTCCGACTACTTCAGTCATTTCAGCCCGGGTGGGCCCATCGGCGACGATCCGTGGGAACGCGGCGCCAACGCCGGATACACGGGCACGATGGTCGGCGAAAACATCTATGCCGGTTCCTCGACGACCCCCGCGAGTGTGGTGGCCGGCTGGATGGCCTCGGACGGACACTGCGCCAACATCATGAATGGTACGGCCACCGAGATGGGTGTCGGGTACGCCTACGTGGCCGGTAGCACCTGGGGGCGGTACTGGACTCAGAATTTCGGCTACTGAATGAAAATCACAATGAAGAAAAAGAAAACCGTTCTCGTCCGGGTGTTAGGCGCTTCGTTGCTCGCGGTCTTCGTATGGAGCGGGTGTGGCGGCAATGACGATGGAGAGCGCGAGGGCGAGGGCGAGGGATACTCGGCTTCCATCGCGGATACGGCTGCCGGCGGTGATGCGTCCGTTTCAAGTCGGCAAAAAGGGACGGCGCGTATCGCCACGGTTGCGCGACCGAAGAGCGACAAGGTGATCATGGTGGTGGTCGACGCCCTGCGCGCGGACGGGCTCGGTTGCTACGGGTATCCGAAGGACACATCCCCCACCATCGACAGGGTAGCGAAGGAAGGGATCCTGTTCGAGCGAATGCACTCGGCGTCCCCTTGGACTGCTCCGTCGTTCGGCACTTTCTATACCGGCGTGTCACCGACCGTGCACGGGGCGGGGAGTATGCTCGCCAGGGGATCCTCCAAGGGAACGACCCTGTTCGGCGTGACGGTGGGCGGCATCCGCAAGGACCTCCCGACGTTGCCCCGGCTCCTGCCTCCGGAGGTTCGCAAGGGTGCAATAATCAACAACTCGTTCGTGTCAAAGGAGCTCGGGTTCGCGCGGGGGGTGGATGATTTCGACCACAGAAACGCTCATCTCACCAGGTATCGCACTGCGGACGAGGTGACCGGCATAGCGGTGAAGTGGCTGGAGGAGCACTGGGATGGCCCGTTCTTCCTGATGGCGCATTACTTCGATCCGCACATCCAGTACGGCCCTCCGAAGAAGTACCTGGCGCAGTTCGCGCCGGACAGGCCGAGAAGGATTGCGTATCCCTTTGTGGATCACCATCCGGCGCGGGACGGAACACTGAAGCCCAACGATGCCGAGAAGGCGTATATCCGCGGCCTGTACAATGGAGAGGTGAGGTTCGCCGACGATCAGATCGGCGTGCTCATCGGGGCCATGGAGAAGGTGGGGCTGATGGACGATACCTGGCTCATCATCACTTCGGATCACGGAGAGGAGCACTTCGATCACGGAAGCTTCGAGCATGGTCACCGATACGAGGAGGAGGTGGTTCGCGTTCCGTTTATCGTGAGGGCCCCGGGCGGCAAGTGGAAGGCGGGCACGCGAATCGCGGACCCGGTCTCCCACGTGGATATCCTGCCGACGATCCTCGACCTCTATTCCGTGCCCTCGCTTCCGCACTTCGAGGGCCGCTCCATGTTTCCCCTCCTCGATGGGAAGGAGCGCCCGGATCGCACATCTTACATGGAGTTCAACCTGTTCAAAGGACAGCAGTGCGCCCTGTTCGACGGTCGCTACAAGGTCGTCTGGGATTTCCGCAGAAACCGGGCGTTCATGTACGACCTGAAGGAAGATCCCGGCGAGCTGACAAAACTTGGGAAAGAGCACCCCATGTACGAGGGGATGCTCGAGCGCGTCAAGGCCAGGCGGGAAGAGCTGACGCGGCAGGCAAAGGGCAAGGTGTTCGACAAGAGCGAGCTCTCGCAGGAAGCCGCCGACGCCCTGAAATCCCTGGGATATATAAAATAGGGGAGGCATCACGGTGGGGCAGCCGGACGGACGGACAGGGATCGGAGCAATCGATATCGGGACCACGGGGGTTCGCTTCGTGTTGTACGACGGAGAGGCGAACCCTATTGCTTCAGCGTATCGCGAGCTGCCGCTGGCAACGCCGAAACCGGGATGGGTGGAGCAGGATCCGGAGGGTTTGTTGTCTGCGACGTTTGCCGTGCTCGAGGAAGTGCTGGGCCGGGACCTGGAACAGGTGAGCTCTCTCGCCTGCATCGGGCTGACCAATCAACGCGAGACGGTGGTGGCCTGGGATAGGAAGACCGGGAGGTCGCTTCACCCCGCCATCGTCTGGCAGGATCGGCGCACGGCGAAACGATGCGACGAGCTTCGTCAACGCGATCAGGAGAGCAACATCAACGATCGAACCGGCCTGTCTCTCGATCCGTACTTCTCTGCCACCAAGATCGAGTGGCTCCTGGAGCACGTTTCCGGTTTGCGGACGAGCGCCGCCGATGGAACCGCTCTCTTCGGCACGGTCGATTCGTGGATTCTTTGGCACCTCACCGGCAAGCACGTTACCGATGACACCAATGCGTCACGCACGATGCTGTTCAACATCGACCACACGGACTGGGACGACGAGCTTCTTTCGCTGTTCGGCGTATCGAGATCGGCTCTTCCGGAGGTTCTCCCGAGCCTGTCGGTCTTCGGGCGGTTAAGGCCCGGGCTGGTGGCCGCAGGGGTTCCGATCGCAGGGGTGCTCGGGGATCAGCAAGGCGCCACGCTCGGCCAGGGCATCGTCTCTCCGGGGCAGGCGCAAGTGACATGGGGGACAGGCGCGTTTCTGTTGATGAACACCGGCGAGCGACGCGCGCGAAGCCGGTCCGGCCTTCTGGCCACCATCGCCCGGACGTCCCCGGATGAGCCGCCGGTGTACGCGCTGGAAGGATCGATCTTCGTCGCCGGCGCCGCGATCCAGTGGCTGCGCGACGGCATGGGACTGCTGGCCGACGCTGCCGAATCGCAGGAGATGTCACACAAGGTCGATTCAACCGACGGCGTGGTCTTCGTCCCGGCGCTGACCGGGCTGGGATCTCCCTACTGGGATCCGGACGCGCGGGGACTCATCATTGGAATCACTCGCGGAACCCGGCGCGAGCACCTGGTTCGTGCCGCGCTCGAGGCCATAGCCTATCAAACCCACGACGTCGTCCGCGCGATGGAAGACGACACCGGCCGCCGATTGCCCGAGCTGCGGGTCGGAGGTGGAGCGGCCAGGAACGATTTTCTTTGCCGGTTCCAGAGCGATATTCTGGGAATACCGGTCGTTCGCCCGCGCCACATGGAGACAACGGCGCAAGGGGTCGCGTTCGCCGCAGGAATCGCCGTCGGGCTGTGGGACGGTGTCGAAGCCGTCGCTGACTTGTGGAAGGAAGATCGCCGGTTCGAACCCACCATGCCGTCTGACGTTAGAGAGGCACTGCTTCGTAACTGGACCCGCGCCGTCGACCGCGCAAAAGGCTGGGGTGGAGGGGAATAGTGTGGTTGGGGCCGCTGTGAGGCGAGGTAGACTAACGGCTTACCAGCGCTCCCAATGTTATTCCCAGCGTGTTGGCAATCTTGAGCAAAGTTTCCGGACGTGGCGTGTGTTGACCCTTTTCGAGCCGATGGTAGTTTGACGGTGCAAGACCGAGACGACTGGCCATCGTGCGCTGTGTCAGCTTGTTGTCCTCCCTAAATCGTCTCAGGTGCGCTCCTACGCGGAGTCCGAGGTCCTCAAATGAATTTTCTGTCGACAGACCTGGCTCATCGATTCCACAAAGCCTGAGAACGAGATCGGCGCCGCAATCGTCGGTTGTTCCGTCCTCTCGATAGAAAACAATCCCGGATCCGAACTCGTCGGGCCTGGCAAGAACAACACGTGGTCCCGGCGGTAGACCGATTCGACTTAGCGGTACCTGCAAAGTCGTGCCGCCTTGAAAGCCACAACGAACAGATTTCGTAAAGGGGTCGAAACGAGCAACAATAACCCTTTGCGGCCAGCTCGGCCCTGTGTGCCCCAAAGATGTTCCCTGTGCTCTTTGACTATTCATCTGTAACACCAACTGAGGAGCTCTCGGCCAATTCGGCTTCCAGCGTAAGGTTCTTTTCTCTGAGTGAAAACACAACTTTTCCGAGATCATCATTTTGGTGTTTGGATTCTGCAAGAGAGGACCGAAGTTTGGCGGATTCTGCGACGAGCCGCTCATTCTCCATGCGAATCTGGTTGTACGCACCCTGCCATTGACTGAGGACGTTGACGAGGTGATCCCGTTGCTTCTTCAGGTCTTTTGCTAGATTTCTGTTCTTCTGGTTCTTGAGCGCAAGTGCGATGTTTCCCAGGATGCTCCCGGT
>JAUXHN010000079.1 GCA_030621515.1 Deltaproteobacteria bacterium | reverse complement strand
CCGCGCTCCCTCTCCTCGGGGGCGTTGTCGATCTCGTCGAACGCGACAAACGTCGCCCCGCCTTCCTGCGCCAGCTTCTTGGTGATCGCTGCCGTCAACGTCGTCTTGCCGTGATCGATGTGACCGATCGTTCCGATGTTCACGTGCGGCTTGTTCCTGATAAATTTTTCCTTGGCCATTTTTAAGCTCCTTGTAACCTCTGGCGGCCTGCTCCTCGAGAGCCCACGACCGGACTCGAACCGGTGACCTCCTCCTTACCAAGGAGGTGCTCTACCTGCTGAGCTACGTGGGCGTCCGTTTTTCTCGCACTCGCAGTCTCTCTCATTCCGTTTCTACCGCGTTGCACAAAGCGGGAAACGGGAATCGAACCCGCGACCCTCAGCTTGGAAGGCTGATGCTCTACCAATTGAGCTATTCCCGCACATTCCATCAAGCAAGTACTCCTGTAGTTACCCGTCCACCCTCAACGGGAACCATCGTTCCAAGTGGCGGGAGGAGGATTCGAACCTTCGTAGGGCGTAGCCCGGCAGATTTACAGTCTGCTCCCTTTGGCCACTCGGGAATCCCGCCGAAAAATTGTCAAACACGACGACTGAGCTGGCGATGGGACTTGAACCCGCAACCGCCTGATTACAAATCAGGTGCTCTGCCAGTTGAGCTACGCCAGCAATAACTGCCTGCGCATACGGCCGTCGATTTTCAAACCGTGCCTTTCGGGCCATATTTCCCGAAAAGTCACCCGTTTTCGGGCAGGCGCACGTCACCGGACGCACCTCTGCGCAAAACGAGCGGTATGTATAGAAGCGACCTATACAGTTGTCAAGCAGTTATTGTTCCAGAATCCATCAAAAGAATAGCCAGGGTAATATTTAACATTTTCAACTGGTTACAATGACAACATCACCTCAGCCCAGCACGACTATCCGGTGACGGCGTTTTTTACCGATCCGCAATATCATTTCTCCACCTTCTATGTCATTTGAATTCACGATATCCGTATGACTCTTCAATTGTCTTTTCCCGACCCAACCGCCGCCTCCCTTGAACGCCTTCGTCGCCTCGCCCCTCGATGCGCAAAGCCCGATTTCCACAAAAAGATCGGTCGCGCGAATCCCATCTTTCAGGCGGCCCCCTGCGATATTGGTGGACGGCATGCTCTCCCGATCGCCGCCGCCCTTGAATGCAGCCAGAGCACCTTCTCGGGCGCTCACCGCAGCCTCCTCCCCATGACATACGACGGTCGCCTCGAAGGCCAGCACTTCCTTGGCCTCGCGGATATCGGCGCCTCCGAGCCGCGATAATCTCTTAATTTCATCCAGGGAAAGGAACGTAAATAGTTTCAAGAAACGTTCCACATCACGATCATCCACATTTATCCAGTACTGATAATACTCGTACGGGCTGGTTAATCCAGGGTCGAGCCACACCGCTCCTGCGGCGGTTTTCCCCATCTTGCCGCCCGACGCCGTGGTCAGCAACGGGAAGGTGAGCCCGAACGCCTCCACGCTCGCAACCCGACGGACAAGGTCGGTCCCGGCGACGATGTTGCCCCATTGATCGTCTCCGCCCATTTGAAGGCGGCATCCGTGCTCCCGGTACAGCACCAGAAAATCATACGCCTGGCACAACTGGTAGTTGAACTCCAGGAAGCTCAAGCCCTTCTCCAGCCTGATCTTGTACGCCTCGAAGGAGAGCATCTTGTTCACCGAAAAATGCCTGCCGATCTCCCTCAGGAAATCCACGTAGTTGAGCGATTCCAACCAATCGGCGTTATCGACAGCGACGGACTTTCCTCCGTCGAAATCCAGAAAACGCCCCAGCTGCGCCCTGATGCCATCGAAGTTGTCGCGAAGGGTTTCCCGGGTCAGCAGTTTTCTCTGTTCGGTTTTTCCGGACGGATCGCCGATAAGCCCGGTTCCCCCACCCACCACGACGATCGGCCTGTGCCCCGCCCGCTGCAGATGCATGAGGCCCATGATCGGAACAAGCGTTCCCACGTGAACACTCGGCGCCGTGGGATCAAAACCTATGTACGCGGTGACCGGACCCTCCTCGAACATGGCGCGCACCGCCTCGTCGTTCGTGCACTGTTTGAGGAAACCGCGCTCTTTTAGAATGTCGTAAACATTTTGAGTCACCGCGGCAGTGTAGCCAAAGAGGACTTCGAAATCAAAATGTAACGATTCCCGCCTTGCCCGGCGACTTACGTTCCCGTATATATCGCTCCCCTGAGAACCGGCTGGAAACAATCCATGCCGCCGGAGGTCTCGATGACCAGACCTATCACCGAACCGCTCCCCAAGGCGTACAATCCCGCCTCCATCGAGCAGCCGATATACAAATTCTGGGAGGAAGGCGGGTTCTTCGCCGCGAAGGACAAGTCCGACAAGCCTCCGTACTGCATTATTCTGCCGCCACCCAACATCACCGGCGCGCTCCACATGGGGCACGCGCTGACAGCCACCATTCAGGACCTGCTCGTTCGCTGGCGTAGAATGCAGGGCTACAACGCCCTGTGGCTCCCCGGCTCCGACCATGCGGGGATCGCCACCCAGATGGTGGTGGAGCGCCAGCTCCGCAACGAGGGAACCGATCGCCACAAACTGGGCCGCGACAAGTTCATCGAACGCATATGGCAGTGGAAAGAGAAATTCGGCTCAAGGATAACCGAGCAACACAAGCGCCTTGGAGCCTCGCTCGACTGGCCGAGGGAACGATTCACCATGGACGAGGGCGCCAGCCGGGCCGTTCTCGAAGCCTTTGTCAGCCTTCATGAATCAGGCGTGATTGTCAGGGACAACAGATTGATCAACTGGTGCGTCTCCTGCCGCACCGCCCTGTCCGACGTGGAAGTCGACAGGGACAAGCCCGAGATGTCCGAGATGTGGTCCTTCGCATATCCCATCGTCGACGGCGGCGAGATCGTCGTCGCAACAACCAGACCAGAAACTATGCTCGGCGACACTGCGGTGGTCGTTCACCCGGACGACGAACGGTACAGGGATCTGGTCGGCAAGCTGATCAAACACCCGTTCCAGGATCGCACCATACCCATAGTCGCCGACGACATCCTCGCCGACCCCGAACTGGGCACGGGCGCAGTCAAGGTCACACCGGCGCACGATCCCAACGACTTTGAATGCGGAAAGAGAAACAATCTCGAATTCATCGATATTTTGACGAACGAAGGCATCGTCAACGAGAACGGGGCGCCCTTCGCCGGGCTGGATCGCTTCGAGGCACGCGCCAGGGTAAAGGAAGCGCTCACGGCGAAAGGCCTCGACAGGGGCCACAAGGATCACGAATACGCGCCAGGGCGCTGCCTGCGTTGCCGCTCCGTCGTGGAGCCCAAGCTCTCGGAACAGTGGTTCCTGGACACCACCGAAATGGCGCAAGAAGCCATGGACGCAGTGAAGGACGAACGAACCATCTTCGTTCCCCGGCACCAGGAGCACCGCTACTTCGACTGGCTCGACAAGAAGATCCCGTGGTGTATCTCGCGCCAGCTCTGGTGGGGACACCGTATCCCCGCGTGGTATTGCGAAGACTGCGACGAGATCACTGTCGCACGTGAGACTCCGACCACCTGTTCGAAATGCGGCTCGTCAAAACTGCGGCAGGACAATGACGTTCTCGATACCTGGTTTTCCTCGGGCTTGTGGCCCTTCTCCGCCCTGGGCTGGCCCGACGAGACCGACGCCCTGGCCACCTTCTACCCCACGGCGGTGCTCGAAACCGGATACGACATCATTACTTTTTGGGTGTCGCGAATGATGATGCAGGGGCTCAACCTGATGAACGATATCCCGTTTTCCAGGGTACTGCTGCACCCAATGGTGCGCGACCAGGACGGGAACAAGATGTCCAAGTCGCGGGGCAACGTCATCGACCCCATCGACATCATCGAGGGCATCACGCTCGACGCGCTCATCGAAAAGACCCGCGGGCTCACTCTCCCCTCCGATGAGATCAAGCGCGCCGAAAAATACCAGCGACTCAACTATCCCAGGGGCTTCACCGAATGCGGCACGGACGCGTTGCGCTTCACCCTCGCGGCGTACACCGGCCAGGATCAGGACATCCGTTTCTCCGTGGAGCGCGTGGAGGGATACCGCAAATTCTGCAACAAGATCTGGCAGGCGGTGCTCGGCTTCTCCATGCCCTACCTGCAGGACCTCACGGTGGAGGACGGCGTCCCCGAGCCTTCCACTCTGGCGGATCGCTGGATCCTTCACCGGCTCGGCGAGGTCATCGACGGAGTCAACAAGGGCCTGGAGGACTTCCGGGTGGGCGACGCCGCGCAGGTGCTCTACCACTTCTTCTGGGACGAGCTGTGTAGCTGGTACATTGAATTGCTGAAACCCGTCTTCTCGGGCGACGACAAGAACGCCGCGGACGCGGGTCGAAAGGTCCTGTACCACACGCTCGATGTTTCCCTTCGTTTGCTGCACCCGCTGATGCCGTTCGTTACTGAGGCCTTGTGGCAAGAGCTTCCGAAACCCGAGGGGGCTGTCGAGAGCATCATGATCGCCGGGTTCCCCACCGCAGCGGACGGCAGGGACGACCCGGCCGCCAGGGCAAGCGCCGAGCGCCTCATGCAGGTGATCTCCACTGTGCGGACAGTGCGCGCAGAGTACAACGTCAACCCCTCGGCGGCGATCCCGCTGATAATCAAAACCGACGACGGCGACCTGGGGAAGCTCCTGCGGAACAACGAGCACCTCATCGACGCCCTCTCGCACATAGACGGGTTGAAGATCGAGCCCGCCGACGGCGAACGCCCGGGCGGCTGCGCAACAGCCGTACTCGAAGATGCCGAGATCCTGATTCCTCTGAAGGGCGTCGTGGATCTGGACGCAGAAGAATCGCGCCTTGAAAAAGAGCGTTCGAAAGCCGTGAAAGACATCGAATATGCCCGGAGGAAACTCTCCAACGAAAAATTCGTCTCCAAGGCGCCGCCCGAGGTCGTTGATAAGGAACACAGCAGGATGGAAGATTCTCGTGTCCGGTTGGAGAAGATAGACGAAGCGATCGCCCGACTCGAGGAGGTCAAGAAGGCATGAGGAACTTTTCCCCATTTTACCTTCCGGGGGGGATGGTTTTCATCGCGCTGTTCGCGCTCTCTTGTGGAGGCACGACCGGTGGCTCCGCGTTGTCCGCCGAGCAACTGCTCGCGCAGGGACGGTTCGAAGAAGCGAAACTGGCGGCCATTTCCCGCGGCGCAGAGCCAATTGATCGCGCAGTGGCGGCCCTCAGTATCCTGGCGCAGGATCCGTCGACAGCTTCGGCAGAAGCAGCCGTGGCAGTTCTTCTGGATGACTCCAGCAGCATCGGCACGGCCGTCGCCGCCATCGATATGCTCTCTCTCGTGTTCACCCTTCCCTCCGTGCCGCAAGATTTGTCGTTGACCAGCGCAGAGGTTGCCCTCGGCGCGATCGGACAGGGCTCGCTGGCCCTATCCAAGGACTCCCTGGTCCACGGCAGCGAGGCGTGTACGACCCTGGCCATAGGCGCCCTCGAACGCCTGCACCTGTGGACCAGGACACCCGATGTCACCATCGATCCCGCTCGCCTCCTCGACGTCTGGAACGGCTCCTACACCTTGCTCGGCGGCTCCCTCAAGGCCACGGACGATCTGAACGCGTGGAGGCTCTTCCAGAGCATTGGAAGCCTCGCCGTTGTGATGGATAGGGTTGCCCCATTATCGGATCTCACCAAGGTCCTGCTCGGATCCGCCGTGAGTGTGATTGAGCAGAACCCTGACATCGCGGTGCCCGCCAGATGCGATCTTTCCTCCCCCTTCGACGACCTTCGCCGCGCAACCGCGCGAGATCGCAAACTGCTGGGCCGGCTGGAAAGATCCGTGGCCGTCGCCACCGGGTGCACCCTCGGGCAGTACGCTCCGAAAAAAGAGGAGTGAGTCGTGGATGAGCCGCGCCTGGCGTTGATCGAACCATGGTTCGGCGAGAGCCACGCCGCGTTCCTGAACGGGTTGACCGAAAACCTGGATTTGCCCTCTGACCTGATCACCCTGCGCGCGACCAAATGGAAATGGCGCATGCGCATGAGCGCATGGATCCTGGCCTCGAAGATCGCAAAGCTCGATCCGTGGCCCGACGTGATGCTCGTCTCCGACTATGTAAACCTGCCCTCTCTCATCGGGTTTTGCCCCCGGATCTCCTCCACGCCGACAGCGGCCTATTTTCATGAAAACCAGCTGACCTATCCCCTGCGAAAGGGAACCCGCCGGGATTTCGAGTTCTGCGCGATCAACGTTCTCACCTGCCTCGCGGCCACCCGTTGCGTCTTTTGCTCGCGCCAGCAGATGGAGGCTTTCATCGATGGGATCCCCGCGTTCCTCAGGCACGACGAAACCATCGACTCCGCGCAGATCGTCACGGCCATCGAGGGCAAATCCATCGTCATCCCCGTGGGCGTGAACATGGAGGTATTCGATGACGCCCGCAACAAGAGCCCGGATCGGTCCGACGAGCCCCTGCGGGTGATCTGGCCCCACCGTTTCGAGCACGACAAGAACCCGGATGACTTCTTCTCCGTGCTGTTCGATCTTGCGCGCGAGAATATGCCTTTCGAGGTCTCCGTTATCGGACGCTCGTACCGCGACACCCCGCCGATCATGGACGAGGCGAGGAAACGCCTTGGCGATCGCATCGTCGAATGGGGCTTCCTGGAGGGGGCGGCATACGCGAACGCACTCGCGGAATCGGACGTGGTGGTGTCCACCGCCTGGCAGGAGACTCAGGGGCTGGCGGTCATCGAGGCCATCCGCGCCGGATGCGATCCGCTCCTTCCCGACCGCCTCTCGTACCCGGAGATACTCGGTAAAGATCTTTGCGAAAAACATCTCTATCAGAACAAGGGCGAGCTGCGCCGACGGTTGCGCTGGATGATGCGCAATCCCGATCGCGTCCGCTCCTCCTCGAATCACCACGCCGAAATGGACCGGTTCTCGTGGAAAGTGGTGGCGCCCATATTCGAGGAGATGGTGCGGGAGCTGGCGACTGACTAGTATCTACTCGACATCCCGGGGCTCGGTGACCAGCCGGACGCCATCGAGAACCTCGCGCACCAGGCGAGGCGACAGGGTACCCACCTTCTGAGCGAGGTCGGCCCTGTCCACGGTGAAGATCTGCGAGACGTTGACGACACAGCGTCTGGGCAGGTTGGCCGTCCCTTTCTTGAGCGCCACGTTCCCCGGCGAGCCGGCCAGCCGCATGTTCGAGGTGATGGCGCAGACGACAACAGTAAGGATATCGCTCTTGTTGAATACGTTGTTCTGGATAATGACGTGAGGGTGCTTGTACCCGGGCCCCGATCCCGACGGGCGCCCAAGATCGACCCAGAAGACATCGCCTTGCCGGGCTACCATTGCCCCTCGACAAGCGCGCGATGCTTGTTGCGCATCCGGCGCCGGTGCTTTCGCTCGCTCTCGTTTCGGGACTCCGCGTTCGCGGCGTTGATCGCATCCAGCATCTTGAGATTCTCGTGACGCGCAAGGAGTTCCTCCACGGCCAGCGCGAAGAGACGACTGCGCGAGATGTCGAGATCTTCGACGAGCCGCTCGACCTGCTCAAAGAGATCCTCGGGAATCGAAATTGCGGTCTTTACCTGCGGCATGGTTATACCTTTCTTCTTACTCATAGTATAATCATTTATTATACCCTTGCAAATACCAGATGCCCCGTCTTCGCCCTCGCGCCTGCAGGGCTTGCATCGAAAAAGAATTCAAACTATACAATTCCCATGTCGAGGTGGATCTCTGCGGGCCGTCATCGACGCCGAACAAAACGTGAAAGAGCTATCGAACCTCACCGTTCGATTGGCGTTCATTCCGAAGAAGGAAGAGCGACCGATGGCACAAAAAAAAATCACAGTCCCGAAACTGCTTTCTTACAAATCAAAGAACAAAAAGATCGTGATGGTGACGGCTTACGATGCCACCTTTTCGCGGCTCATTGATCGCTCCGACGTGGACATGGTGCTGGTGGGCGACTCCCTCGGCATGGTGATCCAGGGTCACGACTCCACGTTGCCGGTGACACTCGACGACGTGATATATCACAGCCGCGCCGTCTCCCGGGGCCTGGAACGCGCCCACCTGTGCGGCGACATGCCCTTCATGACCTACAAGGTTTCCCCCGAACAGGCGCTGCAATCCGCGGGCAGGCTGATGCAGGAAGGCCGCGTGGAATCGGTCAAGCTCGAGGGCGGAATGGAAATGGCCGACACCATCGCGCGGCTCACCGCAGCGGGCATCCCCGTGGTGGGTCACGTGGGCCTGCTGCCACAGTCGGTGCACGCGGTCGGCGGGTTCAAGATGCAGGGGCGCAACGGAATCGACCGGGTGCGCATCATCGAGGACGCCAGAGCGGTGGCCGAGGCGGGAGCGTTCTGCATCGTTCTCGAGAGCATGCCCCTGGAGCTGGCCCAGACGATAACCGGGGAGGTGAACGTGCCAACCATCGGCATCGGCGCCGGTCCACATTGCGACGGTCAGGTGCTCGTCATCTACGACATGCTCGGCATGAACGAGGGCTTCACGCCCAGGTTCCTCAAGCTGTACGGCAATCTCGGGCAAACCATACGCGAAGCTGTGGGTGAATACGCAAACGAGGTGAGACGCGGCGAGTATCCCGCAAGGGAGCACTCGGTCTCGGTGGACGGCTCCGATCAATCCTCCGACAGCCGGATCTACAGCGTTTCTCCGGGCAAGACGCCGGCACACTGAGAACATGAGCCGGACACCGACGATCATCCGCGATCCACAAGAGATCCGTTCCATTTGCGACGAGGAAAGGGCGGGGGGAGCTTCCGTCTGCCTGGTCCCGACCATGGGCGCGCTCCACGAGGGTCACCTGAGGCTTGTGCGCGAGGCGGCAAACCACGGGGATCTGGTGGTGGTGAGCATCTTTGTAAACCCCACCCAGTTCACGCCCGGCGAGGATTTCGATCTCTATCCGAGAAATCTGGCGGCCGATCTGGACAGGCTCGCCCCTGCGGGAGCCGCCCTGGTCTTCGCTCCGAGCGTTGAGACAATGTACCCACCGAACGCCGGCACCACCATCTCGGTGAACGGTATTACGGAAGGGCTCTGCGGCGCTCATCGCCCGGGCCACTTCGCCGGAGTGGCAACCATCGTCGCCAAATTGTTCAACATAGTCGGCCCCTGCACCGCCGTCTTCGGACGCAAGGACTACCAGCAGCTACAGGTCATTCGCAAGATGACCCGCGACCTCAATATGCCCGTAAAGATCGTGGGCATGGCCACCGTCCGCGAATCCGACGGGCTGGCCATGAGTTCCCGCAACGAATACCTGTCGGATGAGGAACGATCGCGGGCGACGGCCATCCCCTCGGGCCTTGCCGCAGCCCACGCGCTCTTCGACAGGGGAGAGAGAAACGTGAAGGCGCTTCTTGCGCCGATCGTTTCTTCCATCGAGGACGTAAGCGATTCCATCGACTACATAACCGCCGCCGACCCCGGCTCCCTCGAACCCCTCGAGGGCGAGGCTCTGGCGAACGAGACGATGCTCATCGCGCTGGCCGTGAGGATCGGCGGCACCCGTCTCATCGACAACACCGTGCTCGGGGAGGATCGATCTCCCCTCCCCGGCCCGGGGAGTTGAGCCAAATTCCCCACCCATGCTCTCAATAATTCATCTATAATTAGAAATGAGATCCACTTGAGAGAGAAGAGGTACAATATGCGAAATAGCTTCCTTTTAAGTCTGATCATCCTTGCGGCGACATCCTTGCCTGAAGCGGGTTGCGCCACCGGAACCACCGACGTCGGCGAGAAGGATTCGGACACGGGCACCGACACCGATTCCGACACCGATACAGACACGGACACTGACACTGATTCGGACACTGACACTGATTCGGACACTGACACCGATTCCGATACAGATACAGACACCGATTCCGATACGGATACCGATACCGATTCTGACACGGACACGGACACCGACACCGACACCACAAACTGCGACGTGCTCGTGGTCAGTCCGGACTACGAGGTCACCGGCGCGCTCATCGACGATCCCGTTTCATTGCTCTCTTCCTATTCCAACCTCACGGTGACCATATGGGACTACCTCGTCGGGGCACCCCTCCTGACCGACCTGCAGGCGCACGACGTTGTGATTATCGGCAACAACAACAAATGGTCCGATTCCACAATGGGGTCGGCCACCCTCGGAAACGTGTTGGCGAGCTACCTGACCGCCGGGGGCAAGATCATCGAGGGGACCTTTGTCCACGACTACTATGGATGGGAGCTGTCCGGGACATACATCACCGGTGGCCACAGTGCGTTCACGTCCGCCACCACCGATACTGCAGACGACCAGACCATGGTCGTCGTGGACGGAACCCATGCGGTCATGAGCGGGATCAGCGCACTTGGCGAAACGGCGATCAATATCAACCCCGGCCTTGCAACAGGGGCCTCCTGCCTGGCAACCTGGTCACCATCGGGCTACAACGCCATCGCCGTCAACTCGGCGGGAAACGTGGTGGCGCTCAACATCCTGTTCTTCAATGAAACAGGACCCACATGGACGGGGGACATGGAGGCCCTCCTGTACAACTCCGTCATGTGGCTGTGCAACTAGCGCATTCTCGGAGCAGATTAAATGATTTGTGGTTCTGTATGGTCTAATATTATGTATGCGGGTTAGAACCCAGACCGAGGGAGAAATTGAAATGACGGATACCAGGCTTTTCATCCTTATTGCCATTGCCGCGATCCTCGCCACGGGCACGGGCTGCGCCGCCGGCACCACCAACGTCGGCAGCGACTCGGACGCCGACTCCGACACCGATTCCGATTCCGATACCGACTCCGATTCGGACAGCGACTCCGACTCGGACAGCGACTCGGACTCGGACAGCGACTCGGACTCCGATTCCGACACCGATTCCGATTCCGACACCGATTCCGACTCCGATTCCGACACTGATACCGATACCGACACCGGCGGCAGTGGATCCTGCGTAACGCTCGGCACAGATATCACCTGCAACCCCGTCACACAGGCGCCATGCGCCACCTCGACCGGAGAAGCTTGCGACACGACCTACGATTCCGACGTGCATACGGGGTTCCAGTGCTGGGCGCCACCGAACACCGAGGTAGAGGATGCTCCCTGCTCCTCCACCGCTTATTGTCTGCCCGGGCTGCACTGCGAAAACCAGGATACGGCCGAATGCAAACAGTACTGCTGCGTCACACCGGATTGCAGCACGGCAGGCAAGGTCTGCACATATACGCTGACCGACGGAATCACCCCGTTCTTCGCGGCAACTCCCACCCTGGGTCTCTGTATATAACCCCCTCATCGGCTTCGACCCACGGCTTATCCATCCCTCGACTTTTATCCCATAGCGCGGCTATAGTTCGTGTGTCAGTATCCAAAAAAGGGGACGTCATGAAAGTGAAGATAGTCGTTGTCGCGATCGTGCTGCTGTTGCTCGGCGGCGGCCTGGGATTCTACTTCTACTACGATTCGGTACTGAGGTTCACCGACGATTTCACGGATTGTCCGGTGGCGGACTTCAGATCCTCCGCAACCTCCGTGGACGCGGCCACGGGATGGGTGACCGAACAATCATTGGGCTCTCTCAAGATCACGGAGCGATGCAGCCTGGACTGCCTCCACGGGAATCACATGGCGTGCGTGCTGTATGGATTGGCTCAGCAGAAGGGCGCCCATCTCATGAAAGATCTCGAGGGGTCCGGCAAGACGCTGCAAAAGGCCTGTGACCGGGGCGAGACCCTTGCGTGCGATCTCGTGAGCCGGGCGGTGGAGATGGCCAGGGCGGACGAAAAAGCCAGAGCCGTCGAGGCTGCGCGCGCAGCCAGCAAGGAGGTCACCGACTCCATCAAGAAGCGCAATGGAGAGATTGGACATGTGATCAACGCGGCCCTCGAACACTTCAACGGCAGATCCGGGCCGATGAAAACCGGCGGAATGATGAAATGGTACACGGGCACGGTGAAGTACCTGCTCTTCGACACACCGCTTCTCTCCCAGATGCACCAGGTTCCCGGCTCCAAAATCGAGAAATCCGGGCTCAAGGATTTCGTTCTGGCCAAGTACATGGGCGGATCTCAACAACCCGATTTCAAGCTGACAAACGAGTTCTTTCAGAAGCTCATGCGATTGGGCGTGCAGCAGATCAAGCTCGATTATCGCGTAGAGAAAAAGCGAGAAAGCTCGATCCCACGAAACAGCGGCTACTTCCGGGCGAAGCACACGTTCCTCTACAACGTCGGACAGGTGGAACTGGAGATCCTCGATGTGCTCCTCAAGGACATAGAATACGAGATAAGCGAGGCCGGTTAAGAGCCTATCCCCTCCCCCCTGTTGCATGCCTGGAACGTATCAGTGTATGTACACATCAACTGTTCACTTTGAGGAGACATTCATGAAGCTAGTAATCAAGACCGCGTTGGCGGCAACTCTGAGCGTAGCGTTGATCCTTGCGACAGGCTGCGGTGACAAAAAGGACGACGGCGACAAGGCCGATGCGGCGCCCGCGGTGAAGGCGTCGGTCAAGATTGATCTCTACGGCATGTCCCAGTGCCCATTCGGGGTGCAGGCCGTGGATGCCATGATCCCCGCAGTGCAGAAGTTCTCCGGCGAGGTGGTCCTGAATCTCGAATTTGTGGGCACGGTTGACGATGCAGGCAAGCTGCACAGCATGCACGGAGATGACGAACTCAAGGGAGACATGTATCAGATCTGCGCGGGAGACGTGGCGAAGGACAAGCAGTTCGACTTCATCCTCTGCATGAACAAGGAATGGAAGACGATCCCGAAGAACTGGGAACCCTGCGCAAAAGAGACGGGCATCGATTCCGCCGCCCTGTCCGGTTGCGTGAACGGTGACAGGGGAAAGGAACTCCTCACCGCGAGCTTCAAGAGAACAACGAAAGCGGGCGTCCAGGGGAGCCCGACCATCAAGATCAACGGAGAGGACTTCACGGGCGGTCGGATGACCCACGACTTCGTCAAGCATATCTGCGGAGTGTACGGCGAGAAAGAGAAGATCAAGTACTGCCTGGATCTCCCTCCTCCGGGGAAGGTCACCGTCACGGCCATCACCGACAAGCGCTGCGGCGAGAAGTGCGAACCGGAGCGCCTGTTCACCAGCCTCAAACAGGTCTTCCCGGGCCTCGAGACGAAAACCCTCTACTGGAAAGATTCCGAGACCCGTGAGCTGTGCGAGAAGCTCGGCATCAAGATGCTGCCCGCAGTCTTCTTCGACGAGAGCCTCGACAACGACGCGGACGGCGCCAAACAATTGGCCAAATGGCTCGCGCCCGCCGGCAAGTACCACATCCTCAAGGTCAAACCCGAGTTCGATCCCACCGCCGAGGTCTGCGACAACGGCGTGGACGACACGGGCAACGGCAAGGTCGACTGCGACGATCCTGACTGTGAGATCTCCTTCGAGTGCCGCAAAAAAACCTCACGCTCCCTGGAGGTGTTCGTGATGAGCCAGTGCCCTTACGGCGCCATGGCCCTCAAGGCTACCAAGGAGTTGCTGGACGCCTTCGGCAAGGACATCAACTTCACCATGCACTTCATCGGCAAGGAGGTTGACGGCGTATTCGAATCCCTGCACGGCCAACCCGAGGTGGAAGAAAACATCCGGCAGATCTGCGCGGCCAGGCACTACGGGGCGAAAAACAAGTACCTGGCTTACGTATGGTGTCGCGGATCGGACATCAGAAACGACGACTGGAAATCGTGCACCGGCGCGAAGACCGGCATCAATGCCGCGGTCATCGAGAAGTGCGCAACCGGCGAGGAGGGCAAGGCGCTGCTATCGGAGGACATCAAGCTCGCCAACGGCCTTGGCATCGACGCAAGCCCCACCTGGGTAGTAAACGGCAAGGAGAGCTTCGGCGGTATCGTGCCCTCCGATGTCCAGAAACGCTACTGCGAAAAGAACACCGGCCTCGCCGGTTGTGAAAAGAAACTGGCGGGAGATCCCGATAGTCACGCAGGCCACGGCCACGGCGCCGGCGCCGGCCCCCCCGGACTTCCCCAGGGACCTCCTCCTCAACCCGGACCTCGCCCCGGCCCGGCCCCCAGCTGCGGAGACCCCTCCCATAATCATTAAGCGCTCTAAAACCTCCACCCAAAGGTCAATCCCAGGGTGACATCTCCGTATGGATCGTAGGCGTCATCCCCCAGTCCCAGCCGGGAAGACAGCTCAAAGCTGGCGGAGTCCAATACCAGGCGCACTCCGGGGCTTACGGCCCAGGCGGCGAGTCGCTCGTGCGCGATGTTCTCGGTGAATCGCATGAGGCCGTTCGCCTCCACCACAATCTCCACCAGACCGGCTATTCGCGCCCCCAACCCGTAGTGCATGCTGTAAAAAACATGCGTCTTGTCCCGGCCGTGTATGGGCGCAAACAGAACTCCCTGGTGCGTGTAGACACAAAACACTCCCAGGGTAACCCCAAGCGCCGCGCCGGGTTCGATCAGAAAGTAGGGTCCGTCGATGACGCTATAGTCGATCACTCCCCGGATCGGCATGTGGCGATCCTCCCTTATCCGGGAGGTGTCCGTGGGCAGGCCCAACCTGAAGAACGGGGTGAGCGCCAGCTCCAAAGGCCACTTCTTATCCGGCCCACGCCACTTCAACTCCAGGATCCTGAATCTTCCGTGAATCTCCAGGAGCCCCAGATCGAAGTGGGTCCTCTGCTCGTCGATGGCCGGGGGAAGATCGGTCATGAGCGTGGTGCTCTGGAAGGCCGTGATACTTCCGCCGAGCCCGAGGCGATCCAGGCTCGAAGGCGACCACTCGCCGCCCAGCACAAGCGCGGTCTGCACGGCCTTGTAAGTGGCCAGGCCGCGATCGTACGCGCCGTACCGGAAACCCGCACTCGCCCAGATCTCGGTTGTGGGTATGGCCCCGAGCGGAAGCGACAGAACAGGTCCCGCCTGTGCCCGAAGCGGAGCGATGAAGTTCTCGAAGTCGGGTTGTTTTCCATCGGCGAGCGCAAGACCCGTGAACATCGTACCAATGAGAAGCGACGTTCCCAGCAAGGCGCCGGCCACCTTGCGAGCCGCGTGAGCGATCATGATCCCGGAACCCTGCCGTTTCGCAGATAGTTACCGCGTCCGGTGGGCCACGGCCCACAATAGAGATCCGGGTCGGCCCCTGCGGGAACGCAATTGCAGGCCGAATCCTTCACGGTAAAGACGTCCATACCGTGGTCGATGGTCAGCACCAGGATCTCCAGATTCCCATCGCCGTCAAGGTCGTCGATGGTCGGGGTCGCCGCTGCGCCGACTCCGTTTCCGCTATCCGCGTTCTGGTCGGGCAATTTGATGTCGTGGAGGAGCTGTCCGGCGCTGGATAGGATGATCAGGTATCCGTTCTCTTCCCCCGGCTCTCCGAACGTCGCAAAGATGATCTCCGGGCGGCCGTCGCCGCTGAGATCCGCCACCGCCGCCTCACCACCGTTCATCAACGGCTTGCCGTGCGAGTAGTCGTAACGCCACAGGAGCTCGGCCTGCGGGCCGAACGCGTACATGTGACCGTCCGGGCCCGGGGTCAGGATCTCCAGGCGCTCGTCGCCTTCGATGTTGGCGAGAGTGGGCGACGGCACAACCCCGGGCGGATACCAGTCGTCGTTGTAGAAGGGCTCTTCTGTCAGCGGAAGATCCTCCCACCCCGGAAGCCTCCGACCCGAGCGATTGCCGTTGGCCGAGTAATCGCCCTCGAGGACCATCACCGCGTAATGGTAGGTGTGATAGGGCTCGTCCATCTCCACGTTGGGAACGCCGATGACCTCGTTGAGCCCGTCCCCGTTGATGTCACCCACGGCGGGCGGCGAATGGGTCCACTGGAGCCACATGGTCCAGCTGGGATGCGGCCACTCTCCCTCGTGCAGATGGTAATGATCCTCCTCCACCTCCGGTTCGAGCCACCGGATGAACTGCCCCCAGCTCATGGGCTCGTTCTCGCATTCGTTTCCTCTCCGACTGAAGTATGAGGTGTCTGCCAGGACCGCCGTGCCGTCCGGATTGAACGCCTGGATGTGGTGGTTGTCGTAAGTGACGAGGATCTCCTTGTCGTCGTCGTCGTCCATGTCGCCGATGGCCACATTGAGGCCGTATGATCCGAAACCGCTGTGCCCATAGCAGTTGGCGTCCTCGCCCCCGGGCAGGTCCGTGCCCACGCCCTCCTCGCGTCTGTCGTACCTGGGCCAGCCGTCCCTGATGGAACCGTCCGGTTCGAACACGAACACGTGGGGATTCGTACCATCGTATCCCTCGGGCGATTCACTGCGGGTGTCTGACACTACTATCTCGATGGTCCCGTCTCCGTCGATGTCGTCAGCCCCGATGGACCTGACCTCGAAGCAGCTCCCCGCGATGCAGGTGGTGGTCGGCCATCCGTCCTTGATTGTGAACGCGTCGGCTTCCCACTCGTACGCGGCGACGCTCCCCTCCCCTGCGGCGACCACCAGTTCCACTATCCCGTCTCCATCCAGGTCCGCGATCACCGAGGGCGCGTAGACCCTTCCCATATGCTGATCGTCGTGCGGAATCGTGTAGAGAAGATTTCCCGAAGTGTCCCACACCCCCACATCGTAGAAGGGCGCGATGATCTCCTTTGTGCCGTCGCCGTCCAGATCGTAAACCGCCGGGCTCGAGAACCAGCCAGTGTTGCCGATGGACAGGTTCATGAGGAACTCGGGCTCGCTCACGGATGTATCGCCGCCCACGTCCTCGCATGTCGGGTCGTATTTCTTTTCATCACCATTGCACCCGATCGTAAGCGCCGCCAACACAAACGCCGCAAGCGCCGCAGTCCGGATACACATTTCCGTCTTGTATAGAAACATGATCACCTTCCTCAACTACGGGATATCGTCCCACCAGAGGTTGTATGTATTGCTGCTGCCGGAGTTCAGGTAGACGCGGATATAGTGGATGCCGGAGCTCGGCGAGTCGAAGTCGATGTACTCGTTGTCATCGGTGGATATCGCGCTGTCCAGCACCGCGCATGACGAATTGAGCAGATCGACGTTGATGTCACCCCCGGCGTGCGAGAACTGCAAATCCACCAGAATGTTCTGATAACCGCTATTGACGTCGATCATCCAGTAATCGTCATCACCGCTCGCCGACACGAGGTTGTTGAACCAGGTCTGCTCATCACTGCCCATGTCATATGCAGTCGCGCAGGTGTCATTGTCTTCGTAAAAATCATCGCTGGGGCCGGCGTATACGTCGTCCCACCACAGATCGTAGGGGTTGCAGTTGGCTCCGACGACCTGGATGTAGTACGTGCCCCAGGATGGGATGGGCGCGTAGATTTTTTCGTTGTTCGTGGTAGATGTGGAGCTGGCAAGCACGGTCCCCAGCGAGTCCAGGAAGTAGAGATCGATATTGCCGAAGGAGTCGTTGAAGGTGAGGTCGATGTCCATGTAGTTCCAGTTGAGATAGACCTCGTAATAGTCGACATCGTTTGCAATCGCGCTATAGGTAACCATCTCGAAAATAGTCGTCGCCGTTCCCATGGTGTCGTCTTCCTCGTACGAATCGTCAGTACAGGTCGTCGGGGGAATGTCATCCCACCAGAGTTCGTAGTCGTTGCATGATGTGCCGGTCACTTGGATGTAATATGTACCGCCGGTGGACACATCGAAATTGATGTATTCATTGTCGGATGAAGACGCCGAACTTGCCACCGTCGATCCCGAACTGTTTAGCAAAAACACGTCGACGTTGCCCAGTGAGTGTGTGTAGTGCAGATCCACGATCATTTCCGTGTAGCCGGTGTTCAC
The DNA here is from genome assembly GCA_030621515.1 of Deltaproteobacteria bacterium. GTDB lineage: Bacteria > Myxococcota_A > Polyangia > JAAYKL01 > JAAYKL01 > JAUVAN01. The sequence continues at coordinate 873 of JAUXHN010000079.1, read as the reverse complement.
ATATATTTCGTAATAGTCGTCGTCGTCCGACACGAGGCCGGTGAACCAGATCTGCTCGTCGGAACTGATATCCGTGGCCGTTCCCATGGTGTCGTTTTCTTCATACGAGTCGTCTGTGCAGGTCGAACCGCCCGGGTTGTCGTCCCACCATAGCGTATAGGTATTGCATTGTGGGGAACCGTACGGGTAGACGTGAATGTAATAAGTTCCAGCAGTCAACACAGTGTAATCAATATACTCGTTGTCGGACACCGACACCGCACAGGTGATATTGCTACATGCCGCGTCGGTGAGACAAATGTCGATGTCACCTGCCGCGTCCGAAAACGTGAGGTCGATATCCAGCAACTGCTGTCCCGCGACCACGTTCACTTCGAAGTAGTCGGCATCCTCCGCCACGCCGTTGTATGTGTTTCCTGCGGTTGTCGAAGTCGCCGCCGGGCAGCTGTCGTTTTCTTCGTAAGAATCATCGGTACAGGCCGGGCCGCAATCCGCCGGACACGAGGTCGGCGTCTCGGAGCCGTTGCAACAGCTATCTCCGCAAAAGACCCCGCAATCCTCCCAGCAGGTGCATGTGTCTTCGCCCGCCGAGGCAATGCAATATCCGTCGGGGCAAGTCGTGGGACAATCGACGAGGCAATTCAACGGGTTTTCTCCAGTTTCACATATCGTATTGCCGCAGAACGGACCGGTATCCGTATCGGTATCCGTATCGGTATCGGTATCCGTGTCGGTATCGGTGTCCGTGTCGGTGTCGCTATCCGTGTCGCTGTCCGTGTCGCTGTCCGTGTCGCTATCCGTGTCGCTGTCCGTGTCGCTATCCGTGTCGCTGTCCGTGTCGCTGTCCGTGTCGCTGTCCGTGTCGCTGTCCGT
>JAUXHN010000298.1 GCA_030621515.1 Deltaproteobacteria bacterium | reverse complement strand
CTCCAACCCCTCCTGTTCCTACACTTTCACTATTGTGCCTCTGGGCGGGCCGGCCATTGTTGACTTCTCGCTGCCGGTGGCCTATGCGTTCATCGACAGGCAGTTCGGGGAGCTGACCGATCACATGATCCGACACTGCCCCTGCGATCTCGCGCTCGTCAAGGTAGTTCACGGACCCACCAAAAAGATCCTGCTCGCCACCTCGGGAGGACCCAACGCCACCCTGGGAGCCGATTTCACCAACGGCTTCGCCCGACTCTTCGACGCATCGGTCGACGCGTGCGTGGTCGTGCCTCAAAGCGCCGATCCCATCGACGAGCGGGCCGCCATCAATCGCATCGCCGGATCGCTCGAGGCTCTCGATCTGGACGGTAACGTCGGCCGCCATCTGGTCAAGGCCAACTCCATCGCGGCTGGCATCGCAAAGGCTTCCAAGGATTTCGATCTGGTTGTGATCGGCGCCGCCCCGAGCAAGCCCTTCAAGCAGATCCTGGTGGGCGACATCCCGGCCAACGTCGCCCGGTACTCCCCCAAATCGGTGATCCTCGTCCGCCGCTGGCAGGGTCCCGTCAGCGGCCTCTTCCGCAAGCTCTTCGGGTAACGGGTGCCGATCTCTACCGTTCGGGGTTGAAGGGCTTGTTGGGGGGCGGTGGCGGAACAGCGGACGATTTGCGGGAGGGCGGCTCCTCGTGTTCGATCATCTTGCCCAGGTACTCCGGTAACTCCACCCCGGCCATCCTGGCCACCTCGTGCAGCGGCGGCAGGCTCTTTATGAGGCTGGAGGCGAAGTTAGCCGTCGAAGATCCGGCGCCCGATCCGCCCGCGCTGTCCCACACGGTGATCTTGTCGATCTTGAGGTTCCTGATGGCCTCCACCTGCATGGCAACCACCTCCTCGATCTTCTCGATCATCAGCAGGGTGCCTGCGGCCTTTGCGTCGCCAAGGCAGCTCTCCACCAGGGACTGGTAACCGGCGGCCTTGGAATCCAGCACCTTGCGGATACCGGCGGCTTCCGCCTCGTACTTGAGCAGGATGGCGTCGGCCTCGCCCTTGGCCTCCTTGCGCGTCTTCTGGGCCTGGGCCTCTGCGGCGATCTCGATCTTCCGCTTGTCGATCTCCTTGACCACGACCTCTGCGGCGTTGAGCCTCTCCTGTTCGGCCAGGTACTGGGCCTTCTGGATCTCCACCTCCGCCTCGCGCTTGGCCACCTCGCCCCGCCTCAACGCGCCCGCCTCCTTGATGGCCAGCCCGGCGTTGTAGTCGGCGATATCGGCCTTGGCCACGTTCTCGCCCTTGACCGCCTCCGACTCCTGCGCGTGCACGTAGACACGCCTGTCGGCCTCGGCCTTTTTTTGACCCTTCGCGGACTGGGCGACATTCTCCGCCACCCGGATCTCTTTTTCCCGAACCGCCTCCGCCTCGCCGATGGCGCCCGTCTTGTCCTGGGTGGCCACGTCGACCTTGGCCTGGTTGATGGCCTCCGCTGCGGCCTTCTTGCCGATGGAGTAGATGTAGTTGGACTCGTCGGTGATGTCCGTGATGTTCACGTTGATCAGGTACAGGCCGATCTTGTTGAGTTCCGGCTCCACGTTCTTGCGGATGGAGGCCAGGAACGACTCGCGGTCCTGGTTGATCTGCTCGATGGTCAGTGACGCCACCGTGAGACGAAGCTGGCCGAAGATGATCTCCCGGGCCATGCCCTCGATCTCATTGGACGGCAGGTTGAGAAGACGCTCGGCCGCATTGTTCATGATGGTGGGATCGGTACTAACGCCCACCGTGAACGTGGACGGCACGTTAATCCTGATGTTCTGCAACGACAGGGCGTTTTGCAGATCGATCAGGATGGTCATGGGCGTCAGGCTCAGGTACCGGTAGTCCTGAACGAGCGGGAGCACCAGAGAACCACCACCGTGGATACAATTGGCCGACTGGCCCTTGCCCACCTTTCCGTAGACCACCAGGATCTGGTCCGACGGACACCGTCTGTAGCGCTTCGCCAACCAGATGAGCAGTACAAAGACGATAAAGCCGAGCGCTATCCACGGCAACAGATCCAGGAAACCTGAAGACGACGTATCCATCCCGGGAACAACCTGCAAAGGTATCATTTTTTATCCCTCCCCTTCTGTGTCAGCTGAAAGTTCTACTTTTTTCACCACCATGGTATTCCCCTTCACCACCCTCATCACCACGACACGCGTATCGGTGGGAATATCGTTTCCGTCGACGCTCACGGCATCGAATACCTTGAGGTGTTCCTGAACAGCTACCTGCACCTTGCCGGGCTGGTCCTTCCTGATCGTCAGGTAAACGTTGCCCTCCTGCCCTATCGCGTTCTTCAGATTCATGGTGCCGCTGCTTTGCAGGTTTCTGAATGCCTGAAACACCCTGGCGACGATGAAGTTGGTTACCAGACCGGCGCCGACACCTATCCCGATGGACGACGCGGCGCTCATCCCGTGACCCTTGTTGAGCATCAGCCCCACAAGGCCGAACATCATGAAGAAGGCTGTTATCCCCTGTATTGAAATCCAGTGGAAATCGGCCGTGGAATCCGCGTGAACCGCGTCCACGTCAGCGTCCATATCCATGTCGATGTCCGCATCCACGTCCATGTCCAGGTCGGTATCGCCAAACCCGCCGATCATCATTGCGATGACCTGAACAACAAAGAACAGGCTGCTGACGGCGGCAAGAACAGTGAACACCATCTGAAGCGTTGTCAGTGAGTCAAACCATTCCATTGTTTCACCTTCCCCCTGATCCCGTTACGCGTGGGAACAGTCGTGTGCACGATTCGCGAAATTGGAAACGGGTTCGATACTACCAGAAAGCTTGCGTAAAATCGTGATATAACAGAAACACTGCCCATTGCCGTCTCGCCAAACGTCTGATAACTTTTAGGATCCGTTTCAAAGGAAAAAAGAACGCGATGTTGCGAATTTTCACAATTGTTCTCGCAGCCGCGACTGTATGGTCGTGCTCGGGAACAAAACAGGAATCCGCGCCCGTGGGGCGTATTGTTTTTGAAGATCATTTCGACTCCGCCGCTCTCAAGGATCACTGGCTGGACACAAGCGGTGGGAAATACTCGATCGTGGATGGCGAGCTGAGGGCCCACGGCGCTCACAACAAGCCCTTATGGCTGAAAACAAAGCTTCCGAGGAATGCACGAATCGAAATTTCGGCACGCTCCCTGAGCCCGGCGGTGGACATCAAAATGGAGGCCTTCGGAGACGGCGTATCCTTTGCCAGACAGGCGTCGTACACATCTACGAGCTATGTGTTCATTCTCGGTGGCTGGAACAATTCCAGGTCCATCATCGCACGAATGGACGAACACGGATCGGATAGAAAATCGAGAGAGAAACCGGCGGGCGTCAGGGGCAGGAAATACTCGTTCGAGATAATCAGGAAGGGAAATCTCCTGTCATGGTTGGTCGACGGTGAGCCCTTCCTCGAAATTGACGACCCGGAGCCCCTCGAGGGCCCCGGACACGATCACTTTGCGATAAACAACTGGGAGACGGATGTTCGTTTCGATGACCTGGTCATCTACGAACTTTAGGGATCGCACACGATGGCGTTGACGGCAAAAGACCAGGAGCAGTTGGTTTCCGAGCTGGAAACGGCGCTGGACCGGCTCCAGGCTTTGTACAACCAGTACTTCATGGGCATGGAGAAGCTGGAGCCCACGATACCACACAAGGACGTGAAGCGAAGGATCCAGCTGTTGAGAAAAGAGAAGATCCACAACACCGCCATTCGGTTTCGCTTTCAGACCCAGATCCAGAAATACAACACCCAGTCCAACTACTGGCGCCGGATCTGCCGCCAGATCGAGGAGGGCACGTATCAGCGCGATGTGATGCGGGCCAAGAAACGTACGGCCCGGCGAGATGAGGGCGAGATCGCTTCTGCGGCTCTTAGCGAGCTCGGAGCCGGCTATTCAGATGCGCCGCCTCCGGTCGTGGATCTGAGCGAGGAGATGGGGATGGATCTCGACGATCCATTCGCAGCGCCGACAAATACGCCCGACGCTCCCACCACCGCGCCGGCCCCCCCGAACGAGTTGTCTTCACAACCCATGTACGCGACACCGATGGCCTCGGACCCGGACAAGACACCGGTCCCAATGGCGGGCTCGGGCATGCACAAGCTGCACGAGCGCCTTATCTCCGAAGCGAGAAACGGCAAGACCGAAAACGAGGAAGACGTGCTGTCGGGCTTCTTCGCCACGAGGAGATCGATCCCGCCGCCGCCACCAAAGCCTGAGCCCGTGCCGAAGGCGAAGCCTGAGCCCAAGCCGAAGGCGAAGCCTGAGCCCAAGCCGAAGGCGAAGCCTGAGCCCAAGCCGAAGGCGAAGCCTGAGCCCA
>JAUXHN010000219.1 GCA_030621515.1 Deltaproteobacteria bacterium | reverse complement strand
GAGGCCTACGAAAAGACATTTCAGAAAAAGCCATTAGGGCTCTTTGTGCTTCAGGGCGAAGCCCTTTCCGACACGAAGTGGCGCATTTCTGGCCGCGGGATTTATTTCCGCGGTGCTGGTGCAGGGAGTGCCGACAACATTGGACTATTGTGGCGTTGAATATTGTACATGAGAGGATGCGATCAATCATTAGCGCAGGCATCGCCCTTACTCCACTGCCCTCGCCGCGAGCAAAAGGAAAGTGCGTGCGGCTTCGACGCGGGTAAAGGGATCCTCCGAATGCAGCGCAGCAGCGGCGGCACCCAGATCGCCGGCGACCGGATCGTCCACCGTGATGGCCATCGCCCGCAGCGCCTCCACCTGAAGCGAACCGGAACCCTCGAGCACGATCTTGCGGATCATCTTCGGCGGCTGCACGATCAGGCCGATCTCGAGCCGATCGCCAAGCCGGGTGTTCGGCGGGTTTTTCGAAGGTTTACTATCCTCGATCAGCCGCACAACTTCCGCATCCTCCGGAGCCAGCGCATCCAGCAACAGGATCCTCAGGCGCGCGGCAGTTTGTCTGCCGTCTTCATCCACCCACCCGTTGCGGCGCGACTCCACGAAGGTCAAGGCCAGCGCCAGAGGGCCGTTGTCATAGGGCGCGATAAGGGCCAGGACGGCGGCCTCCCGATCCTCTTGCCGCACCCGCTTCGAACCTCCCGCCGGTTCCTCTGGCAATCCGAGAGCATCGGCCAGAGGAGCGGGGATCTTCCCACCTCGTGCCAGCGCGATGGCGGCCATCACGGCGGGTATCGGTTCGCCTTCGGCTCTTTTCTTCCATCTTGGAACATCCCCGTGATTACCCGTGGCAAACCAACGCCAGCACAGGCCGGCCAGCATAGGATCGGCCAGGTGAACACACTCGGCGAGGGTGGCTTTCACCGCATCCGCGTCGTGCTTCACGCCGAGCCGGAGGATATGGACCGCGGCCCATCCGGCCAGGTCGGCGTCATCACTCTTCAACGCTTCGTCCAGGATTCTCAATGCCTCAAGGGCGTCACGCCGGACGATGTCGTCAAGTTCGGTTGATGCAGGCGCCGCATCTGTCCCGTCGGTCTCCACGAGCACAGTTCGCGACCTGTCCGAACCGCAACCGCAGCATATCATTACCGAAAAAAACATTATCGCCCCGCGTTCCATCAGTCCTCCAGAAAATGATCGTCAAGGGCGCCGGTCGCTTCGAGGGCGCGGTAAAGCACAATTGCCGTCGCGTTGGCCAGGTTGAGGGATCTCACCGATGCAGATCGTGTCGGGATCCCGTAACTGCGGTGTGCAAACTGTTGACGGATCTCGTCGGGAAGACCGACACTCTCTGCGCCGAAAACAAGGGCGCATCCCTTTTCGAAAGGCGCATCTGTGTATTTCTTGTCTGATCCGGTGGAGAACAGGAGCGGCTCACTCAGGCCGGAAACCTCCAGGCACGAGTCGAGATCCGGATGCTTCATCACTTTTACGAGGTGCCAGTAGTCGAGGCCGGCGCGACGAACGGCCTTTTCATCGGTGGAGAATCCGATTTCGCCCACCAGGTGAAGAGTGGAGCCGGTAGCCGCGCAGAGTCGGGCGATGTTACCGGTGTTCTGCGGAATCTCCGGGTTTACCAGGATCACGTGGAAGCCCGGCTGAGGCGCTTTAATTCGCAGTCTCAACTCGCCATGCCTTTGATTCCAGAGCGCGCCAGCGGAACGAACGCTCCGTTTCGTCCGAGAAAACCTATGGCTGCCACATGCACCGAGGATCTCGGCAGTCCGTGGATATCGAGTTGTGCCGCCGGATGAAGGATTTCGATGTCCCGTGTATTCTTCCTCACGCCACGCGGTCCCGTGGATGCGGTGAAGAGCCGCACGATGGAGTGTCCCGAGTACCGGACTTTTCTCCTGGCTATAGCCAATCCCTGATCCGACAGCTCGAACGAAATGCGCAGCACGCCGTCTCTCGACTCGATTTCTATGCGGTCGACCATTTTGCGCGCAATAGGATCCTGCGAAACCTCGCCCTGGGCGCAGCGCTCACGGACGCGTTCGAGCAGTTCACTGACCCTCGCGTCATCTCCCCGTTCATCGACAAGGCGGCCGATCACCTCGGCAGCCTCGGCGATCATGTCCTGGCCGAGAAGTATTTCCGCCATGGTCACCGTGGCGAAGGGAATCTCCGAGCTTGTCGGATCGCTCATCGGCCATGCTCCAGAATGCCGCGAATTTGCGCCACGTCCGTGGCTATACGGGCTACGAGTTCGTCCATATCATCGAACTTGATCTCCTCTCGCACCCGCTCCACAAAACGGAGTCTCAGGCGTTGTCCGTAGAGGTCGCCCTCGAAATCCAGGAGGTGAGCCTCCAGTGTCTTCCCGTGCTCGAGGGTGGGCCGCGAGCCGGTGTAGGCCGCTGCCGCGACCGTCTTGCCGGGGAGATCGCACCATGCCGCGTATACCCCGGGGCCCGGTGAGAGCACCTCCACTTCATCGAGATTGACGGTGGGAAATCCCATGGAGGCGCCCTTTCCCATGCCGCGAGCCACGGTCCCGGGCACCTCGTGATATCTGCCAAGGAGTTGTCCGGCCCGTGCGACCTCGCCACGAATGACGAGATCGCGAATGCGCGAGGAGGAGATACCGGCGGTTCCGGAGGTGACCAGATCCAGGCTCATCACATCAAACCCGAGACGATCGCCGAGCGCGGACAGTGATTTGATGTCGCCTTTCCTGCCGGCCCCGAACCGGAAGTTGTCTCCAACGATCACCAGCCTGGCACTCAGCGCACGGACCAGAATCTCCGTGACGAAGCCGGTCGCATCGAGGGACGCGAACTCCTCGTCGAAGCGCTGGGCCAGCACCTCGTCGACGCCGCATTCATCGAGCAACTCGATTTTTCGCGCGGGTTCCACAAGTCGAAGGGTGGGCTCATCTACCTTGAGGATCTGCGCCGGGTGCGGCTCGAAGGTCAGGACGATCAGGTCCAGGCCCAGACGGGTCGCGTGTCGGCATCCCAGGGAGAGCACGGCCTGGTGACCGGGATGGACGCCGTCGAAGTTCCCGATGGTGACGATCCTGTCCGAATCGTTTTTGTCGACGAGCTCCCGGTAGTCGTGAAAAAGCCTCATCGAGCACACCATAAGTGCGCAACCACCATCGGTCAACGGATCCGCTCTTCGGAGAAACGTCGATCCCTTTACTCATTGGTCGTCCACCTGTTTTCGTGGTAGTAACCGGCTCGCCATGGACAATCGATTTCGCAAATTGCTCGAGGACGGCACCATAATCGTCTTTGACGGCGGGATGGGAACGACCCTGTTCGACAAGGGCGTTTTCATCAACCGTTGTTTCGATCAGCTCAACCTCACCGATCCGAAGATGATCCTGCAGATCCACTCCGAGTTCGCGAAGGCAGGGGCCATGGTTCTGGAGACCAACACCTTCGGATCCAATCGCTACAAGCTGTCGTCGCACGACCTGTCGGACCGGGTTGTCGAGATAAACCGCGTCGGGGCGCAGCTCGCCCGCGAGGCGGCCGGCGACAAGGTGCTCGTGGCCGGATCCGTCGGACCCCTCGGCGTCCGTGTAGAACCGTGGGGCCCCACCTCTCTTTTTGAGGCGACGAACGCGTTCCGGGAGCAGATCGAAGGACTCGTCGAGGGGGGAGTGGACGCGATCATCCTGGAGACCTTCACAGATCTCAACGAGATCCGCCAGGCCCTCGTTGCGGTGAGCGAGTTGCGGAAAGAAGCGGGGATCGACCTTCCGGTCATCGCATCCATGACCGTGGATCAGCAGGGCAACACCCTGTTCGGCGCGGCTCCCGAGAGCTTCGCCCGGATCCTGGAGAGTAGCGGCGCCGATGTGGTGGGAGTCAATTGCTCCGTCGGTCCCAGACAACTGCTCGAACCGCTCGAGAAGATGCGCTCGGCGATCGAAGTTCCCATTTCGGTGATGCCGAACGCCGGACTGCCCACAGAGGTGGAAGGCCGCACGATCTACGTCTGTTCGCCCGACTACATGGCAAACTACGCCCGCCGCTTCGCCCGTCTCGGCGCCAGGATCATCGGCGGTTGCTGCGGGACTACTCCCGAGCACATCCGCGCCATGGCCGCGTCGATACGCCAGATAACCGGTGAGGAACGCTCCCTGAGCGTCCCGACCATCGAGAAGGTGGACAAAGTGGCGGAGCCCCGGGAATCTGTTCCGGTGCCGCAGCGCTCCCGGTTGGCCAGCATGATAACATCCGGCAAGTTCGTCGCGACCGTCGAGCTGGCGCCTCCCAGGGGATGGGATCTGAAAAAGATCTTGAGGAGCGCCACCGCCATGCACTACGCCGGCTTCGATGCGATCAATATCCCCGACGGACCGCGAGCGTCGGCTCGCATGGGGCCTCTGGCCATGGCGGCGTTGATCCAACGAGAGGTGGGCATCGAAACTGTCATGCACTACGCGTGCAGGGACAGGAACCTGGTAGGGATGCAGTCCGATCTTCTCGGAGCGTACGCCCTTGGGCTTCACAACTTGCTGGTGATAACCGGAGATCCGCCCATCATGGGCGACTACCCACAAGCAACGGCGGTGTTCGACGTGGACGCCATCGGCCTGACCAACATGGTAACCAGGCTGAACAGCGGGATGGACCTGAGCGGGCGCCCCATCGGACAACCCACCGGGTTCTTCGTGTCGGTCGGGATCAACCCGACGGCCATCAATACAGAAAAAGAGATTGCGCGCTTCAGATGGAAGGTCGAGGCCGGGGCCCACATCGCCATCACACAGCCCGTCTTCGACGCGGATCAACTACTCGCGTTCCTCGAAAAACTCGACGACGGCCTGAGGATCCCCGTCATCGCAGGGATCTGGCCGCTGCAAAGCCTCCGAAACGCGGAGTTTCTCGCAAACGAAGTCCCCGGAGTGTCGGTTCCGGATGCAGTGCTCGAACGTATGGCCGCCGCCCACACAAGAAAAGACGAACGGGCGGAGGGTGAGCGCATCGCCGTGGAAATTCTTCGGAAGGTGGAAGATCATATACAGGGGATACAGGTAACGGCGCCGTTCGGACGGATCAAGTCGGCCGTCAGAGTTCTGGAAGCAGTGCGGGATCGTTGAATCTGGAGGGTCTTTTGTCCAAAACCAGGCTGAAAGTGCTCATCGCGCAACACAGATGGTGGTATCCCACCTCGGTGAGCGGGGCGGATATCGCCAACCACGAATTTGCAAAACGGTTGAAGGCTCGCGGGGTCGAAGTTCGAGTCCAGGGTATCGTGGCGCCGGATGCCGACAACAGAACGAGGCAGCGAGACTACACCGCGGAGGGGATACCGGTGTGTCTCGTTTCCAGCGATTTCATCCGCCAATTGAAGAAGACAGTAAACGAGTTCAAGCCCGATGTGGTCCTGACATCCTGTCCGGAGCCGAGTTGCGGAGCGGACGATATCTCGCGCATGGTGAAGGTGTTTGGACAGTTCGATCTGCCGGTGGTGCTTTACGTGCATGATATCGACGGAACCATCCCCCTGTTCGAAAACGTGAAGAACCGGCTCGCCGCCGTCGTTTCCAACAGTAATTTCATGGCGCAACGCGTGAGGGATTTGTGGTCCGTGAATTGCGAGGTCGTCTACCCGGTGCCCGACTGGAAGAACGTGGATTCGGGAGGAGTCACCGGACCGTTCGTGACATTCTTCAACCCGTTGCCCCACAAGGGACTGAATGTGGCCCACACCCTGGTCATGAAGAAGTTCCCCAAAAGACCGTTTCTCTTCGTGGAGGGCTTCATCGATCCGGAGGCTCACGGAATAGCCCTCTCCCGATCCGGAAACCTGGTTCATGCTCGGAGATCGCCCAATATTTCCACTATTTACATGATGACGCGAACCCTCATAGTGCCCTCCCAGTGGGAGGAGCCGTTCGGGCGCGTGGCCCTCGAAGCGATGTACAACAAGGTTCCGGTCATCGCATCGAAAACCGGCGGGCTGCTGGAATCCGTGGGAGAAGGCGGGATACTCATCGATGACGGGAGCAACGTGGACCTCTGGGCGGAGGCCATCGAGCTACTCGACGATCCAGATAAGCGCGAGGAATTGATCGAGGCCGGGAGCCGGCACGTGCAGAGATTCTCGGCCCGCGAGGAGATGGACAAACTGATGGAAATCCTCCGTCGCGTAGCTTCCTGATCGACCGTAATCATTGCGCAAAATCCGGGTTTGGTTTATCTCTCTTACCAGTATGGGCAACGTGAGCACACTGGAACTCCTGGTAGGTATCAAAGCGGAACAGTCGCTTCGGGACGAGGTGCGCTCGGCGGTAGACGAAGCCGGGGCGGAATCGGTCGGGCTGGAGCTGACTCCCGTGGGCCCAAAGGACTGGATTGCCGGCGCCCGCGTGGGCACATCGATCCCTTTTGTACGGGTATCCGAAGTCTGCGCGGAGGTTCTGGCAAAATTGATCGCCCTGGAATCCCGGCAGCGCATACGGATGGAAAAGATTCGGTTCTACGTGGTTCCACCTCCCGTTCCTGTATTCAAGGATCCGCCTTCGCCCGAATTCTCCAACGATGGTGCGAGACCGAAGGAAGATTCTTCGTCGTCTGATCCGGACATTTTCGGCAGCGCGGCACAATGCCCCATCTGCGGGAGAACCGTCAATTCCTATAATCTGCAACACAACACGAAGGGCGACGTCGTGGGCTGTTTCATCTGTGGTGGAGACCCCGGCATCCGCAGGAGTTGACGTACATTGACAACCGGACCACGCATCGGCATCGATTTGGGCGGCACGAAGATCGAGGGCGTGGTGGTGCGTGGTTCGCACGAGGCGACCCGGATTGTCGAGCGTGAGCGAATCCCGACGGAGGCGACCGATGGATACGAGAACATTCTGGATCGGGTCGCCGGGTTGGTGGAAAGACTCGACGACCGGATCGACGAGAAAGCGCCCATAGGGGTCGGCATGCCCGGAAGCGTCACCGCCGGGGGCCTGGTGAAGAACTCCAACACGGTCTGCCTCAACGGGACGCGCTTTCGCGAAGACCTTCACCGGCGAGTGGGAAGGGAAATCACATTTGCCAACGACGCCAACTGTTTCGCCCTGGCCGAGGCGACATTGGGCGCGGGTGTGGGGTACGATATGGTCTTCGGCGTGATCATGGGGACGGGAACCGGAGGAGGGCTGGTGATAGGCGGTGTGATGAGGGAGGGTCCCCAATCGATCTGCGGCGAATGGGGGCACATGGTCCTGCGGCCGAATAGCGACCGGCGCTGCTATTGCGGAGAGAAGGGGTGTGTCGAGACGTACCTGGCGGGCCCGTGGATCGAGCGCGACTACATCCGCATGGGCGGCGGCGAGATGCGCTTGCCCGACATCATCGAGCGACGACGGGTGGGAGAGCCCGTTGCGCAACGCTGCGTCGAAACGTGGCTGGATTCCTACGGGCGGGCGATGGCCAACGCGATCAACATTCTCGATCCGGATGTGGTGGTGCTCGGGGGAGGTGTATCCAACGCGGTTTGCCTTTACGATGAGGGCACTGCCAGGGTTGCCGAACACATCTTCTCCGATGAGCTGACCACGCCGATCCTGCGTCATCGGATCGGAGACTCGGCGGG
>JAUXHN010000270.1 GCA_030621515.1 Deltaproteobacteria bacterium | reverse complement strand
TCGGACCTTACCTCAGCGACGATGGTTTCGGACCGAGTCGCCTGCTCTCTCTCCCCACCACCGAGGGTCCGCTACGGGACGCTCTCGAAAAAACGGAGCACAGCGCGATCAAAGACGCGCTCGCCAGATGCAAGGGCGAAGTGGTCGCCACCGCGTCGGCTCTGGGGATATCCCGTCGAGCGCTCTACGAACGCATGAAGCGGTACTCCCTGAACAAGGAAGACTATCGTTCCTGAAGATCCATGTGCACGGATCGCCCATAAAAAATAGAACGGTCAACGTTCAGCCCACGCCGATCTACCGCACGTATCGAAGGTATTCCCCCCCGACATTATGGCATGCACCTTGCTTATGAACATCTTCACCGCCGGTAATGGAAACATTTCCAGGGCTGGTTTGTTTGGAAAAATGAGATGAAAAGACGGGAATTACTCAAGGCTCTCGGCACGGCGGCTATCGCTCCCTCAATAGTCCCCACTATTGCGCGGGCCGGTTCTCCCGGTATCGGGAAGGATCGAGCCACGGCCGAGCCGGCCGAAGAGATCCCGTCACTTTGCGATATGTGTTTTTGGCGGTGCGGTATCCTGGCTACGGTTCGCGACGGTAAAATCATTCGAATACGTGGCAACCCCAACCATCCCAGAAGCCAGGGCAGGCTGTGCGCCAGGGGCATTGCCGGCCGGTACCAGGTCGACGATCCGGACCGGTTGAAATATCCCCTCCTCCGGGTCGGAGAGAGGGGCGAGGGAAAATGGAAGCGGATCTCCTGGGACGAGGCGCTCGACCTGTGGGCTTCCAAGATCGGGGAGACCATAGAAAAACACGGGCCGGGATCGATAGGGCTCTTCTCCCACGGGCTCTCCTCCAGATTCATGAACGCCTTCATGCTTCACCTGGGCAATCCAAATCGCGCGGTCCCGTCGTTCGGGCAGTGCCGCGGTCCTCGCGACATCGGCTTCGAACTCACGTTCGGCGACAGGCCCGGATCCCCCGAGCGACATGACATGGCCCGAAGCAAGATGATCGTCCTCATCGGCTCGCACATCGGCGAGAACGTCCAGACCGGCCAGGTGGCCGAGCTCTCAAAGGCGATAGACAACGGCACAAGGCTCGTGGTCGTGGATCCGCGCATGTCCGTCTCGGCCAGCAAGGCCGCCAGGTGGCTCCAGATCCGGCCCGGCACGGACACGGCCCTCTTGCTCGCCTGGATCAATCTGCTCCTCACTGAAGAATTGTACGATAAGGACTATATCGACCGGTATGCCACCGGCCTCGAGGAGCTTCGCCAATCGGTGCATTGCTACACGCCGGACTGGGCCGCGGAGACGACTCAGCTTCCGCGCGACGCGATCATCGCCGAGGCCCGGGAGATGGCCCGGCAAAAACCGAATGTGCTGATCCACTGCGGTCGCTCCAGCGCGTGGTACGGCAACGACACTCAGCGGAGTCGGGCCATGGCCATCCTCGTCGCGCTCCTTGGTTCTTGGGGACGACCAGGCGGCTACTATCTCCGATCGGACATCGATCTCGGGCCCCTGCCCTGCCCGAAACGCCATGGAGAGATGGCCGAGAGCGTGGCGACCGGGCGACATGCGTTCACGCGTTTCGGGGTGGCTTCCCAGGAGATCGTCGAGGCCAGCATCGGCGAGGACGCGCGCATCAAGCAGTGGATGTTTTACGCGGTCAATCCGATCCAGTCCCTGCCCGACCCCCGAAAAACCAGGGAGGCGATGCAAAAGGTCGATTTCATCTCAATGGTCGACATCGTCCCGACAGAAGGGGCGATGTGGGCGGATCTGATCCTGCCGGAAGCAACATACCTGGAGCGCCACGACGATATCCTGGCCGTAAAGAACCATCCGCGGCCTTTTGTAGCGTTGCGCCAGCCGGTTGTGCCTCCGCGCTTCGAGGCAAAGGACCCCTACTGGATCGCCCGCCGACTCGCACACCGTCTGGGCCACACCGACTGTTTCATCCACCCGGACGTAAAGAAATACCTGGACGCCACCCTTGCGCCGCTGGGAATAACCCGGACGGAGCTTGCGGAAAAAGGAATTCACCTCCTGGACGAGCAACGCCCGTTTATACACCTCGGTGAGGAGATTCACTTCAAAACCCCGAGCGGAAAGATCGAGCTGTACTCGGAAGTCATGCAACGCAAGGGTTATCACCCGGTGCCGATCTTCGAGCCGGTCTCGCAACCACCCATGGGATGGTTCAGGCTGACCACCGGACGAAGCCCGTATCACTCCTTTGCCCGCACCCAGAACATCGAGCGGCTAATGCGCAAGGACCCCCGAAACGTGCTGTGGGTCAACGAGGAGGTTGTCAGGGCCAAGGGTCTCTCCGACGGAGACGAGGTCTTCATCGAGAACAAGGACGGTGTTCGCACGGGACCGATTCGCATCCTGGCCACGCCGGCCATCCGCACCGACGTAGTCTATACGGTGCACGGATTCGGAAGCCGGTCCCATGCGTTGAAACGCGCGCATGGCCGGGGAATCTCGGACAACGCCCTTACAAACCGGTTCAAGATCGATCCACCCACCGGCGGCACTGGATTCAGAGTGAATTTCGTGCGGCTTACCACCAGGGATGGAAAGGAGATAGAAGGAAAAACCGACGCGTGTCGCGTCGAGAGATCCGCCTTCAGGACGCCGCTCAACGAGGAGGAGTTATTCCCCGCTCCCGAGCATGTCGACAGCCCCAAAATAGACGATCCCTTGTGCGAGCCCGAAAGGGACACGCCCGAGTTCGAATGGGATATAAAGGATAGCTGCTGATGTCGCGACAGGCGATGATAATCGACATGGACAGATGCGTGGGCTGCGGCGCCTGCGTGATCGCGTGCCAGGAGGAGTGGGACCTGCCGGAGGATTCATATCGAAACTGGGTCCGTCCCATGCCGCCTTCCTCTTCGCGATCGAGTATCATGTTCACGCACTACGTGGGCCTTTGCGGGCACTGCGAGGACGCGCCGTGCCTGGACGTCTGCCCGGTAGGAGCCACCTTTCGAGACAACTGCGGCAGGATCATCGTGGATCCGGGAACCTGCATCGGGTGCGGGTACTGCATCGAAACCTGTCCCTTTGGCGCCCGGATGTATCGCAAGGATCTCGGCCGAGTCGAAAAATGCGACTTCTGCGCTCCTAAAGTAGACGCTGGACAGCAACCCGCGTGCGTCGCCACCTGCCCGGCCGGATCCCGAATTTTCGGCGACCTGGACGACAAGAATAGCGCTGTCTCGCGATATCTATCGACTCACCACGTCGCCAAACTGGAAACCGACGAGGTGAAAACAAAACCAAATGTTTTTCACGCCGGAAAAAAAGAGGTGCTGGACCTGATCTTTTCCGAGAACCCGCCCAATCCACAAAAAATGCATCCTCCGATCGAGGGAAAGATCCTCGCAAGCATGATAAGTCCGGGTTCGATGGGGCTGATCGGGCTCGTCATCACGGGGGCGGTGATCTCCTTTTTCCGTCAATTGCTGAAAAGAAAACAAAAAGAAGCCGACGCTATGGAGACTGAGGGCGAGGAGCTTTCGGCCAGGCCGACGCTCAAGCGTCACGACAAACCCATAATCGCGCTGCACTGGTTCAACGCGCTCGCCTGGCTCTTTCAACTCGTAACGGGGATCGGCCTGCTCGGGGCCAGCAAGTACAGGGTCACGCCCGATCTGGTAAACAACGCTCTGCTCTCCCTGTTCGGATCCCGTCAGTCAATGCTCCAATTGCATTTTATCATCGGTGCCGTCTGGCTTTCCGTGCTTCTTGTATTCAGTCTCTTCTGCATAAGACGGTACCTGGTTCCTTTCTTGGGCGAACTCGCGCTGAACCGCACAGATCTTCGCTGGCTCTGGCTCAAGCCCAAAGAGATGTTTCTCAGCTCAAAAATAGAGTTGCCTCCTCAGGGAAAATACAACGCTGGACAGAAACTGTTCGGCATCGGGATCGCCGTGCTGATCGTGCTGATAGTGGGAAGCGGATTGGTCATCACACTCGCGCCGGGCAGCGAGGAGATCATTCGCTGGGCCATAACCGTGCACTTTGCTGCGGTCATGACGGCCGTGGCCTTTCTTGTCTTGCATATCTACATGACTGTCTTCAACTCTACAGAACGCCCCGCGTTCTTCTCCATGCTGAGCGGTCGCATATCCGAAAGCTACGCGCGCAAGCACAACCACCTGTGGTGGGAGAAGACAAAGTCGCACTAGAGCCGCGTCAAGTGTGCACGGATTGCCCATGAGCAATCGAAGCACACGAACAACCCGCTGATCTGCAAAACATTACGCGTGACCAATTGAGGCAGGATATTGGCATGTCGATTGCTTGATAGGACCGTTGTGTCGCGCAAAGGGTTCTGGTCGAAATTAAATTGCCAAGCCTGAGGCACGAGGCGCCCGGATGGCAAGGCGCGACAAGCGTGACGTAGCAGGGCTACGTGAGCGAGGAGCAACGCAGTCAGCCGGGATGGATCGGGTCTAAGGTGGCAAGAAAATTTCGATCAGAGCCCTAAGGAGAGCCTCATGTTGAAGGTCCTGCTCGTCGACGACGATCCCGCCATGATCGAGGTGAGTCGCATAATCCTGGAAAAAGAAGGCTACGAAGTGATTTCCGCGAACGACAAGGACAACGGGCTTCGCCTGGTGGAGGAGGAGCGCCCCGATATCATGGTCCTCGATGTGATGATGAAAGAGTTGGACGACGGAATCGTCATGGTTCGCGAGCTGCGCGCCAGGGGCGTCCAGACACCCATCATCATGCTGACCGGTCTCGGCAAGGCCACATGTATGAAGTTCGTCGACACAGACGATCAGCTCCAGGTCAACGAGTACTTCGAGAAACCTGTCGAACCGCAAAAGCTCATCGCCGCCGTCAAAAAACTGATCGTCAAACGGGAGGAATAACCGAGCCGCTTTCCGGACAAGACAACTATGTTTAGCAAAACACAAAAATACTTCGCAGTAGCGCTATTGGCGATCAGCATCGCCATCGGAATTGTGGGGTACACGTTCCCTGGCAAATCGG
>JAUXHN010000108.1 GCA_030621515.1 Deltaproteobacteria bacterium | reverse complement strand
CAGGCGACGGCACCACCTGGACCGAGCACACTGTGGATGGGGCTTTCGATGGCGCATTTTCTGTATACACGGCGGACGTGGACGGAGACGGCGACATGGACATACTCGGCGCAGCATCAGAGGCCGATGGCATCGTCAACCAAAGCAGCGCCGAGCACGCCCATGTCGCCGTCACCATCAACGTCCGCCGCGTGTACCGATCTGGCGCCGTCGAATGCCCCATCCACCGTGTGCTCGGTCCATGTGGTACCGTCACCGGCCGTGTTCTCCCACCAGGCAATTGCATCATCATCGATAGCCGCGCCGAGCACGTCCATATCGCCGTCTCCGTCAACGTCCGCCGCGTATACCGAATAGGCTTCATCGAATGCCCCATCCACCGTGTGCTCGGTCCAGGAGGTACCGTTGCCTGCGGTATTCTCCCACCACGCGATGCTCGCGTCGTAGTATGCCGCGCCGAGCACGTCCATGTCGCCGTCTCCGTCTACGTCGGCTGTGTATACAGCAACAGCGCCGCCGAATGCCCCGTCTACCGTGTGCTCGGTCCAGGTGGTACCGTCACCGTTCGTGTTCTCCCACCATGCGATGGCATCGTCCCCATAAGCCGTGCCGAGCACGTCCATATCGCCGTCTCCGTCAACGTCGGCAGCGTGAACCGAACCGGCGCCGTCGAATGCTCCATCCACGGTGTGCTCGGTCCAGGCAGTACCGTTGCCCGAAGTGTTTTCCCACCATGCGATGGCATCGTCGAGCACAGCCGCGCCGAGCACGTCCATGTCGCCGTCTCCGTTAACGTCCGCTACGTATACCGAATAGGCACCGTCGAATGTCCCGTCTACAGTGTGTTCGGTCCATGCGGTACCGTCACCGGCGATGTTCTCCCACCAGGTGATGCTCGCGTCGTAGTATGCCGCGCCGAGCACGTCCATGTCGCCGTCTCCGTCCACGTCCGCCGCGTATACCGACACGGCGCCGTCGAATGCTCCATCCACCGTGTGCTCGGTCCAGGTCGGAATGCAACCGCCCGTATCTGTATCAGTGTCGATGTCCGTATCAGTATCGGAATCCGTATCAGCATCGGAATCGGAGTTCGTGTCCGAATCGGAGTCGGAGTCGCCGTCAGCGTCGGTATCAACGTCCCCGTCAGAATCGGAGTCGGTATCTGTGTCCGCACCGGTGTCGTTCCCTGTTATGATCTCTTGCATGGACCAGCAACCCGCTGAAAACGCGGCTGCCAACACAACAAGAACTACGTACTTCATGCCCCCGCCGCCCCTAGATCCCCACGCTCATCCCGCCATCCACGAAGATGCACTGGCCGGTGATGAAGTTGGCTTCGTCTGAGGCCAAAAATAGATGCGCCCGCGCGATATCGATGGGGGGAATGGCCTCGCCGAGCGGGATCATCTCGATCATCTTCTCGCGCATCTTCTCGGGAACCGCCTGCAGCATTGGGGTATCCACCGCTCCGGGGGCGATGGCGTTGATGCAGATTTTTTTTCGGGCGTACTCCAATGCCAGGGTGCGGGTCAGGCCGATCACTCCCATCTTGGAAGCGGCGTAGTTGGACTGTCCCTTGTTGCCCAGGGTCGCGATGGATGCGGTGTTCACGACCTTGCCGCCTCGCTCCATCTTCGCCAGAGCGTACTTGGAGCACAGAAAAGTGCCCTTCAGGTTGATGGACATCACCAGATCCCAGTTCTCGACCGACATGCGAGGGGTGAGCGTGTCGCGGGTGATGCCGGCGTTGTTGATGAGGATATCAATCTTGTCGAATTCCTTCATGGTTGCCAGGATCATCTCCTTGACGGCGTTCTCCTGTGATACATCGCACTTGACCGCAATCGCCTCGCCGCCGTCGGCCTTTATTGCCCCGACGACCTCCTCGAGCGGTTCCATGGAGACATCGCAGGCCACCACCTTTGCGCCCTCGGCTGCAAATAGCCTGGCGGTGGTCTCACCGATCCCTGCGGCGGCGCCGGTGATGATCGCTACTTTTCCATCCAATCTTTTCATCATTGTTCACTCCTTTTCACGGGCGAGATCTTAACTGTTTTGAAAAATGCGCAAAGAGAAAAATGGGCTTGCGCATGTTGTTTAACCGATCACACATGTATAAGGACCTTGAGGAAAACGCCACGTACTGGTCAAGGGAGGAAACAATGGGAGCAATCAAGAAAATCGGAATCATCGGAGCGGGAACAATGGGCGCGGGTATCGCGCAAAAAACGGCTCAGTCGGGACTCGAAGTAGTGCTGATGGATATAGCCGAAGAACCTCTTTCGCGCGGGCTCGGGGGAATTCGCAAGATGCTGGAGAAGGGCGTGGCCCGCGGCGTGTTTCGCGAGGGTGAGCCGGACAAGATACTCGGGCGCATCAAGGGTACGACCAGTGTTGGAGACATGGCCGACTGCGATTTGATTGTAGAGGCGGTCTTCGAGGATCTGGAAATCAAACGCAAGTTGATTGCCAATCTGGAGGAGGTAGTTCGTCCCGATTGCGTGCTGGGAACGAACACTTCGTCGTTCAAGGTTGACGCCGTCGCGAAGGGGGCGAAGCTTCCCGAGCGGATCGTCGGAATGCACTACTTCTTCCATCCTGCCCAGAACAGGTTGCTCGAGATCATTCCCGGCTCCGCAACGTCCGCCCAGGCGAAGGAGATCTCCTGGGCGTTCGCCGAGGCGACCGGCAAGACGGCCATTCATTCGGAGGATGCTCCAGGTTTCGTGGTCAATCGCTTCTTCGTGCCGTGGCTCAACGAGTCCGTTCGATTGCTCGAAGAGGGCGTCGCCGATCTGCCCACAATCGAGGACGCCTGCATGAAGTTCTTTGGTATCGGCATGGGTCCGTTCAAGCTCATGAACGTTACCGGCGTTCCCATCGCTCAACATGCGTCCGAGGGACTCGCCTCCGAGTTGGGCCCTTTCTACGCCCCGTGCGATCGTCTGAAGGAACAGGTCTCGGCGAAACAGGACTGGAATCTGGCGGGTGAACCGTCGGACACAGGCGTGAAGGACGTGGAAGCCAGACTTCTGGGAGTGGTGCTCCTCGTTGCGGCATCTCTTGTAGATGAAGGCGTTTCCACTGCGGAGGATACCGATATCGGCGCAATGGTCGGCCTTCGCTGGCCGGCGGGACCGTTCGCCCTCGCCAACAGGAAGGGTGTTGAAATGGCCGTGGCCGCCGCCGCCGACATCGCGAAAAAGTACGATCTCCCGCTGCCGGGGATCCTGGCCGAGCGCCTTGATAAGGCTACGCCGTTTGTGCTGAACGCGGTCAACCTCGACGTGGAGGACGGAATAGCCCTCATAACCATGAACCGGCCCAACGCCATGAACGCGCTCGATCCCGAGACGGTGGATTCCCTGGCCGAGGCGTTCGACAGGGCCGCCGGCGACTCTTCGGTCAAGGTCATCGTGATCGAGGGCCGCGGCAAGGCGTTCATTGCCGGCGCGGACATCAAGTTCTTCATCAGGGGAATCGATGAGAATGACATTCCCCGGATAGAGAAATTCACGCGCGAGGGGGCCGAGCTCCTGCTGCGAATCGACAAGTGCGCCAAGCCGGTTGTCGCCCGTGTCAACGGACTCGCACTGGGCGGCGGAGCGGAGGTCGCGCTGGCGTGTGACGCCATCATCGCGGACGAGGGCGCGGTCATGGGGTTCCCCGAGACCGGCATCGGGATCTACCCGGGATTGGGCGGAACTCAGCGGATGGTCAAGCGGTGCGGTTTGCCCGTTGCCCGTTATCTCCTGTTCACCGGCGACATCGTCCCGGCTGCAAAGGCCGCCGCGTTGGGTCTGGTCGACCGTGTTGCTCCGTCCGGTGGCACCATGGGCATGATCAAGACCCTCCTGGCCGAGGGGAAGATCGAGGCGGGTGTGGGCGCGGGTGGACTGGCTGAGCCGTCCTCTGAGGCGACCGCCGCATATGAGGCCGTTTTCTCGAACGAGAACACGGACAAGCTGTTCGACGGTACGTTCGAGGCCACCGACAAGCAGGGTGAGAAGATCGCGAAGAAGCTCGGATTCAAGGCGCCGGTGGCATTGAAGATGGCCCACGAGCTCATGAACAAGGCCTCGGACACGCCCATCGAGGATGGCGTCGAGCTCGAGCTCGCCGGACTGCCGAAGATCTTCGCCACTTCGGACGCCAGGGTCGGCCTGGGCTCCGTGGGCGGCAAGGAGCGGCCTGTCTTCGAGGGAAAGTGAGAGCATGAGCGACAGCGACATCCAGCACTTCAACGCGGCGGACTACTTCATCGATCGCAACGTGCGACAGGGGCGAGGCCACAAGATCGCCATCATCTCGCCCGGGCGAAATTACACGTACAACGATCTGCAAAAAATGGTCAACAAGACCGCCAACGCGCTGGTCGATCTGGGAGTTCGCATCGAGGACAGGATAGCGCTCCTGCTCCTGGACACGCCCGAGTTCTACGCGTGTTACTGGGGCGCCATCCGCATCGGCGCGGTTCCGGTGCCGTGCAACACCATGATGACTTCCGAGGATTATCACTACTTCCTGAACGACACCCGGGCGAAGGTGCTCATCTGCAGCGCGCCGATCGTTCCGATGATTTACGAGATTACCGGCGATCTGCCGTATCTTCGAGACCTGGTGGTTATAGAGGAAGGGGAGGGCGCCAAGATCCCCTTCAAACAGAAATATCGTCGAGCTCCGAGCACGTGCAAGTCGGCGGCCACAACAAGGGACGACGTGGGGTTCTGGCTATACTCTTCGGGGAGCACCGGCTCTCCCAAGGGAACAATCCACTCCCAGTACGATATGGTGGTGTGTTCGGAGAACTACGCGAAGGGCGTGCTCGGGATGAACGAGAACGACATCACGCTCTCGGCGGCGCGCCTGTTTTTTGCCTACGGACTGGGCAACTCAAACGCGTTCCCGCTCGCCGTGGGTGGAACGGCGGTCATCTATCCCGAGCGACCGACCCCTTCGCTGATGTACGATCTTCTGGTCAGGCATCGACCGACCCTCTTCTTCGGCGTTCCGACCCTGTACGCGGCGATGCTCGATCACGCCGAGAAGCAGGACAGCAAGCCTCTGGATCCCAACTCCGATCACGAGCTCTCATCGGTGCGCCTGTGCATCTCCGCAGGGGAGGCGCTGCCCACGGATCTCTACCACAGGTGGAAGGCCCGCTACGGCATCGAGATCGTTGACGGCATAGGATCCACCGAGATGGCTCATATTTTCCTGTCCAACCGCCCCGGTGAAGTGAGGCCCGGCAGCACCGGGAAGCCCGTGCCGGGATACGAGATAAAGCTGGTCGGCGACGACGGAGTGAAGGTGCCTCCCGGCGAGATAGGCACCCTTCATGTAAAAGGGGACAGCGCCGCGCAGCTGTACTGGCGAAAACGTGACAAGACCAGATCCACCATGGTGGGCGAGTGGATCAACACCGGTGACAAGTTCCACCAGGACGAGGACGGCTACTACTGGTGTCATGGCCGCGGCGACGACATGCTCAAGGTGGGGGGCATCTGGGTATCGCCCATAGAGGTGGAGCGTTGCGTCTCGGAGCACCCGGCGGTGGTGGAATGCGCCGTGGTCGGGCACGAGGATACCGAAGGGCTCGTCAAGCCCAAGGCCTTCGTGGTGCTGAGCGACAGGAGCGCCGCGAGCGATGACCTGGCCGATGAGTTGAAGGCTTACGTTCGAGAACGTCTGGCCAAGTACAAGTATCCGCGCTGGGTCCAGTTCGTGGACGATCTGCCCAAGAACCCGAACGGTAAAATAGTCCGGTTCCGCCTCAGGGAGTTGGAAGAGGGCAAGTAGCGGCGCACTCTATTAAGATGTAATATCGATCGTGTGGCCTAACATTATGAAATAAATGAAGAATGAAAGTGACTGGCACCGTGTTGGGGGGATCATTCCTGACTGCCCCGAATGTGTACGTAGCCCCTATTTGGCAATGCGAACATTTCTTTCGGTGGCCACGACGTATGCGCCTTCCAGTTCTCCCGAAAAGGATGCGAGAAGTCTGGACATAACCTTCACCTTTGCCGCCGGGGTCTCATCTGCCAACCTGAGCAACACGACACCTTTGTGGGGCGCACCGGACCGGAAGATTTTCTCCCCAAACCCCTTGTCGTTGGTTATGAGCACACGGTTTTCAACAAACGCCTTGTCCAGAATCCAATCATCGTCGGCTCCCCTTGCAGACGCAAAAACCGAGAACACATCGTATCCTTTCGATGCGAGCCATTGAGCCAGAAAAGGTCCGGCACATTCGTCGACGAGGAACTTCAAGACTTCACGCAACCTCAGTGTCGAACGAAACGAACGATGAATCGCCAAGAGCCTGCGACGCAAAGGATAAACAGGCCAATATGTCCTCTCGTGCGAGTCCCTCATACTCGGCAAGGATCTCTTCCGATGTCATACCTCGTGCGAGCAGGCCCAAAATGAACTCGACCGAAAGACGCGTCCCTCTAATCACAGGTCTGCCTACCATTATCTTGGGATTGACAACGATGCGATCTAGCGGCTTCCCGTCATTATCCTGGCTGGCCATGGATATCTCCCTTCACTATATCGACCACACGAAGGTACCACGCGACTTCTGCTGGAACAATGTCGGAAGGGGAAGATGATGATAGAAGCCGGCTTTAATTCTCGCGTTTGATTACCATGGCAGAGGTGACGCCGCCGCCGCCGCAGATAGCCGCAATACCGATCTCCTTGTCACGCTGCTTGAGGGCGTTGTACAGGGTGACCACGATCCTCGCGCCGGAGATCCCGGTGGGGTGACCGAGGGCGATGGCTCCGCCGTTGACGTTGAGCTTGCTGTTGTCCCACTTCAGCATCTTCTCATTGGTGAGCACCTGCACCGCGAAGGCCTCGTTCACCTCGTAAAGGTCCATGTCGGTCAGGGACATGTTCGCCCTGTCGAGGGCGATCGGGATCGAGATCCCGGGACCTTCGCCCATGAACTTGCCGTCGACGGAGGCGGTGGAGTAGGACACGATGCTGAACAGGGGCTTCACGCCGGCCGCCGCCGCGCGCTCACGGGTGGTGATGACAAGGGCGCAGGCGCCGTCGGACATGCCGCACGCGTTTCCGGCGGTGACGGATCCGTCCTTCTTGAACGCTGCACGAAGCTTCGCCAGTTTCTCGATGCTGGTTCCCGCGCGTGGGGTTTCGTCGGTGTCGAACTGGAACTCGGGCGTCTTGCGGGTGGCGGGAATCGTAACCGGGACGATCTCGTCCTTGAAACGGCCCGCTTCGATTGCCGCGAGTGCTTTCTTGTGGCTTTCCACGGCAAAAGCATCCTGAGCTTCGCGGGAGATCCCGTGTTTCTCCACCAGGTTCTCCGCGGTGCCGCCCATGCCGTATCCACAAGTGGGATCGATGGAATCCGACCAGCCGTCCTCCAGGGTCTTGTCGCCCATCTTGAAGCCCTGAAAGCGAACGTTCTTGAGCAGGTACGGGATGGTGGACATGGAGTCCATTCCACCGGTCATGAAGACCTCGCCCTGTCCGGTCATGATGCCCTGGGCCGCCAGCATGATGGACTTCATGCCCGAGGGGCACGCCATGTTGAGTGTGTCGGTCGGAACCTCCACCGGAATCCCCGCGAAGATCGAAGCGGAACGGGATGGATTGGGGCCGTTGCCCGCCTGCCGACAGGAGCCGTAGATCACCTCTGCGAGATCCTTGCCCTCGAAGCCGGAGCGCTCCAGCGCGGCCTTGATGGCCGTGGCGCCCAGGTGAAACGAGGCGACCTCCTTGAGAGTTCCACCGAAGCTTCCCATGGGGGTGCGTACGGCGGAAACTGCGACTATATCGTTGAGTTTGGTCATGAAAAGATCCTCCAAGAGGGCGGGCAGGCCGCCCCGACAGTTATGAGATCAGCTGGCCGCCGTCCACGTTGAGCACCTGGCCGGTCACATGACGCGAGAGATCGGACGCGAAGAACGCAACCACGTTGGCTATTTCATCGGGTTGTCCCAGCCGCCCCAATACGATCTCCTTGCGTGAGCGATCCTTGGCCTCCTCGTCCATTGCGGCCACCATGTCGGTCTCGATGAGGCCCGGGGCCACAGCGTTGACGTTGATGTTCTTGTTTCCGAGCTCGCGGGCCATGGTCTTCGTCATGGCGATGATGCCGCCCTTGGACGCCGTGTAGTTGGACTGGCCGAACTTGCCGCGCAGTCCGTTGATGGATGTCACGTTGATGATCTTGCCTGATTTCTGCTCGCGGAATCCGGGCGTGACGGCTCTTGCGTAATTGAAGTAGCCCTTGAGGTTGACCTCGATGACCTTGTCCCACTGTTCCTCGGTCATCTTCCAGATCACGCCGTCCCAGTTGATGCCCGCGTTGCACACCAGAATATCGAGGCCGCCGAAGGTCTCCCTGGCCTGTGCGGCCATGTTCTGAGCGTCCTGGAAGCTGGACACATCGGCCTTGACGGCCAGCCCCTTGACGCCCATCGCTTCAATGTCGGCGACGACCTGTTTTGCTTCGGTGTCGTGCTTGCGGTAATTGATTGCCACGTTGGCGCCAAGGTCCGCCAGTGTCTTTGCGATGGCGGCGCCGATACCAAGGCTGCCGCCGGTAACGATCGCGCTCTTGCCTTTGAGATGCATCCTGTCCTCCTAGTCGATTTTGATAATCAATGCTCCGGCGGTATCGCCGGCAGCGCAACCTGTGAACATCCCGTAGCCGCCGCCCTTGATGACCAGCTCCTCGATGAGCTCGATCACCGTACGAAGAGCGGTCGGTCCCTGGGGGTGTCCCCAGATCATGGAGCTGCCGTAGTTGTTCATGTCATTTATGTCGAAACCGAACTCGTTCGCCCATGCAATATCGTTGACCGCGAACGGGTTATGCGTCTTCACGACCTTGATGTCGGACATTTTCACGTCTGCGTCCGCAAGGGCGAGTTTGGTGGCGGGGATAGTTGCCGCGGCCATGTAGCCCTTCTTTTCGCGGGCGGTCCCGAATCCGATGAGCTTTATAGTCAAGCTCTTGTCGGTTGAGAACTCGTCGGCCATCTCCCTGGTGGCGACGATCATGCCGGTGTTGCCGTCCGCGGGGTGGGTCTGTGCTCCGAAGGTAATCGTTCCGCCGGGCAGCACGGGCCTGAGGGCCCTGAGGCCCTCGATAGTTGTCGGGAATATCCCCTCGTCGGTGGTGATGTCCTTGGCCCTCTTGCCGCGTCCCACGGTGACGGGGATCATGAAGCGCTTGTGGAACGCGCCGTCGTCCTTGAGGGCTTCCTGGTACTGCTCGGAGCGGCGGGCGGCGACATCATCGTTCTGCTCGCGGGTGACTCCGTGCTCCTTTGCCACGTTTTCAGCGGTCTCGATCATGGCGTTCTTCGCCCACGGGTCTTCGCCGAAGTTGTCCCATACCCAGTCCTCGGCCTTGCCGGTAGCGCCGGGGGCTTTCTGCGAGGGATAGTAAAGATGCGGCCCGTTGGAGCAGCGATCGGCGGTGACCACCAGGCTGGCCTTGACGATGTCGGAGTCCACGTCCTGACCGGCCATCTTGGTGCAGACGATGCCCGTGATGCAGGCCTGGTTGACCACCGGTCCGGAGATTCTCTCGCCGCCGAGCATTGCAGCCGTCCATGGGCCGCCGTAGAAACACTGGGTCTGCGGGATGGTCATCCCCAGGTACATGTTTTCAAGTTTCTTTGGGTCGATCTTCCTGGCCTCGAAAAATTTGCGCGCAGTGGCGGCCGCGAGCTCGAGGGCGTGAAGTTCTGCCAGGCTCCCCTGCCATTTGGCGTAAGGGCTGCTCCAGTAACCACCGTAAGGGATGTAACTCTTTTTGAAGGCCATTTGTTTTCTCCTTTATCCAGAAAGTTCGACTGAATCGAATGCTCAGCGGTTTTTCCATTCTGGTTTGCGTTTTTCGAGGAACGAGTTGATGCCCTCGTTCGCGTCCTCACTCTCCATGAGCTCCTTGACGTAAAGGTGCTCCATTTCGTCGAGCCTCTCGGGAAGCTCCCGGTACCAGGATGAGCGCGAGGCGCGGTTTGCGAACCTCAGGGATTGCGCGCTCTTTGGGGCCAGGTGCTTGGTGAGCAGCTTGTCCAGGGCCGCCTTTCCGTCATCCGCCACCTCGTGAACCAGACCCCAGTTGTGGGCGGTCTGGGCGTCGATGGAACGGCCCGTGAGTATCATGTCGTCGGCTCGGAGTTGGCCGATGATTCCCGGCAGTAGCTGTGCGGCCACCGGCGGGAGCACGCCGAGTTGAATCTCGGGTTGGCCGAACTTGGCCGAGGGCTCCGCGATGATGAAGTTGCAAAACAGCGCCAGCTCCATTCCGCCGCCCAGACATTGTCCGCGGACGAGCGCTATCGTCGGGACCGTCGTCGCGAGCAGCTTCTTGAAGAGCCCGTGGAACGAGCCGATCATCTCCCCTGCGCGCTCCTTGGTGTGCTCCTCCACGCTGGCGCCGAAGCAGAAGTGCTTGCCCTCGCCCTCGAAAATGATCCCCTTGAGAGAGTCCTTCGTGCCTTCCCGGTCCAGACAATCGGCTATTTCTCCCATGGTCGCGCCGTCCAGGATATTGGCCGGGGGTGACGCGAGGACGATGTGCAGGAATTGATCATCATGTATCAATTCCACCTTGATCTTCGAATATTGCATCATTGGCTTGCCACCTTGCTCAAACGAATTTGTTGAATGCGAAAGACGATCTTTATTTCATCTTGTGCGATGGGCTGTCAAGGGTCTGTGACATGGGAATGCGTCGTCCGAGGACGACCTGCTCTGGACGTTGCTGAAGTCGATTTACTCCGCGCTCCACTCGAAGCCGACCGCCACGGGCAAGTGATCGGACAGCGGGCCGTCCGAGGAGTCGACGAACTCGTCCGGCGTATCCCAGGTGACCGGCTCGATCGTAAGCTCGGCCGATGATCGAAACATGATCCGATCGTAACGCTCGTCGCCGCAGTCGAGCAACCGACAGGCGTCCTCGAGCCCGACCGTCGCGAGGAATCCGTCGAGGATCACCATGTCCTCGGGCCAGTCCTCGTGCAGGTTGGTGTCGCCGGCCACGAGCAGGGCGCCGCCCGCAGTGCGGGTGGCGATGTCGTCGGCGAGCTGTGCGGTTTGCGCTTCCCGGGCAGCGATGTCGCCCGCACCTCCGCCGGCGTCCATGTGCAGGTTATAGACCCAGACGATCGCCCCCTCTCCGAGCGTGACCGCGCTAACCGAGAACCCCTTGGAGGTCAGGCAGTCGTTGTTGGAGTCGATCAGGCCGTTGCACTCGATCCAGGCGATCCGGGTCAGCTCTGTGAGCGGGAAGTCCGAGAACCGGTTGAGCCCGTCGCCCATGTTGACCAGCGTGGGGTTTTCGACCAGCGGATCGGACTGGTAGGGGTGGTCGGCGCCGGCCGCGAGTTCGTCATGGTACCAGAAGTCCTCCTGCACCAGGGCCAGATCGTAGCCGTTGAGCAGCGGGCTGATCAGCGGGATGTTGACCGCGGGGTTGGAGCCGGACAGCCAGTCGGGCAGGCCGGCCACGTTGTAGGTCAGCACCAGCAGTTCGCCGTCCGGATCGGACGTGTCGGTATCCGTGTCGCTGTCGGTGTCGGTATCGGTATCCGTGTCGCTGTCCGAGTCCGTATCCGCATCGCTATCAGCGCCGGAGTCGGCGTCGCTCGACGAGCCGTTCCCGCAGGCGGGCAGGCCAGCGGCCAACGCGGGCATGGCGAGCAGAATTGTGAGTATTGCTTTCATCGAGTGGCTCTCCTTGGTTGACTGAGCCGAAAACCCGGCTGTCTCCAACTTCATTCTACTATATTACTTCAATTGCGGCACATCATCATGCGGACTGCGCGCGTCGCGGGGGGGAGGTATCCCCGCTTGTCAGACTAGCAGTTGTGCGGGAAACTGAAGAAGGAGGTGTGACGATGAATGGAAGGATGCTGTTTCTCCTTGGGCTGTCGTGGATGTTGATGCTGGTGGCGGGGTGTGTTGACGACGATTCCGGAAATGATTCCGGTGGCGACGTGGACACGGATTCGGATACGGACTCTGACACGGACTCTGACACGGACTCTGACACGGACACCGGGCAGGAGTGCGAAGAACCGACCTGGCACGACGAAGGTATCGTCGACTACCCGGTGGAGCACCGGTTGGAGGGAGTCTGGGGCCAGGATACAAACGACATCTTCATCGTTGGAGGTGAGAAGAATGACGGCTTCGAGGTGGGAGCGGTGCTGCTGCGCTGGCAGGGAGGCGGTCAGTGGACGCAGAGCCTGCATGTTGAGTACGAGAGCTTCCGGGGCATCTGGGGAGTGTCTGCGGATGAACTCTATATTATCGCCGACGGTGCAGTTCTGTGCTTCGGTGGGGATGAGTCCGAGGTGCTGTACGAAAATACCGGCGCCATCTGGCGCGGGATCTGGGGTTCGGGAGCGGCGGATATCTACGTCGTGGGCAACGTCGGCGCGGTGGCCACGGTAGCGCACTTCGATGGTGGCTCCTGGAGCGAGGAAGATCTGGGCAGTGACGTCTGGTTGAATAGGGTGTGGGGCAGCGGCGCGGGCGACGTCTTCATCGTCGGCGACAACGGGACCTTGTTTCACGGTGCCGCCGGTAGCTGGGCCGTGGAGGTCGTGGACACCGGGCGCAACCTGGAGGCAGTGTGGGGCAGCGGCGCGGGCGACGTCTGGGCCGTCGGTGGAGACTGGATTGCCTACAATGATGTGGGCACGGGGATCATCCTGCGCTTCGACGGGGTCGTCTGGCAGGTGGTGGACGATGAGACGTACACTGTCTTTCATTCCGTGTGGGGCAGCGGGGCGAACGACGTGTACTTCGGTGGGGAGGTGCCCGACGAGGAGGATCTGGAGGGTCGATTGTGGCACTTTGACGGCTCTTCGTTTGCGGAGGCGCCGCGACCGTACGCGGATTTTCAAGCCATCTGGGGTGCGGGAGCGAACCACGTGGTCGGCGTCGGCAACGGCTTTCATCACGAGGAGATCCGGCACCTGCGCTGCGATTGATCCGCGTCAAAGCCCCTTACGGCGAACGTTCCATGAGCGCGTGTTCAGGGGATCGCCACCACGCGGATGAATGGGGCCCATGAGTTGTCACTGGTCGGGTATGCGTCGCCCGAGGACGACCTGCTCTGGACGTTGCCGAACGAATCTATTTTGAAATTATTACATTGTTAGAAAAAAACAGGAATTGTTTTCGAACTTGACCCAGGGGCCCAACGTGGGAATTCGCTAGAAATCGGGTGTCAGGACGATGCGCTTGTCGAGCTTGCCCGCGTGGGCGTCCTCGAAGACCTGCACGATGGTGCTCATGGGCCGCGTCTCGGTGAAGGGGTTCACCTTGATGCGACCGTCGAGGACCATCTCCAGAACTTTGGGGTAGTACTCGGGGAGGCATCCCCAGGTTCCGATCACCTCGGCGTCGAAGGCCATGAGCTTGGAGATGTTGTACTCCAGCTTGGCCATGGAGAAGCCGACCACTATCAGCTTGCCCACGAACGACAGGAGGCCCAGAGCGATCTCCTGGGCGGCCTTGACCCCTGTTACTTCGAAGATCTTCCAGCCGTAGTTGTGGGGTAATCCGTTCTCCTTGCAGAACGCCTTGATCTCGCCCTTGACGGCCTTCAGGTCCTTGTCGCGGGAGTTGATAACGAAGTCCGCGCCAAACTGCATGGCCTTTTCGAGCTTGGCGTCGTCGATGTCTATTCCGATGACAGCTTTCGCGCCCATCGCCTTTGCGGTCTGCACCATGTAGCTACCCACGCCGCCGGCGGCTCCGGTGACGATGACAAGATCGCCTTCGGTGAGATCCGCTCTCATGGCCGCCTGGTACGGTGTGGTTACCGCGTCTGCGACGATGGCCAGGTTGGTGAGCGGAATGTCGCCGCGGTTTTCCACCACGCACAGGTCCCGGGCGGGAACCGGTATGTGGCTCGAGAAACCGCCGTAGATTCCGATGGAGTTGCCGGGCATCTTCTGGGCCAGGCATCGGTTGCCGCGTCCGCTGGCGCAGATGGGACAGTCGTTGCACGGCATCACGGCGGGGATGATGACCTCCTTGCCAATCCAATCTGCTTCGCCGGCCACCACCGTGCCGCTGATCTCGTGACCGAGGGTCATCGGGGGCTTGTTGACGGTGGGAACGCCGAAGTAGAAGAACGAGAGATCCGTGTGGCACACGCCGCAACCGGCCACCTCCACGAGCACGTCCCCGGGTGCGAGGTCGGGCACCGGGATCTCTGTCTTTTCGATCTTGCCGGGGATCTTCTCCCCTGTTTCCTTGTTCTTGGACCACGGCTGGACCATCTGCCATGTCTGGATCTTGTCTGGTATGT